>JANRJZ010000215.1:0-22430 GCA_033763675.1 Gemmatimonadota bacterium
ACAACACCCAGCGCCTGCTGGCACCGCTCGGCTACGTCCCGCCGACGGAGTACGAAGCGCAGTATCACCGCACCCAGACGGCTCACGCCGCCGCGGGGGCACTCACATAACCGAGTCTCCGGAATACCCGGGGCGGTTCAGGGAGCTCATCGCCCGGTATCAAGGCACTCTTGTTTCCTCACTGGGGGAGATAGCCACAGCGGCCGATCTTGCAAAGTTCCAGTGGTTCGATACGCGCCTCGACGAGCTCAAAGTCAAGATGATGGCCGAGCTACGCCTCGTATCGATCAGCGCTTCTCTCCTTGCTACGCTCGGCGCCATCAGTCACGAGTCCGCGAAGGCCTGCGCCGATGATGTAGACGCAATTGGCACTCACTGGATCAAGGTGATTTCGGAGCTCGTTAAGGATGACCCCAGGTACCGGGCTCAGTACCCAAACGCCCCCAGCTTCGATTCAGAAACCTTTTGGACAGCGCATGGGGACCTCATCGACTCCATCGGCGTCCTCCAGCGCCACGTCCTTGAAATCGCCAGGGTCATGGTGGTGCCAGCCTAGCGCAGGACAGAAGCCTAACTTCCATATCTGGATGTTTCCCCGGCTGGGCGCGAGGGCATTCCGATAGCGTGAGGCCGACTGCAGTCGTATCTCCGGCCCATCCGTGGGCCCCTCAGGGCCTTGGCCACGATGGCAAGTCGACCGCGGGGTGCCACTCGCATTGAACGGCCCGGACGGCCACGGTTGTTATCGGCCCGTCCCCGCGCTGGTCTGACCGGACGCCATCGTCGTGATGCCGCAAGGAGCTCGTGTGGTGGTCCCCTTCTCAGCGGGGCGCACGCCGCTAACATGGTCGCCCCTCCTGCCACAGCTGCCAGCACACCCGCGCCAGCTTGTTGGCCAGCGCCACCGGCGCCACGATTAGGCAGTGCCGCGCCGCGGCTGCCATCGCCCAGGCGCGGAGATCATCCGGTTGCCGGGTGACCGTGCCTGCCCGCAGCGCCGCGCGGGCGCCGTGAATCCAGGGCGTCCGGAGGTAGCTGTTGCACTGCTTGGTGATCACGCCGAGGCGCCGCACCGTGCCTTTGGAGCGCTCCCAGGGGGGTGAGACCCAAGTAGGCTGCGAAGTGGCGCCCGGAACGGAAGCGGTGGATGTCGTCGACGAGCGAGGTGGCCGTCAGCACCCAGATCCAGTGCGCCGGCTGCAGCAACTGGGGGGCGGGCATCTGCTCGGCCAGCCGCGCGAGCTTCGTCCGCACCGCCTCGGCCTTGCCCTCCAAGGCCCGGATCTTCTCGAGCACGGTCTCCAGCCTCGGCCGCATGAACGCCGACACGGTGTCGTCGGCCAGCGCCGCGGTGACGGCCAGCGTACGCTTTCCCGTCAAGTAGACAGTTGGAAACTAGACTCCTGCTGGCTGGTGGGCCTCGGCCGATAGGTGAGGGGCGATAGCCGGCCGGGGACCACTGAGACGACCGCCTCGAAGACGGCCTTGGCAAGATCGACGCCGATCTGCATAGTAGACATGGGCTCCTCCCCGTGGTTCGTGGCCCAGTTGGGGCCGCTTCGCAGGCCTAGCACAGTGGTGCCGTTCGGGGGAGGAGTCCATCCGCGCACATAATGGTGGCAGGGCTCGGCCATCGGGGCGTTATAAGGCAGTGAATGATTGAGGTATCCATGTCGCCATTCGACTTTGGTTCGCCGCTTCCATCAGAGTCCCCCGAGTCCGCGCTAGCATGGCAAGGATTCACCTTTGCCTACGGGTCGATACTCTATTCCTGGTGTACCGCGCTCGATGTCCCAACGGGCGGCGACCATTTCAGGTGGCTATGCCGGCACGTGGCCGACGCCCTGAACGCCCCCGAGGCAGCCGCACCTGACCAGGCGAGTGACTCGCTTGTCACATTTGAGCACCCTCCTCTGACCCTTACGCGAGCTGATGGCGAAGCCCTAATGTACGGCCTCTTCTACACTGTCATCGCCAAGCCATCACACTACGATGCCGACCAAGCGATGGCAGTGGTCCTACTTCACTCTGCCCTAGAACATTTCGTCCAACAGAGAGGGGGCAGTCCTCGTGAGTCCCTGGTGCCGTCCCTGACTAGACTCACCTCTACTCCGCCACGCTTGCCTCCCATCGCAATGGTCCGCCTGCCAGATCTCGCGACACCACTTGTCGTCGACGAGTTCGATGCAGTGCGGCACTTAGTGGTTCACTCGCAAGGCGTGGTAGATGAACGCTTTCTCGCTCGCCTGCGCGATAGCGGCCGGTACGTGCTTGGCGAAGCGTTCCCTCTGACCACCGTTCGGGTGTGGCGGTACTTCGATCATGTCCTCCGCACAGCCGCCTTGTTGCGACGCTGTACCGCGTAACTACCGCAGCTGTGGCCACGGCGCGGCCGTAGGGTGGCGATAGAGCTAGCACGGCCAGCCCTCTATCCGTAGGCTTCCCAGACCGCGCCGCACCCTGCAGCTGATGCGGAGCGTTAGGCAACAGAACCGTCACGTCTCCCTGACGACTCGCCGCTCGGACTTGCACCCAAACTCACTGGGAGGACCCATGTACGGTGCATTAGTGAACGACAAGGAGGGCGGCACGCCAGCAATGCTGACCCTCTTCTCCACGGCCCATCACGACATCTGGTGGGCGAAGGGACACGCCTGGACGGTCAGCAATTGGTCGATTACTGGCATCGCTGGACTTAGCACCCTCTCCCATCTTACCCATCCACAGGGAGGGCCCGCGCTCTCCCCTACGCTGCTCCTCTTCGCCATCACTCTGCTTACGCTCGCCGCCTCCGCATACCTTTCCCAGAAGCAGGCTGACATGGTCACCGCTCGCCTGCGGGCAGACTTCATGACCTTTCCCCCGGGAACCGGGCCAGCTAGCATCGGAGGGTCTTGACCGGCCGAGCGCCAGGTGGACCCATGAAGGGGAAACGGAAGTATACCGATGAACAGATCGTCGCCATCCTGCTGGAACACCAAGGGGGTGTCACGGCGAAGGAAGTCATCCGCCGGCACGGGGTTTCGCTCGACACCTTCTACCGCTGGAAGCGGCAGTACAGCGGGATGACCAAGGCGGAGCTGCAGCGGCTCAAGGCGCTGGAGGACGAGAATCGCCGCCTCAAGCGGATGGTGGCCGACCAGGCGCTGAATATCCAGGTCTTGAAGGACGCCTTGGGAAAAGCGTGGTGACGCCCGCCCAGCGGCGCGCGGTCGTCACCGAGACCTGCGCCCACCGGGAGCTCCCCGTGCGGCGCGCCTGCCGCTACCTCGGCGTCCATCGCTCCCTGGTGCAGTACCCGGCCCGGCCTGGGCCGCCGGACACGCTGGTCCAGCGGCTGGAGGAACTGGCCGTGGCGAAACCGCGGTGGGGCAGTCCACGGCTCACCTGGCGCCTGCGCCGCGAGGGCGGGGTCGTGAATCACAAGCGGGTCGAACGGCTGGTGCGGGAGGGACGGCTCCTCGTGGGACAGCGGCCCCGTCGCAAGCGGGTCGCGGCCACCCGGGTCCCCACCCCGGTCCCGACCCGCCCCGATCAGCGGTGGAGCATGGACTTCGTGCGGGATGCGACGACCGAGGGCCGGCCCTACCGCGTGTGGACCGTGGTGGACGATGCCACGCGGGAATGCCCGCTGCTGGTGGTGGATCGGTCGCTACCGGCGTGGCGCGTGGTCGAGGCGCTGGACCTGCTGCTCGTCCTCCGGGGCCGGCCGCAGGCCATCGTGTGTGACAACGGCCCCGAGTTCGTGAGCCAGGCCCTGGACCACTGGGCCAGTGCCCAGGGCGTCCACCTCGACTTCATTCGCCCCGGCCACCCCATCGAGAACTGTTTCATCGAGAGCTTCAACGGCAAGCTGCGGGACGAGTGCCTCAGCCAGCATCACTTCGACACGCTCGCCGAGGCCCGGGAACGCATCGAACAGTGGCGCCAGGAGTACAACACCGACCGCCCCCACAGCAGCCTGGGCAACCGCACGCCCGCAGAGTATGCGGCCCTATTCACCCCCGAGGAGGGGCACTCCTCAGACCCGATCTTCCGATCCTGACTGGCCCTAAGCCGGGGGGAAGGTCAGGAGGGGCCCCATGCCGTTCTCGCGTCCCTTCCGTGCACTCCTCACGCTCTAGGGGCTCTGGGCGATCCCGTGGACGGTCCTCGGCGTGGCGGTCGGGCTGATCCGGTGGACCAGTAGCCCCGAACTCGCCTCCCTCACGTCCCTGAGCAGCTGGCTCGTCGGGCACGCCTTGGCCTACGGCGCACTCGGCTGGATCTCGGGCCTCTATCTCGGCCTCCTCTTCGCCCGCGTTGCGCGCGGAAGCCACCTGACCGCTGTCACTCCCCGCAAAGTTGCGCTTCTCGCCGCCCTCGGCGGCGCCGCCCCGCCACTGCTCTTTGCCGCCCTCGGCATGATGTTCGGGGTTCCCCCCGCCGCACTGCTGTCGCTGCTCGGGCTCGGGGCCTTCAGCGCGGGCGGCAGTGTGCTGCTCGCTACCTCCTCCCAGGCCGCCGCCACCCGGGCCGCACTCGCCGGATCGCAGCCGATGCCCCGATTGCCAGCAACCTGACCACCGCACGGACTGCATCGGAGCGCGGCCGTCAGGCGGCGGGCTGCCGCCTTCCGGGGTGCCAGCGATAGGCCCACCACTCGAACCCGATCCAGGCCAGGGCGCCGAGGTAGAGCGAGATCCAGAGCACGTCGGTCCAGCGACCGTCGCCGGCTCAGGTCGCCCAGGCCCCGGACATCACGGCCGCCAGCACCGGCGCGCCGTAACTCGCAACTCACGGCACCACCAGCGCGACGCCGCCCGAGACCTCCGCCACGCCCACGCCGATCGGCAGCCACGGCGGATACCCCCAGCGCTCGAATGCCCCGGTCCAGAGGCCCCTGGGATCAAAGGAGACGTCCCGGGGGTGTAGCCATGGCACCTGGTGCGTTAGGGGCTGGAGCTGGCGGCTGCCGTGGCGCGCCGAAGCCTAGGCCTCCAGCCGGGCGGCTGCTTGGCGAAGTAGGTCCCGAAGCCAGAACGCAAAAGGCGTCGCCGCTCCCGCACCTGGCTGGGGAGCGCGGAGACGGCGACCTCGAAGACGGACTTGGCAAGATCGACGCCGATCTGCATAGTAGAGCTGAGCTCCCTCCCCTGGTTGGTTGCCCAGTTGGGGCCAGTTCCTAGTCCCGGCACGTTGGTGCCTTTCGGGCGAGGAATCCAGCCCATCACACGGACAGGGCAGGAAACGGCCGTCGCTCGGTGTGTGTTTGAGACTACACGGGGAACCGGGTGAGGTCTGGCGGCCTCGCCGCGGCCCCGCAAGTCATGCGCAGATCGTTAGGCCGTGGGGCAAAGATTCCACAGTCACCTCTGCGCGTACGCCTGCCGACCTTCCGCAGCAAATAGGTGTAGCTGGAGGCCTCATGCAGGCCGAGTTCAATAGGGGCTTGAGTAGGTGCCCAAGGGTTCGCCGAGCCCTCCCCGGGACATTGCAGGCGTCCGCTACCTGCACGACTGGTGGAACCTGCGGGAGCATCTGTACCGGCCAAGATAGGGTGTGCCGATTGGGTACGCCTTCGGCTGCCCCTCTGCTCTCTAGAATTCCAGTTCCGCAGTATGCTCGATCCCAGGAGGACTAATGCGATCCTGCCTTCTCCTCTTCGGCATCGCAGGCTTCGGGATTGCCTGCTCTCCTTCACGACCCTCCCCCCGGCGAGGTGAAGATGAAGTGCGCGCGCTGATCGACTCCGGTCGACACGAGCGCCTCGAGCTGAAGGACTTTCGGAAGACCGATGGACAGTCCCAGGAGCTGTTCGGGGTCAAGGTCTACACCCTGGAGTTCGCGGGTACCGTGCAGGTGCTGGCGAGGATCAGCTTCAACGCCATCGCCATGGCCCAGGCCGAGCGCCTAGAGGCCTTCGACGCCGTTCCCGCGAGTGCCAACCGCATGGCGATCTCTGAGGCGCTCATGACGGGGCAGAAGAATGCCTGTACAGGCGACGCGCTCAGATTGCGGGGCCAGCTGATGTTCGAGCTCAAGGAGTCGGGTTGGCGTCTCTCTGACGCGAAGCTCACAGTTGCGCAAGACTCGACCGACCGTGACCCCAATTGCAGCACGACTTCCACCCCTTCCCCAGTGCCTCCCACCGCCTCGCCCGCCCGGGCCGCTACTGCCGGAAGGTTCGTGTATCTCGACCGCACCTACAACCTTCACGTGATGAACGCGGATGGTTCTGGCGACCGCCAGCTCACCTCCGACGGCGGAGCCAGAGGCAGAGCGCAGTGGTCGCCGGACGGGGAGTGGATCGCATTTGCGCGCACCCCAGCCACCGGCACGACGGCGGAGAGGGCGATCTTCCAGATCCATGTGATGCGCGACGACGGCACGGAGCTACGACAGGTAACGCGCAGTAACGACTATTCCCTAGATCCTGCATGGTCGCCGGATGGCAAACAACTCGCGTACTGGGTCAGGACCGCGGCCAGCGGTACAAATCCCGCAAAGGGGGATGTGTTTATTCATGACCTCAGTGGCGGACCTCCCCGCCACCTGGCCGAGGGTCAGTGGCCGGCATGGTCCCCGGATGGCCGCCAGGTTGCCTTCGCCTGCGGGCGACCGGTATCGCTCTGTGTCGCGACCTTGGGCGGGGGAGTGCCGACTGTACTGGCGACAGGCGGCGCTCCGCAGTACCCAACCTGGTCGCCGGACGGCGGGAGGATCGCCTTCTCCCGCGACTCGATCTTCGTTATTGGAAGTAACGGAGGAGGCCTCCGCAGCCTGGGGAAGGGCGGGAATACCTCCTGGTCTCCGGATGGCCGGCACATCGCATTTGTTGATTGTGGCGAGATGGGTGGGTGCAGCCTCTCAGCCATGAACGCGGACGGCTCAGCGGCGTCCACGATAGCCGAGGGGTGGCTAGGCATCATTCTCGGTGATTGGACCAAATAGCTGGCGGTTGTGAGCCGTACGCGCGCTTCAAGCTGCCGCAATATCGGAGGTCCCCATGTTTACCGCGAGAACCTGCCTTTGGCCGGGCACGATGGTGGTGCTGGCTGCCTGTGGAGGGACGAGCGAGAACCCGCCAACTCGCCCACCGGATGACAAGACCATTGGTCCGAGTGGCGGCACAGTCGTCGCCGAAGGGAGCGGTGCCTCAATACAGGTACCGGCGGGAGCCATTACATCCGGGTCCATCCGCATCGCCCTTGCGGACACGTTCGGTGTGACGGGGATCTACCCCGCGATGGCGGACCGGGCATACAGACTGACGCTTGCGCCGTCGCCCGGTGCCACGTTCGCCTCCGCTAAGGACCTTACTGTAATCCTGCCCGTCTCCCGTGCCCTGGCCACCGGCGAGCAGGGGATCGTCAGTATGGTCATCGGCGGGGACACGTTTTGGGTTTCTGGCTCGGTCGTGCAGGCGGCAATGGCGCATACAGATGCTTATCCGGGAGGCGCGGCCAGCCGCGCGGGCAGCGTCCTCACCTTCGCGATTCCGGCACCGAGCCTGGGGGTCCTCGGTTCCCATCCGGGGGCGGCTCAGGGATCGACCCAGATCATCGTCCTCCCGCGTGCGCTTTCGCTTCTCGCGGCGACTTGCACCGCGAACGAGTACCCGACATCACAATGGGAGGGCTATCCGCCACTAGGGCGCGCCCCCTCCGCAAAGCGTCCTGCGCCTGGCGACATCGGCATCGTGCTGGTTCACGGCTGGGACTGGGATCTTGGCGACTGCGCTCATTTTGCCACAGTCTCGGAACCGGGTGAGGTTTACTTCAAGAACCTGATCCCGCCGCTCGAGGCCGCCTTCGGGACCACACACCCGATCTGGGCCTTCACATACCCATCCTTCTACCGGGTGAGTAAGTCGGGTGCCGAGCTGACTCAGAGCCTCGCGACGCTGCTCTCCACCGAACAACTCTCCGGCGTGATCATCGTGGCCCACAGCATGGGTGGCCTTGTAGCGCGAGTTACCGCAGAGCAGCTCGAGAGCAACCCCCAGACCAAGGGCAAACTGCTGGGCATCATCAGCCTCGCGACGCCACATCGTGGTGCCCCAATTGCGAATCCTGCGAACCGTCTCTTCCCGTTTCTCGGGCTGGGGACGCCGGGATCGCACGATCTTGGGAACATCAATCTGTTGCCACCGGTCGAGGACGTTCCGATCTACGCTCACTCAGGCAGTATCGGGCCGACGACGCCCGCCGTGGACCCGCTTCTTCAGTGGCTTGCCAGCTCTTACTACGCTCTAACCGCAAGCGATGGTGTCGTACCCGTCAGTTCCGCCTCGCCTAGCTTCATTCTGAAGGGCAAGGCGTATCCGGCGGTGCCGTATGATCACTCCGAACTGCATGCCGGTGACGATGCCAAGGGCCTAGCGAGTGATCCGCTTTACGTCCGGATATTCACCGATATCGCCCTGCTCGGTGCGCAGCGCCCCCTCTCGCTGCCGAGCGTGTGGAGCGGCACAAGTACGCAAGTGAATCCAGCTCGTAGCGGGAATGTGCTGCTCGCCTACGTTGGAGGGACGGTCGGGAGCGTCGTCGGTGCCATTGCCTACCCGTCGGCCAAGTGCGGCGGCACACTGACCCTGGGGAATGCCGGAGTGACGAGCACTTTCTTGAACGAGCATATAACCCATGGCGCTTGCATCGATGGTGGTACGATCAACGCCCGGCGCGTTGGAGCATCGTTGGTCTTTGACTGGAGCGCTTCACAGACCCCCGGCACAACCGCAAGGGCCGCCCTCACGAGGGTGGACGACGGCGGCCCAGACGTACCCGCAGGGTTCGGCGGAGCATGGGAGGGCTCTGCGTATCAGTACGATCTGGCCGCGTCGTGGTCCGCCCTCCTGGCGGTGGCCCACGCGACGACCGGCACGACGGTAGGGCTGACGGCCTATCCGTCGCTTCAGTGTGGCGGCGAGATCACGCTCGGTACCGCTACGGCGGGCAAGGTGGAGCTGATGGAGCGCATCGCGTACGGTCCCTGTGCAGATGACATCATCAGCCTGACGATGGGCCCACCCGGCACCCTGATCTTTCAGGCCAGACTGACGACGAGCGCCGCTCCTGTTGCCATCGGCGCGCTGCAGGTCGCGGGAGGCGTGCTGCCACCGGCGCCAGCAGTACCCGGGGCTCTTTCGGCCACTGCCACATCCAGCACCCAGGTCACATTGACTTGGGTGGACAACGCGACCAGCGAGAGCGGATTCGCCATTGGCCGGCGCCTGGGGGGTGGCCCCACTGTGCCCGTCGCGGTAGTTGGGCCGGATATGACGAGCTATGCGGATGCGGGTTTGTCCAGCGGAGCCCAGTACACCTACTCGATTCGTGCGTTCAATCCGGGAGGAGTATCAGCGCCTTCTGCCGGCGCTACCGTTGTGCTGCCGTGATGTCGGGAACCGTAGGAGTGCCGTAGGACGTTCCTGCGATTCGCTGGGCTTTGCAGAACGTCCTGCGGACGCGTCGAAGTGCATGTCCAACAAGCCATTAACTGGTAGGGCACGGACTCACTGTTACGGTCGAAGCTCCAACTCGCAGCCTAATCCTTCTGATCAGGCGCCGCCCCACCGCCGTCCCCGGACGCCACCGATACCCCCACCACTCGAACCCGATCCAGGCCAGGGCGCCGAGGTACAGCGAGATCCACAGCACGTCGGTCCAGCGGCCGTCCCCGGCTCGGGTCGCCCAGGCCCCGGCCATCACGGCCGCCACCAGCGCCGCGTCGTAACTCGCGATCCACGGCACCACCAGCGCGATGCCGCCCGCGACCTCCGCCACGCCCACGCCGATCCGCAACCACGGCGGATACCCCCAGCGCTCGAATGCCCCGGTCCAGAAACCGTCGGGGTCAAACTTGATCCACCCCATCTCCACGTACATGCGAGCCAGGTAGAGCCCCAGCAGCCACGCCCCAAGGAGCCGGCCTCGACGAAGCCACAACGGCATGGGTACCTTCTCGGAAGGGATAGTTGCTGGTACGGCCCGCGGGTGCGGACGGTTCACCGACTGCCGGATTATCTATGCCGACGGTCCCCGACCTGCTGTACGTGGCGCTGGTCGCGGTCGGGGCGATGCTCTGAGTAGCGAGCGACTGGTCCCGGAAGTCAATTGCCGGGCTGGCACGACCGGGCGCCAGCCCGTAGGTTTCGCAGGCCACCCCGCGCTCTGCTGGTCGTGCGCGGGCGCCTCACGGCCACGGCTGCGGGCGCCCTCACTGGTCAGCCTGGTTGGTTTACCGATTCTTCGTGCGAGCTCAACAACTAGCTCCCTCAGGGGCGACAATGGTTGACTCCAGATCCACCGATCAAGGATGGGCCGCCTACACCGCTGTCCCGTTGGCTGCAGCTGCCGGCCTGCTTGGTGTCGCGCTTCTCCTTGGCGGGCTCCTGGGCTTCGTATTCGGCGCATACGGGCTCCTGGTAACTAAAGACATTGTCCTTGCCAGCTGCGCCGCCTCGTCTCTCTCGGCGCTGCTCTATTATCGGGCGCAGCGCGACAAGCCGTCGAACAAGCGCGTGGGTCAGGCAGGGCACGGCGGGTAGCTACCGTTGGGAGCAGTCCACGAGCCTCGCGCTTCAGGTCATGCGCGAGCGTGTGGCCGCAACACCTCGCCCCGCAGACTCGGAGGCCCCCGTGGACCAAAACGAAGCAGCGAAGCTGCTCTGGGAGGAGTATCAGTACCGCCATGATGTCTTCTGGAAGTCACTCGTACGCTGGGGAGCCGCCAATGTTGCGATCTCCGTGGTGCCGTACGTTCGGCCGGAGATTATCCCACTTCTGAAGCGTACCGTACTCATGCTACCTGCTATGGCCGGGTTCTTGGCTGTAGCAGCAGCCCTCCAGTTACTGGGTGAGTATCGGCGCTTGAAGCTCGTCGGTAGGACCTTTGACGGCACGATGGGAATCTACGCGCCCCACCGGATCAAGAATAGCAAGATGGGAATATGGGTAGTGCTGTTCTTCGCGTTCGGGCTGACAATGCTCGCTGCCCTTAACGCTTGGGTCCTTAGCGACCTGGTTACTGCCCAGTTTGTCGTGGGCCGCGCGCAGGTTACCGGCACTGTCACTCGGCATTCTGGCACACCTATGTTCAACACCCAGGTCACAGTTGCCTGCGGGAACGGATCCCTACTCGCCAGGGCCAAGACGGATTCCAGCGGCAGATATGCCATTGTTCTAGAGGCGGCGGCCCCAGTCCTACGGGCTACCACACCCATGCTGCCGTGCTCCCTTCTTGCTCGGGACTCCTCGGGTCCTAGCCTCCACCTCGATACCCTGGTTTCCTTCTCACCTCAGGGCGCCCTGATGCCGATACAGACCATCAACCTCCGTGAGCACTCCATGCCGTGAACCCGGCCACTTTGGGATATCAACTTTGAAGTGCACCTTTTCCGGCTCCTCCGCGGTAGCACTCCTCAGGAGTCTGATACCCTAGCCGCTTCCGGTCCCGGCTGTTAAACCCTCGCCCCCGCATCTCATCCCCGCGCCCCAGCTCACCGTCGCGATCGCGATGAGAGGGCCCCATGCCGTTCTCGCGTCCCTTCCGTGCACTGCTCACGCTCTCCGGGCTCTGGGCTGTCCCGTGGACCGCCCTCGGCGTGGCGGTCGGGCTGATCCGCTGGGTCAGCAGCGCCGAACTCGCCTCCCTCACCTCCCTGAGTAGCTGGCTCATCGGCCACGCCCTGGCCTACGGCGCACTCGGCTGGATCTCGGGCCTCTACCTCGGCCTCCTCTTCGCCCGTGTCGAGCGGGGAAACGACGCGGGCGGGGTAACCCCACGGAGAGTCGCGCTCCTCGCCGCCCTCGGCGGCGCCGCCCCTCCGCTGCTCTTCGCCGCCCTCGGCATGATGTTCGGCGCTCCCCCCGCAGCGCTGCAGTCGCTGCTCGGGCTCGGCGCCATCAGCGCCGGCGGCAGTGTGCTACTGGCCACGTCCTCTCAGGCCGCCGCCACCCGGGCCGCACTCACCGGATCGCAGCCGATGCCACGGCTGCCAGTAACCTGACCACCGAATAGCTGCAGTCGGAGCGCGGGCGTCACGTAGTATCGGGCTGGCACGACCGGGCATCGCCCCGTAGGTTACCCAGTCCGCCCAGCACTCCGCAGGTCATGCGCGGGCGTTAGACCTCGCCATGCACTGAGCCTCTTACCCCTGCCTTCGCATGATTCCCACGGATCTCCGCGGTCGCACGTTCCTCGTTACGGGGACCAGCTCCGGCATTGGCCAGGCGTTGGCCGACGCCCTCGCCGCCCGGAGTGCGACTGTCGTCCTCGCGGCCCGGTCGGCCGAGCGCACCGAACCGGTCCTGCGCGCCATCCGTGCCCGATACCCCGACGCCTCCGCCAGCTTCCTCCTCCTCGACCTCGCCGATTTCGCCTCCATCCGACGGGCCGCCACTGACGTCCTCAACCGCTACCCCGTCCTGGACGTGCTGGTGAACAATGCCGGTGTAGCGGGGACCCAAGGCTTAAGCCGTGACGGCTTCCATCTCACCTACGCCGTGAACCATCTCGGACCGTTTCTCCTGACCGACCTCCTGCTGCCGGCCCTTCGTGCCGCGCCCGCTGCCCGGATCGTGAACGTGTCCAGCGTCGCCCACTTCCGGGCAAAGCGCTTCGATTGGAGCCTCCTGACCACCACTCCCTCGCGCACGAAAGGCACGTTTCAGGACTACGCGGACTCCAAGCTGATGAACATCCTTCACGCCAAGGAACTCGCCCGCCGCCTCTCCGGGACCCGCGTGACAACCTCCGCCCTTCATCCGGGCGGTGTGGCCACCGACATCTGGCGCTCGCTCCCAGGGCCCGTCCAGTGGCTGCTGAAGCTGTTCCTGATCTCCAGCGCGGAGGGGGCCAGGACCCCGCTCTACTGCGCCACGGCTCCCACCCTTGCGACCTCGACCGGCCGGTACTTCGACAAGGAACGGGAGGCGCCACCGCACCCCATGGCAGACGACGTTGCACTCGCCGAACAGCTGTGGCGGAACAGTGCCGCCGCGACCGGTGTGACGGGATGGTGAGATAGCAGCGTTGCACCGCACCTGGTCGGGCGCATCCGTGGGCGCCACCGATACCCCCACCACTCGAACCCGATCCAGGGCGCCACCAGCGCGACGCCAGGCCGCGATGGACTTCCCCCGCCGCCCTAGCGGCGTCCCATCTGGATCAGTATCCTCAGGCCCTTAGTCCTCCTCGCCCCGGGAATGCCAGACCCCGGGTGCATGCAGGACAACGGCATCCCCTCACTGCCTACGGTCGCATGTCCGAGCCCATCGCCGCTCTTACCACCGCGCTGGCCGATCGCTACCGCGTGGAGCGCAAGCTCGGCGAGGGCGGCATGGCCACGGTGTACCTCGCCGAGGACCTCAAGCACCAGCGGAAGGTGGCGCTCAAGGTGCTCCGGCCCGAGCTCGCGGCCATCCTCGGCGCGGAGCGGTTCCTGCACGAGATCCGCACCACCGCCAACCTCCAGCACCCGCACATCCTGCCGCTCCACGACTCGGGCCAGGTGGAGAGCACCGTCTTCTACGTCATGCCCTTCGTCGAGGGCGAGTCGCTCCGCGACCGGCTCGACCGGGAGAAGCAGCTCCCCATCGAGGCCGCGGTGCGGATCGCGAGCCAGGTGGCCGGGGCGCTCGACTACGCTCACCGCCATGGCGTGATCCACCGCGACATCAAGCCCGAGAACATCCTGCTGCACGACGGCTCGGCGCTGGTGGCCGATTTCGGCATCGCGCTCGCGGCCTCGAGCACCGGCGGGACCCGGATGACCGAGACCGGCATGAGCCTCGGCACCCCGCACTACATGTCACCGGAACAGGCCATGGGCGAGCGGGAGATCACCGCGCGCTCCGATGTCTACGCGCTCGGTGTCGTCGCTTATGAAATGCTGACCGGCGACCCGCCCTTTACCGGCTCGACGGCGCAGGCGATCGTGGCCCGGGTGGTGACCGAGGACCCGCGCTCGATCACGCTGCAGCGGAAGACGGTGCCGGCGCACGTCGAGGAGGCGGTGCTCACCGCGCTCAGCAAGCTGCCGGCAGATCGCTTCGCGACCGCGGCGGAGTTCGCGGCCGCACTCGCGGGGCAGGGTACCGGACTCCGCCGCCCGGCCACGACGGCCGTGCGGGGTGACGGACCGGGCGTGGCGCGCTGGCGGCGGGTGGCGCTCGCCAGTGGGGCGGTGGCCCTCGTCGCCACGGGGCTCGCGGTCTGGCTCGGGCTCCGCCCCCGGCCGGAGCCACCGGTCCACCGCTTCGGGCTGGCGTTCCCCGACGACCAGCGTCCCGAGCCGGGAACGGGCTTCTCGATGAGCCGGGATGGCGGGATGCTGGTTTACGTCGGGCCCGCGGAGTCTACCGGGGCTGAGCCGCGGCTCTGGGTGAAGCCGCGCGATCGCGCGGACGCCTATCCCCTGGCAGGGACCGACGCCGCCGGCGGGGAGGCCGTCTCGCCCGATGGGCGGCTGGTGACGTACACCCAGCGCGACCAGCTCCGTAAGGTCCCCACCGCCGGCGGGCCCTCGGTGCTGCTCGCGGACAGCTCGGAAGACGTGGGCGTGGCCTGGCTGGACGACGGCACGCTCATCTACTCCGACCTGGCGTACCGCCTGCGCCGGATACCGGCGTCGGGCGGCAAGAGTGAGGTCGTGTACACGCCCCCGGACAACTCGTTCGCAGGGATCCCGACCCGGCTTCCCGGGAGCCGGGGCGTGCTCTTCCTGTACTGCCGCGGGCAGGGGTGCCAGGCCGGCACGGATCTCTGGGTGTTCGACCTCCGGAGCGGCGAGGCGCATGAGGTCGTCGCCAATGCGCTCCACGGGTTCTACCTCCCCACCGGGCACATCGTCTTCGCGCGGGCGGACGGTGCGCTCCTCGCCGCGCCCTTCGACCTCGACCAGCTCGTGGTGACGGGAGAACCGGTGCCGGTGCTCGAGGGCCTCACGGTCTTCGGGGGCGTCTTTGCGCCGTATCTCGTGACCGAGGGAGGCACCCTCCTGCTCCGCCCGGGCGTGGCGCACCTGGCGGAAAGCGAGCTGGTGTGGGTGGATCGTGGCGGCCGGCTGGAGCCGGTGGACAGCGCGCTCCGCTTCCGGCATGCGGACGTCGGGGGCAACCGCGGCTTTTCGCTGTCGCCGGATGGCCGCCGGGTGGCCATCGGGCGGGGCCGCGCCCCGGGGGATGCCATCTGGATCAAGACGCTGCCGAACGGGCCCCTCTCCCGGCTCACCTTCGACAGCATGGTGCAGCAGCGCCCGCGCTGGTCGCCCGACGGCCGCTCGGTGCATTACCTCACGGCCCGCTACGGGAACGCGTACGACCTGTACCAGCGCCCCGCCGATGGCACCGGCAGCGAGCAGCCGCTGATCCGCGGTATCGCGGGACTCCTCGACGCCGCCTGGACGCCCGATGGCAAGGCGCTGGTGGTGCGCATCGGCGGGAATCCCGGGGTGGATCGGAGCCTCTTCCTCTTCCGTCCGGGCGTGGACAGTGTCCCGCGACCGCTGGTCGCGGACCCGCAGTGGGACGAGGCGGCCCCGGCGGTCTCTCCGGACGGGCGCTGGCTGGCGTACGAATCGAACGAGACCGGCCGCAAGGAGGTGTATGTGCGGCCGTTCCCCGGCACCGACGGCGGGAAGTGGCAGGTGTCGTCCAGCGGCGGGCATGCGCCGCGCTGGGCGCGGAACGGCCGGGAGCTGTTCTACGTGAACCTGGCGCGGGAGCTTATGGCGGTGCCGGTGCCGGCGGCGCCGCCCTTCGCCGCGAGCGGCCAGCGGCCGCTGTTCCGCCTGGATCCGGAGCTGCTCGTGCCGGCCGACGAGAACTACGCCCTCTACGACGTGGCGGCCGACGGGCGGTTCCTCTTCTCCCGGCGGGTGCCGGAACAGGAGGACGGGGCGATGATCGTCATGGCCGAAAACTGGTTCAGCGAATTGCGCGAGAAGCTGCGGCGGTGAGGGGGGGGCTGCGCCCCGCCAGAGAAACGGGAAACGGGGGAGGGGAGAACGGGGTGGGGTGCACTCCTCGCGCCGCCGCAGTCCTGCGTATCTTGGGGTTGTCCCTTTGAGTGGCAGGTAGAAGATGGCTCGTTTCGTTCCAGTCCCGGATCCAGGCGGGTCGCTGGATCCCCCACGTCGCAACCCGCCGACCGCACTGGCCACCGCAGTTCCTGAACCAGAGCGTCAGCCGACCTTCACCAGGGCCAGCGGCCGCAATCGCTTCCTGGCACTGCGACAGCTCGCCGTTGCCGCGCTCGACCTTGCGGATGAGGCCGCGCGCTCGATTCGCGGTGTGCTGCAGCGGATTGGCTAGCGGAGTAGAAGGGCGCTGACACCCCCCCCGCCCAAGTCTTCCACCCGGAGCACCCCTCCATGCCCACCTGGCTCGCCCTGGCCACCGAACCCCGCGTGGTCCGGCGCGCACTGCGCTACGCCGTGATCGTCGGGGCCATCCTGATCACGATCAACCACGGCGACGCGATTCTCCGGGGCGATCTCCCCGCCGGCCGCCTGGTCCGGATGATCCTCACGGTAATGGTGCCGTATGTGGTCTCCACCCTGTCGAGCGTGGAGGCGATGCGGGCCGCAAGCCAGGGGGAGGGGGTGTAGGGAGAACGGGGAACGGGAGAGGGGCGGGGCCCTGCCCCGCCCATCCTAGAACCCGAACCCGGCCTGCAGGTACACCCGGGTCCGCTCCTCGCTCGAGGCGATCGCAGCGGTGACGGTGTTGGACCGGCTCTGGAACCCGAGCCAGATGCCGCCGCCGAACGCCGTATGCCATTCGTCTGACGACTCTCCCTCGAGGAACACCCGGCCGGCGTCGGCCAGGCCGAAGATGCCGACGTCGGCCGGCACCACCAGGGTCATCTGGGTGAGCCGCAGCCTTAGCTCCGCACTGCCATAGGCCGAGGCATCGCCGGCGTAACGCTGTTCTCGGCCCAGGCGCACCGTGTTGCGGTCGCCGATGAAGGCCGCCTCGAAGTAGGGATACGCGCCCCAGAGCTTCCGGCCGCCGGCCCGGAGCGCCAGCGCGGCCGTGGCGAGGCCCCACGCCTCGCCGAAGGGTTCGCGCACATCCCACCAGGCGGGATGCACCGCGCCGCCGACTTCCAGCCGCGCGCCGCGGCTGGGGGCCAGCGAATGGTCCCGGCTGTCGAAGGCGACGCTGGCGCGCGCGCCCAGCTCGCCGAAGTTGCCCACCCCGTAGGGGTTGAGGGTGGCCAGGAAGCGCTGCGGCCGCCGGTCGGTGGCGACATAGGTCAGCTCCGGCCCGATCGCGAACCGGAGCCGGGAGGCCAGCGGCAGCACCAGGGTAGGAGCGACCCGATAGTGCTGCTGGGTTACCCGATAGAACTCGTCGCTCCCGCGCGCCCGGGTCTCGTTGCCGAACCCGTGGAACCGGATGACCTCGATGCCCGAGGCGCGGAGATCGAGCAATGCGGCGAGGCCGGAGTTCTCCCGGTGGAACTCGCCCAGGTAGTCCACCCGGAAGGCCTTGGCGCCGGTGGCAAAGCCGGCCCGGACCCGCTCGCGGTAGGCGAAGGGCAGCTTGCGGAAGCCGTAGCGGGTGAAGGCGTAGCCGCCCCCAAGGAAGAAGCCGACGTCGGGCGCGGCGCTGCCCCAGAGGAGGTACTGCCGGCGGTTGCCCCAGTCGCGCGGAGGCGGATCGGAGGGGCGCCGTGCAGGCGGCGGGGCCCAGGACCCGCGGTCCACCGGGGCACTCAGCCCGGCGGTCCTCGCCGGACCGGCGGCATCATCGTAGAAGTGCAGCGACCCGCCGGTCGCGGAATCCACCATCCGGTCATTTCCCTTGCCGCCCAGCACCCGGACGGTGATCCCGCCTCCGGATCCACGCACCGTCGCGGTGTCGTCACCGCCCTCCAGGAAGAGACGGAGCTCGCGGGTCTCCTTCGGGTCGAAGCGCCGCACGACATAGGGCGCGCACCGCCTCGGCGATCACGCTGTCGGTCAGCGCGGCGGCAAGCGCCCGCGCCTGCCGAGCAGGAGCCCATCGTACTTCGCGAAGGCCTGGTCGCGATCGAGCGGCACCGGGTGCCAGGCCCGCGGTGTGCGGTCGTCGAAGCGCACCCAGCGCCACTGGTCCCGGTGCCGGTCCCAGTCGCCGATCAGCACGTCGAAGAGCCGCGCCGTGAGGTAGCTGCGCGGATCCACCCGGTCACCGGTGGAGCGGGTGGTGCGGGCCACGAGCGAGTCGCTGGTGATCACCTCCACCGCGCCATGCCAGTGCGCCGCCGGCCCATCCCCGCCCACGCGCTCCTCCAGGGTGCCGACCAGTCCCCGGAAGTCGAGCCGGAACTCGCCCAGTAGAGGATCATCGGGCAGCACCACGATCTGGATGTCGTCGTGCGGGATCCCGGCGGCGGTGAGGAGCCGCGCCACCACGGGGGGTGCGGTGGGGAGGGCCGACTTGGTCTGGTCGCGCACCAGGTCCCCGGCCACCGTCTCGATGAGATCCGGCGGGAGGACACTGGACGGGTCCTTGGCGAGCGAGCGGAAGAAGAACTCGCGACCATCGGGCGAGCGGAACCGGAGCGCCCGGGTCTGCTGCCCGCCGGTGCGGGCGACGGGCGTGAGGCCGCCGGCGTAGCTCGCGAGGTCCAGGACCGGCGCCTCGAAGGGGGTGGCCCAGAGGGAGCGGTACCAAGTGCCGAAGAGGAAGCGGTGCACCCCGCTGGCCCGATACTCCGGACCGGCGGCGACGGTGTCGGTCGCGCCGGCCTGGGCGCGCGCGGGAGCGGCGCCCAGGCCAACCAGGGCCAGGAGCGCCAGCAGCGCCAGCAGCGCCGTGCCGGGGGCGATGCCGCCCGCCACCCGGGCCGAGGGCGCGGTCATTCGACTGTCACCGTGAGGAATCTGAGCTGGCCCCGCCGGCCCACATGGAGCACCGCCACGCTCCCCGCAGGGAGCGCGGCCAGGGTGGTGCGCAGCTCCGCCAGCCCCGTTACCGGCGCACCGTTGAGGGCGTACACCACGTCGCCCGGTTCGAGGCCCGCCACCGCGTCCGTCGCCACCGCGGCGACCGCCATGCCGCGCGCCGCGCGCACGCCGGGGATCATCTGGGCCAGCTCGGGCGTCAGATCAAGACCCAGGACGCCGAGCCGCGGAATGAGGTTCTGCTCCGGGGTGACGAGGGTGCGCAACTGCGCCGCCTCATCCCGCCGCTCCACCACCGGCACCCGCAGGATCAGGCGCTGCGGGCCACGGATCACCTCGAGCGTCACCGGCTGGCCGATGGGCTTGCGATAGAGGTTCACGTCGAACTGCCGGCCATTTTCCATCGGCTTGCCATCGAGCGCGTAGATCATGTCGCCCTGGCGGAGCCCGGCGCGGTCGGCGGGGCCGCCGGGGTACACATCCCCGAGCACCACCCCCCACTCGCGGGGGAGCCGGAGCCCGGCGGCGAGCGCGGGGGTGACGGTCTGGGCGAAGACGCCGATCTCTCCCCGGCGGACCCGCTGCCACTGCCGGAGCTGTTCATACACGTGGCGGACGATGGTGCTCGGCGCCGCGAAGCCGACCCCCTCGCTGCCGCCCGACTGGCTCGCGATCAGGGTGTTGATCCCCACCACCCTCCCGGCGAGGTCCACCAGCGGCCCGCCGCTGTTGCCGGGATTGATGGGGGTGTCGGTCTGGATGTAGAGCATCCGGCCCTCGTCCTCGAGCTGACGGCCGACGGCGCTCACGATCCCCATCGTGACCGAGTTGCTGAGGCCGAGCGGGCTGCCGAAGGCGAGGACCAGGCGGCCGGGGACGAGCGAGTCGGAATCGCCCAGGGTGGCGAAGGGCAGGTCGCTGAGATCCACCTTGAGCAGCGCGAGGTCGGTCTCGCGGTCGCTGCCGACCAGCCGGGCGGTGACCGCCTGGGGCACTGGCGACACGGCGGAGCGGCCGGGGGTGCCCACGACGGCGGGACGGGTCAGCACCACCTCGAAGCGGCGCCCGCCCTCGACCACGTGGGCGTTGGTGATGATGTATCCGTCGGCGCTCAGGATCACGCCGGAGCCGGTGCTGCGGGCGGTCCGGAGGAGCGCCGCGGCGCCGCCGGCCAACTCGGCCACGCCCGGTGCGTAGGAGGTGACCTGGATCTGGACGACCGTGGGAGCCACCCGCGCGGTCACCTCCTCGAGTGCGCCGCTCAGGGCGCGGGGACCGGCCGGCGCCTGCGCCAGGGTGGCGCCGGGGGCCGCGACGGTCACCGCGAGCAGGAGCCCCGCGATCAGCCGGGCGCTCATGTGATTCTCCCTTCTGCGGCCATGGACCGCGGTTCGGCTGCGAGGACTGGCGTGGCCCATCCGGCGGGCTGGGTCTTGGTCAGGTACAGGTCGCACGCGGTGGGGGTGGGCTGCGCCGACGCGGGGCGGTGCCTGTGCCACCACCGTTCGGCCCGTTCCGCGGTCCACACCTCGTCCGGCGGCAGCGTGGCCCGGAGGCGGCGCGCCAGGTCCAGGGCGGACTGGGGCCGCTGGTCGGGATGCTTGGCCAGGCAGTCCATGATCACCTGTTCGAGCGCCGGGGGAATCGGCAGCTCGCACCGCCGCGACGGTGGCACCGGCGGATCCTGCATGTGCTGGAACAGGATTCCCACCGGGGTGGGCGCCTCGAACACCATCCGGCCCGTCAGCAGCCAGTAGCCGACGCAACCCAGGGCGTAGATGTCGGCGCGATGATCGAGCGGCGCGGGGCCGAGGACTGCCTCCGGCGCCATGTATGCCGGGGTGCCCGCGAGGTGGTCCGGCGCGGTGAGCCGCACGTCGGCGCCGGGGGCGTCCGCCTCGTGCGTCACCAGCCCGTAGTCAAGCACCTTCACGAAATCCACGGAGAGTCCCATGCGGCAGGTGAAGATGTTGGAGGGCTTCACGTCGCGGTGAATCAGGCCGTGCCGGTGCGCTTCTTCCAGCGACTCGCAGGCCTGCGCCAGCAGGTGCACGACCCGGGCCGGATCCACCGGGCCGAAGCGATCGACCAGGCTCTCCAGGTCGAGACCGTCGAGCAGCTCCATCACATAGAAGAAGGTCCCGTCCTGGGCCACGCCGAAGTCGTACAGCGAGATGCTGTGGGGCGAACGCAGCGAGGCGGTGGCTTCGGCCTCGCGCCGGAACCGCTCCACGATGACCCGGGCGCGCCCCGCGTCCACGGCGCCGAGCACTTCGGGCCGGATCAGCTTCACGGCGGCGGGGCGCGCCAGCAGCTGGTGGGAGGCCCGGTACACCTCGCCCATGCCGCCCCGGCCCAGCATTTCTTCCAGCCGGTAGCTCCCCAGCGCCCGGGCCTTCTTCACCTGGTCTCCCAGCTGCCGAATGATCCCGGCCGGGATGACCGCCAGGAAGGCGCAGAGGTAGTTGGGCAGGAAGGCGACGAACAGCTGGAACCAGCTGGCGTCCAGCCGCACCCCGCGGAGCAGGGCGATCAGCAGCGCCAGGGGGGCCATGGAGGCCGCCAGCAGGCCGACCGCCAGGGTTCGCCCCGGCGTATTGGGGACAATAGAGGAATAGGCCAGGATCGCCACCCCGATGAAGGTGGCGGGCAGGTGGTCGAACTCCGGCACCCAGTGCTCCAGGAGGCCGAACAGGAAGGCGATGACCACCAGGAAGGCCGAGCTCAGGAAGAGGTGGACCCTCGGGTGGGGGCGGAGCCGCGGTGAAACGGCCACCAGTACGAGGGAGGCGACGAGCCCCGTGCCGGCGATCGCGGCCCCGGGCATCGGCCAGAGCTGGGTTGCCAGCAGCGGCAGGCTGGGGAGATAGGGGGCCGCCAGCACGAAGAGCACCAGGGGGACGGACCAGAGGACCGCGAAGGCGATGCCGACGGAGACGATCCGGCGCCCGACCTGGGCCAGGACGTCGCCCGGGAGGCTCACCAGGCCGGAGCCTGCCCCCCCGGCGATGGGGGAGGAGGCGGTGAGGCGGTGGAGCAGGTTCAGGCTTCCCATTTGACGATCCGGAGGTCCTTGACCGCGATGGCGTAGAACACCGGGACCAGGAGCAGGGTGATGACGGTCGCGATGGCGAGGCCGCCGATCTGGGCGTAGCAGAGCGGCTCCCACAGCGGGCCGCCATGCAGCGCCAGCGGCACCAGGGCAAAGAGGGTCGCGCCGACGGTGATCATCACCGGCCGGAGCCGCTGGATGCCGGCGTCGAGCAGCGCCTCCTCGAGGCTCTCGCCCTTTTCCCGGGCCTCCTCGATGAAGTCGAAGAGCACGATCACGTGGCTCACGATCACGCCGACCAGGCTCGCGATGCCGAGGAAGCCCATGAACCCGAAGGGGGAGCCCATCACCCAGAGCCCCGCCACGGCGCCGACGAAGCCGTAGGGAATGGCCACGAAGACGATGAACGGCTTGATGGCGTTCTGGAACTGCACCGTGAGGGCGAGGAAGATCAGCGCCACGCTGATGGCGAGCACCAGGCTCATCTCGCCGAAGCCC
>JANRJZ010000216.1:0-3803 GCA_033763675.1 Gemmatimonadota bacterium
CGCGCAGGACTCCCAGGGCGTCGTGGTCGGGTCGCTGGTGGCGGACACCGGCGCCATCGTGCCGGCCGGCAAGAGCAAGCTCCGGGTCATCCATTCCGCGGGGCTCGCGCCGCCGATTGACGTCTACCGGACCCAGCCCGATTTCCCAACACTGGTAAGCGTCATGTTTCCATTCGACTTCGGGGCCAGCTCCCCGTACCTCCAGAGCGATCCGGGGGACTGGAGCGTCGTCATCACCCCGGACAACCTGACGGACACCCTGTATGCCACCGGGCCGATCGCGGTCCCGGATGGCGGGCGGGTCACGGTGGTCATCGTGGACTCGACCGCCACCGGCGGCGTCTCGGCGGTGGTCCTGCACGAGAACTGATTCGGCGGGGAGGGCCGGGGACATTCTGGCGCCCGGGGGAGTGGCCCCGGGCGCTGTGCTTTGGGGGGATCGCGACGGCGGGCACCGCACGCGTTTTCTCGCTCTGGCCCGCCCGCGCTCCCCTGGCATCTTCGGGGGATGACCGTTCCCGCCCCGTCCGCTCCCCGCCTCCTGGACCAGGTCCGGGAGGCACTCCGGCTGCGACACTATTCGGTTCGGACCGAGCGGGCCTACGTTCGCTGGATCCGGCGCTTTGTCCTGTTCCACGGCAGGCGTCACCCCGTCGAGCTGGGCGGCGATGATGTCACACGGTTCCTGAGCTGGCTGGCCCAGGAGCGAAGCGTCAGCCCGTCCACCCAGACCCAGGCCCTCAGCGCCCTCCTCTTCCTGTACCGCCATGTCCTCCACCTCGAGCTCCCCTGGATGACCGAGGTGGCCCGGGCGCCGGCCCGGCCGCGGATCCCCATTGTGCTGAGCCGAGATGAGGTCCGGGCCATCCTCCGGCGGCTGGAAGGGGTGGAGCGGCTGGTCGTGATGCTGCTCTATGGCAGCGGCCTGCGGCTGCTGGAGGCGCTGCGACTGCGGGTGAAGGATGTGGATTTCGACCAGCACCAGCTTACCGTGCGCGGGGGCAAGGGAGACAAGGACCGGATCACCATGCTGCCCGAGTCGGTGCGGGCGGAGCTGCGGCGGCACCTCGTGGAAGTCCGGGCCATGCACGACCGGGACCTCGCGCGGGGGGCGGGGTGGGTGGCCCTGCCCCATGCGCTTTCGCGGAAGTATCCGGAGGCGGGGCGGGAGTGGGTCTGGCAGTGGGCCTTCCCGGCGACCCGCCTCATGCGGGGTGTCAGTGACGGCCGGCCCGGGCGGCATCACTGCCACGAGACCGTCATTCAGCGGGCCGTCTCGGCGGCGGTGCGGAGGTCGGGGATCAGCAAGCGGGCCAGCTGCCACACCTTCCGGCACTCCTTTGCCACTCACCTCCTGGAGGACGGCTACGACATCCGGACCGTGCAGGAACTCCTGGGGCATGCCGATGTCAGCACCACGATGATCTACACCCATGTCCTCAACCGGGGCGCGTTCGGGGTACGGAGTCCCGCGGATCGGGTTTGACCGGACGGGGGGCGACTAGATTTCGGGGCATGGACTTCAGTCACTACCGGGCGGCGGGCGCCCTGCGGGACGGGACGCCGATCATCATCCGGGCCATTCAGCCGGACGATGACGAGGCGCTGCGGGAGGGGTTCCGGCTCCTGTCGGACCAGACCGTGTACCAGCGGTTCTTCCAGGCCAAGCGGGACCTGGCGGAGCACGAGTTGCGGTACCTCACGCAGCTGGACTTCGTGGACCATGTGGGGCTGGCGGCGGTCATCTCCAATGCGGCGGGGGAGTTCATCATCGGGGTGGGCCGGTTCGTGCGGCTGGGGAGCGGGCGGGTGGGGGTCCGGGGCGTGGAGCGGGACCGGACCCCGGCGCATGCGGAGGTTGCGTTTGTGGTAGGGGACGAATACCAGGGCCAGGGGGTGGGGAGCCAGCTGCTGGCGCACCTCGCGGCGATTGCCCTGGGGCTGGGCATCAAGTACCTGGAGGCGGAGGTCTTGCCGGACAACCGGGCGATGATGGCGGTTTTCCGGCACAGCGGCTTGCCAATCACGGAGGCCGTCCACGAGGGCGTGCTGCATGTGGAGCTGCGGCTGGAGGAGGGGGCCGAGGGGGGGTGAAGCCAGAGGGGAAACGGGAGGACGGGAGGACGGGAGAGCGGGGAACAGCGAACGGGGGACGGGGGACGGGGGAGAACGGGAGGTATCGGCGGGACGATACGCGGCAGGATATGCCCGCGGGCGTCCCCGCAGGAGTAATCAATACCAGCTGCGGGGCCCTCCTGACGGCCCCCGCGAGAGGTGGCGCCGCGCGCGGGAGAAGCCGGGACTTGGGCGTGACGCGGCACCCCAGGCAGCTCCGGATGCTAGTGAGGGGTACGGGTGCGGGGGCCACAGCGTCGCACGACCGCGTATGCGGCATCGGGCGGGGGCCTGCTTGCGAGCGGGCCGGCTTCTCACGATACTGAGGGGGTGTTCTCCCCATATCCCAGCGACGGCGGGCCGGGAGCGGTACGATTTCCCGTCTCTTGGGGCGGTTGGTGGGAGGGTTAATTAGAAGTTATACCGCCCGCCCACCTTGCTTGATTGGGCCCCTCGACCCCAGATTTCTCTCATGACCGCCACCGAACTGAGCGAGCTGCTCAAACTGTCCCCGGCCGAGCGACTGGCCCTGATCGAAAAGCTCTGGGACAGCCTCGCTCCAACGCCAGATGCGGTTCCCCTTCCCGAGGCCCACCTGCGCGAGTTGGACCGGCGGCTGAACCAGCCCGCCCCGGGCCCGCTTCTCAGCCCCGATCAGCTGACCGAACGACTCCGCAGCCGGCCGTGACCTACGCGGTCGGCTATCGCCCAGAGGCGGTCGCCGACGTCCTCGCCGCCTTTGACTGGTACGAGGCTGAGTGCCCAGGGCTTGGCGGGGAGTTCCGGGCGGCGCTCATGAAGGCCGAGCACCTTCTCTCCAACACGCCGACTGCCTTTCCGATCGTCCACCGGACCCTGCGACGCATTCTCCTCCACCGCTTCCCCTACAGCGTGTACTTCGTCATCAGCGGGGAGACCGTCCAGATCTGGGGCTGCATTCACCAGGCGCGGCATCCCTCGGCGTGGCGTTCGCGCGGGCGCGCGGTATAACAAGCGCATGGACCAGTCGTGGCGCGGCCGGCCGATGGCGCCAGACTGGCACGGCCGCACCTGCTCGGATAAGTTCTCCACATCTAGCCGCGCCACGCTGGTCATGCGCGGGCGTTAGGTGGCCACGAGCCTCACCCGTTATGCGCAGATACTTCCTGCTAGGTCTCCTGCCAGCCCTCTTTGCTTGCGGATACGCCACAGCCGCGGGTGACCCTTCGCAGCCGACGCCGGACTTCCTTCAGGAGCCCTTCGCGGCTGTTCAGGAACCCCCACTCAATCACCGCGAACAGCATGGCACGCTCGTCTATCGCGTCACGCGCCTTGACGCGTGGCGTACGATCCAATGGATAGCCTGGTTGCGTATCGATGCCGACGGCGGCACCCTCCACGTCCGACAGCCGCTCGGTGTGTCCGGTCGCAGGGAGGACTTCAACCTCGGCGCCGCGCCCAAGCGCGCGCGCCTGGATCGGGCCGACGCACTGGTGCTCGCTGGGTATCTGGACGAGGACCTGCTTGCTCTGGCCCCTGACACGCTAAACAGGGCTGGCTTCCTCGACGCCGACCTTCTGATCATTGAGTCTGTCACGGATACCGGCTACGCATACAGCATCGGCGAGTTGGGCGCGGAGACTCCCCGCCTAGTCTACCTTATTCGTGGTCGCCTGCCGTAGCTGGCCACCTAACCAGCGCATGGACCA
>JANRJZ010000217.1:0-12712 GCA_033763675.1 Gemmatimonadota bacterium
CGTCCGGCTCGCGGTGAACCGGAGGGCGTGGCGGATCTCCCCCAGCACCACCACAACGACGTATCGCACCAGGCCGGGGCAGATGGGAAGCCCCGCGGCATCGGCGCTGGTCCATCCTGCCGGCCGCAGGATGTTGCTCGAGAGGTCGAACACCGCGCCGGATCCCGCCTTCCAGCCGCTGCCCTGCTTGTAGGCCGCGAACAATTCGTAGAGCATCCAGTTGTCCCGGTCGACCACCAGGACGTGGCGATCGCCGGAGCTGTTCTTCCCTCCCTCGATCGGGGCATTGCCGGGAATGGGATAGGGGCCGGGATCGCTCTCGTCATCGTACTGGAACGTGACCGGAACCAGCGGCGTGGTCGAGTCCACGACGACGTAGGGAATGCCGAACGGGCCGCCATTCCAGTTGGCCCCAAAGTCGGGATGGAGCGCACCGTTGATCCCGATGCTCGCGATCAGCGCGTCGGAATTGGAGTCGACCGGCATCTGGTCGACGGGGGTGTTCCAGGGGTTGTCGTCAGGAAACGGCCGCCGGCCCCCCAGGCTCGCGCCCGGGCCGCGGGTGGAGTCCGGGTTGGGGAGGGGCCCCTGGGCGCCGTCGGATCCGCCGCAGGCGGCAAGGGAGAGGGCCAGCGCCACGACCCGGCTCTTCGGCAGCATGCCACCTCCAGGTGAATCGGGACTTACGCAGACTACCGCCGGCGGTTCGGCGGTGCTGTAACCGGGGCCACACCGGCGCCGAACCGCGGGTCCGCGCCCCCCACCGACGAGGTGGACGCCGACCGGGGCGCTTGACGGCGGCCCGCTCCCGCCGTAGGTTGGCTGTCACAACCGAAGCGCCCCGTGGTCATTTGCCGCCTATTGCAGCCACGTTAAACAATTGCTAAAACGCGATCGCCTGGCGGCCTTCCGTCAGGCCTTTTTCGTGTTGGGGAGAACCGAACCATGCACCTGCCGTTCCTGGTGTCCGCCCGATGAGCCGCCGCTCCCCGGGCGCCGAGACCCGCGCCGTCCGCGCCGGCGTTGCGACCGACCAGCAGCACGGCGCCGTCATTCCGCCCCTCTACCTCAGTTCGACGTTCGCCTTTGCGGGCTTCCGCGAGAAGCGGCCCTACGACTACAGCCGCACCGCGAATCCCACCCGCGACACCCTCGGCGCCGCGCTGGCGGACCTCGAGGAGGGAGCCGGCGCGGTGGTCACCTCCACCGGAATGTCGGCCGTCTTGCTGGTGGTCCAGCTGCTCAAGCCGGGAGACCGGCTGGTGGCGCCGCACGATTCCTACGGCGGCACCCGCCGGCTGCTCGACACCCTCGCCGCGCGGAATCACTTCAGCGTTTCCTACGTGGACCAGAGCGACCCCGACCTGCTGACCGCCGCACTGGCCCTGCCGGCGCGGATGGTCTGGGTGGAAACGCCGAGCAACCCCCTGCTCCGGATCACCGACCTCGCGCTCGCCGCTCGGCTGGCGCGGCGGGCCGGGGCACTGCTCGCGGTGGACAACACCTTTCTCTCCCCGGCGCTGCAGCGGCCGCTCAACCACGGCGCCGACCTGGTGGTGCACTCCACCACCAAGTACCTCAACGGGCACAGCGACGTGGTCGGGGGCGCGGTGGTCGCCCGCGAGGCGGCGCTGGCCGAGGAACTCGCCTGGTGGGCCAACGTGATCGGGGTGACCGGGGCGCCCTTCGACAGTTACCTCACCCTCCGGGGGCTCCGCACCCTGCACCCCCGGATGCGCACCCACCTGGAGAACGCCGCCGCGGTCGCCGACCTGCTCGCGCGGCATCCCGCGGTCGCCCGGGTCCACTACCCCGGGCTGCCGGACCACCCGGGCCACCGGCTCGCGGCCCGGCAACAGGCGGGATTCGGGGCGATGCTCAGCTTCGAGCTGGAGGGCGGTGAGGCGGCGGTGCCCGCGTTCCTCGACGGATTGCGCTGCTTCACGCTGGCGGAGTCGCTCGGTGGGGTGGAATCACTGGTGGCGCACCCGGCCACGATGACCCATGCCTCCATGACGCCGGAACAGCAGGGCATCGCCGGTATCACCGGCGGCCTGCTGCGGCTCTCGGTCGGCATCGAGTCCGCGGAGGACCTGCTGGAGGACCTGGCCGCCGCCCTGGATCGGGTCGCGGAGCGCCACGCGGTGCCCGCGCCGGCCTGAGCCGGCCGGGCCCGGAGTCAGTCGAGTGAATCCGGGTGCTCAGGCAGCGGGGGAGCGGCCACCTGGCTGCATTCGGACGCATCCAGGTTTCCGTCCGTGTCGCGCAGCTGCCACGCGATGCGGCTCACCGAGTCCCCCACCCCGGGGACGCGCACCCGCCAGGTGACATTGTCGATCGCGGTCCAGCGCCAGGCGAAGCCGTTGAGGACGGTAATGCCCGAGGGACCGGTCAGTGCCACGGTCGAGCCCTCCCGCCGGTTGAGCGTCTTCCGCCCCTGCAGATCCACAATGAGCGCGTGGATCGTGTCCGCCTGGAGGCCACAGGCCACCAGCAGCGGCGCAAGCCGTCGCAAGGTGATGGTGGAGCGGGTAGTGCCGTGCACCGACAGCACCATGCTCCGCGCCTCATGGCCGTAGGCGAGGACCAGCACCGGCACCGCGCCGGTCGGCGCGAACAGCCGGAACCGCCCGGCCACATCGGTCATGGTCCCGGTGTCCCCGACGCTCACCGATGCGTTGGGCACCGGGACGCCGCGGAGCGAATCCAGCACCACTCCGTCCACCAGGACGGTGGGGCCCGGCCCCGCGGCATCGCGCCCCGGCTCCGCCGGTCCGTCCCCCCCTCCGAGACAGGCGCTGCAGCAGATCACGACGGCCCAGCACCACCGCGCCGACATGTGTGGCTCCCAGCTGGAGACCCTTGCATCCTATTGGCGGGGACCGGCCCCCGCCAGCGGCCCGGCCTTGTCCGGGCCCAGCGGGGCCGCTAGAATCCCCGCTCCCGGGAGTCGTGGCCGAGTGGCTGAAGGCGGCGGTTTGCTAAACCGTTATAGGGTTGAAAAGCCTTATCGAGGGTTCGAATCCCTCCGACTCCGTTGACGGGACAACAGGATGAAGGGGAACAGGGAAACGGGCTCCGCCCATCCGCCCCGTTCCCCTTCTCCGTTTTTCCCCCGCAGGCGTTCCTTTACCCGCACCCGGTCCGAGACCGCTGATGACTCCCGTTCGCGTCCGCTTCGCCCCGTCCCCCACCGGCTACCTGCACGTCGGTGGCGCCCGCACGGCGCTGTTCAACTGGCTCTATGCGAAGAAGACCGGCGGCACCTTCGTCCTCCGCATCGAGGATACCGACAAGGAGCGGAGTACCGAGGCTCACACCCAGGTGATCCTCGATGGGTTGGCCTGGCTCGGCATCACCTACGACGAGGGGCCGTACTTCCAGGGGCAGTTCTACGACCGGCACCGGTCGGATGCCGAGGGGCTGCTGCGGTCCGACCGCGCGTATCGCTGCTTCTGCACCCGGGAGGACCTGGACCAGGCCCGAAGCCACGCGGAGAAGGGCAATTCCAGCTTCCGGTACGATGGGCGCTGCGGCCGGTTGAGCCGCCCGGAGGTAGACGCGCGGCTCGCCGCGGGCACCCCCTTCAGCATCCGGCTGCGGATGCCGGACGAGGAGATCGCCTGGGAGGACGCGGTCCACAGCCGGATCAGCTTTCAGGGGCATGACCTCGACGATTTCATCATCCTTCGAAGCGACGGCACCCCGATCTACAACCTCGCCGTCGTGTCGGACGACATCGAGATGCGGATCACCCATGTCATCCGCGGGGACGACCACATCTCGAACACCCCCAAGCAGATCGCGCTCTACCGCGCGCTCGGCAGGACGCCACCCATCTTCGCCCACGTTCCGATGATCCTGGGGAGCGATGGGAAGAAACTCTCCAAGCGGCACGGCGCCACCGCCGTGGGGGACTACCAGGACCAGGGCATTCTTCCCCTCGCGATGCGCAACTTCCTGGCGCTGCTGGGGTGGTCGCCCGGCGGGGATCGCGAGATCCTCCCCGAGGACGAGATGATCGCGCTCTTTTCGCTGGAAGGGATCCAGAGGAAGGCGGCGGTCTTCGACCTGGCAAAGCTCGAGTGGATGAACGGGCAGTACCTCTCGGCCCGCCCCGCGACGGAACTGGAGCCCGCGGTGCGGCGCCACCTGGGGGCCCTCGGCGTGGACCCGGGGTCCCGGGACCTGCTGCCACTGATCGACGCGGTGAAGGCCCGGTCCCGCACCCTGCTCGACATCGCGGACCAGGTGGCGGTCCGGCTCGATCGGAGCCGCATCACCCGGGATCCCAAGGGCCAGCAGCTCGTGACCAAGCTCGGCGCGGCGTTCCCCGCCAACCTGGCGCTTGTCGCCGCGGCCCTGCACGCGCTCCCCGTGGCCCAGTGGACTCCCAGCGCGCTCGAGGCCGCCCTCAAGGCGCTGGCCGAGCGGGAGGGGAAGAAGCTGGGTGACGTGATGCAGCCGGTGCGCGTCGCGCTCACCGGCGGCACGGTCTCCGAGCCGGTGAACGAGCTGCTCGCCGTGGTGGGCCGCGACGAGAGCCTGGCGCGCATCGCCGCCGCCCGGGGCTGACTCCGCAGATGCGGCGACGCCCGCTGGCGGCGTTCCTGACCGTACTCCTCGCGACCCCGCTGGCCGGGCAGACCGCGGGCGCCGGCGTCGTCCACGACCCCTTCCCCATCCGCTTCGCCTTCACCGGGGACATCAACCTCGGCACCCGGACCATCGAGGATGGCCTGCCCCCGGACAGCGGGCGCGGACTCTTCCGCCAGGTGGACAGCCTGCTCCGCGGCGATCTGGTGGTGGGCAACTTCGAGGGCGTCTTTTCCGACTCCGGCAGCTCCAGCAAGTGCGCCCCGAAATCCACCCGCTGCTACGCCTTTGCGACCCCGACCTGGCTCGCCGCGCGGCTCTCCGAGGGCGGCTTTACCCACGCCAACCTCGCCAACAATCACGCCAACGACTACGGTCCCGATGCCCGGCGCCACACCGAGGAGACGTTGCGGGCGCTGGGGATCACGCCCTACGGCCCGCTGGGCGCGGTGGCGATCACCCCGGTGTTCCGCGACGGTCGCATGACCCTGGTGGGGCTGGTCGGCTTCGCGACCTACCCCCACGCCTACAATCTCCTGGATCTGGCCCGGAGCGTCGCGATCGTGGACTCGGTCCGGCCGCTGGTGGACCTCCTGGTGGTGACCTTCCACGGCGGCCGCGAGGGGAGCACCGCGGTGCGCACGCCCACCGGCCCGGAATTCCTGGGGAAGGAGGCGCGGGGCAACCTGCGGCGCTGGGCCCGCGCGGTCCTCGACGCCGGCGCGGATGCGGTGGTGGGACACGGCCCCCACGTGCTGCGGGGTGTCGAGTTCCACGCCGGCAAGCCGATCTTCTATTCGCTGGGGAACTTCCTGACCTACCGGGGCTTCAACCTGGACGGGGCGCTGGGGCAGACCACCGTCCTGGATCTGGAGCTCGACGCCGGTGGCAAGTTCCTTCAGGCCCGGATGCCCGCGCTGGTGCAGCTGCCGCAGGTCGGGGTGGCGCCGGACAGCACCGGCGCGGCGATCCACCTGCTCCGCCGGGTGACGCGGCTGGACTTCCCGCGCACCGGCGCCCGAATCGGCGCCGACGGCACAGTTTCAGCCCCGTAATTCCCCAACAATAATCAACCGCGAAGACGCAAAGACACCAAGGGGTTCGGGCCACCCCCTTGGCGCCTTTGCGTCTTTGCGGTTCGACAACCTACCGCGAGCCCGCCCTGACCTTTGGTATCCACGAAGCGGTAGGAGCCTTCGCACCCCGCGACGCGGCCGGCGGCGCCGGCAGGGGGGTCAGGTCGATCTTGGCCACTCCTCCCAGCACCGCCTGCTGTCCCAGCACATCCACCACCAGCCCGAAGTCGTTCGGGCCCGGCACCACGATGCTCGCGGCCGAGAACCAGAGGCTGTCCACCCCCGTGGTGGTCTGGTGGGACCGGATGCCCGCCTTGCGCACCACGTACGGTGCACCGAAGGCCACGTCCGCCGCAACGTTGGTCAGCTGCGCGCCCATCTCCAGGAAGAAGCGATTCTCCACCAGGTCAATGTTGAGCTGTCCGTAATAGGGTTCCCGTTCCCCCAGGAAGATGATCCGCCCGCCTTCCGCGGCGAACGCCTTCAGGGTGTTGATCTCCAGGGTGTCGTAGGCGCGCTGCGGCGTCCAGATGAAGAGCGCCTTGATCTCGGGGGGAATGGCGGAGGGCAACCGGCTGATGGTGTCGTACACCACCACGCCCAGCCCCTGCCCCGCAATGACGTTGTTCATCTCCGCGAGGTCCGTCTGGTCGCATTCCGCGGTGGCCAGGCAGAGCGAGGCATGGGAATACTCGTGCAGCACCTGGGTCCCGCGGCCCCGCGGAAGGTTGTTGCTGAAATTGACCAGGTTCCGGATCAGCCGCCGGTTCCCCGGCACCGTGTCGTAGTCGGCCAGGAAGTTGATGTCATTGAAGACGACCACGTCGGCCCCGGCCGAGGGCACCGTGGAGATCACCACCCGGGCGCAGCCCTGGATGCCGGGACGCGTGGTATCCCGGGCGCAGAGGTCAAAGGAGCTCGGGGAGGGCACCTGGGCCGGCGCGGTGTAGAAGCCAAGGCTGTCGACGGTACCGAACGTGGCATTTCCGCCGTCCACCCCGTTCACCGACCAGACGAAGACCGAGGTCCGCAGCCCGCCGAGCGCCACCGTGAACTGCTGGGTGCCGCCGGGGAGCTTCTCGACCGAGTCCGGCGCCAGTCCCAGTCCGGCGGAGCCCTGGATCACGAGGGTTGTGGTGGCGAACACCCCGTTGGGCGTCTGGGCCGTGACGGTGACCAGCTTGGTGATGTCCGGGGCCCGCACCAAGCCCAGCGCGTTGATCGTGACCCGGGGATCGCTGGTGCTCCAGGCCGCGTAGAACGTGGGCACCGGCTGCTGCTGGCCGTCAATGGCCGTCGCATCGTACTGCAGCGAATCGCCGGCGGAGAGCACCGTGTCCTGCGGCGTGAGGTTGACGGAGACCAGGTTGCTTCCGGGGCCGATATAGGTCGGCTGCAGCAGGGGCGGCAGGCTCGGCACGCCGGGCACCGCCACCACCTGCTGCGAGGCGAGGAAGAGGGTCACCCCCGCGGCGGTCTGGTACTCGAGCTCCACGTACAGGGTCTCGGGGGCCGCCACCAGGAGGGAGAAGTTGAGCGAGAGGCTGCTCTGTTCCACCCCGAACGGCGCCGTCCGGGTGCCGACGGTATCGGGCAGATCGTCGACGATCCGGATCAGGCTGGCCTTGACCTGTTCTACCACCAGCCCCGGCGCGAAGCGGCCGAGGCCCGGCGGCGCCACCGCCTGGAACCGCACCTGTGCGATCCCCGGCCCGGTGCTGGCCACCGGCCCCGCGTCATGACAGCCGAGCGCCAGGAGCGGCAGCAGACCGGCCAGGCTTCGGATTCGGATTGGTCGGCTCATACGTATACCTCGGTGCGGAAGCGCCAGATGCGGCGCAGCAGGTCGGCCAGGAATCCCTGGCTCACGAATGCCTCGACCGCGACCATGGTGGATTCGGCATTCGCACCCCAGAGCAGGCCCCGCTTGGGATCGGCATCGAAGTCCGCCTGGACGAAGGCCCGCTGGTCGCGGCTCCAGAGCACCGGCAGCTCCTGGGTCAGCTCGGCGGCGAGGCCGTTGACCCCTGGCCCGCCGATCGCGATCGTGGGATTCAGGTGGAAGATCCGGTTCTCCAGGTACCAGGCATCGCCCACGACGACCGCGCGGCGGAACGGCTGCCCATCGCTCAGGCGGTCAATCTCCTGCTTCAGGCGATAGGCGGTGGGGCGGTCCCGTTCCTCCGCCCGGATGTCCGAGCCGGTGACCAGCACCACGGTTTCATCAGTGTCCACCAGCTTCATGCCGGGCTGTCCTCAGTCCTGGGCGGGGGTGGAATCGGGTCGCTCCCGCTGCGCCCGTTCGAGGTCCTTCTGTCGCTGCTTCTCCTGGCGCAACTCCCGGACCGCCCGCTTGAAATCCTCCAGCGTGGCCGCCCGTGACGCCGCCCGGCGCAGGTCTTCCGCGATCCACTGTCCATTGTGGTCCAGCGCGCTGAGCTGATTGCCGCCCGAGGGCAGCGGCAGGAGCGCCAGCACCACCGCGGGGATCTTGAGCCCGGCGACGTAGATGTTGCGGCTGTCCAACCCGAATTTCTTGCCATCGATCTCGGTGGTCCAGTCCGGCAACGGCACCCGGTCCGCGCCGGGCTCCCGGGCGATCGAATCCAGGTAGCCCTGCACGATGGCCGTCACCGCGCTATCCACCAGCTCGATATGGCTCGGCGCCAGGCGGGCCGCGAGGTCCCTGGGCGGGAGCGGCAGGACCCGCACCCAGAGCCGGCCGTCTCCCGGGGCGGGCCCGATCCGGCCAGCCCGGGCCCGCCGGGCCGGGGCCAGGGTATCGACCGGGCGCGTCACCACCAGCGGCAGCGGCCGGCTGGTATCGATGACCGTCGGGACCAGGAGCGGCGTCGCTGGTACTTGCCGCACCGGGCCGGCCGGCTGCTGCCGCCGGTCGGGGCGGTAGATCGGCATCTCCTCCGCCCGTTCGTCCTGGGGGACCGGGATCGGGATCAGGGTGATGCGCCGCTCGGGCAGCTCCGGCAGCCGGCCGGTGATGACCACGAAGAACAACAGGCCGTGGAGCGCCGCGCTGACCGCGAGGCCCGCGAACCGGCGCGCCCAGCTCCGGCGGGGAGCAGACTCAGGCCACATCCGCACGGGCCAGCACCTCGCGCAACCGCAGGATCCCCTCGCGCAGCCGCGCCGCGCCCACCGTCAGGGCAATCCGGAAGAACCCTTCGCCGCCGGGACCGAACGCGCTTCCGGGGAGCGTGACGACCCCCGCCTCCTCCAGCGCGCGGCGCGAGAATTCGGCCGAGGGCACCCCGACCGGCAGCGGAATCCAGAGGTACATGGTGGCCACCGGCGACTCGAGCTCGAACCCCGCCTCCCGCAGCGCCGCGACCCCGGCATCCCGCCGCGCCTGCAACTCCGCGACGTTGGGGGCAATCAGCCGCTCGGCGTGGTCCAGCGCGAACGCCCCCGCCTGCTGCACCGCCAGCCACGGGCCGGTGTCCACGTAGGACTTCACCCGGGTCAGCGCCGTGATGAAGCGCTTCTCCCCTGCTGCCCACCCCAGCCGCCACCCGGTCATCGAGAAGCTCTTGCTGAGCGAGAAGTACTCGATCGCCACCTCCCGTGCGCCGGGGATCTCGAAGATGCTCGGTGCCCGGTACCCGTCGAAGGTCAGGTCGCAGTAGGGGTTGTCGTACGCCAGCACGATCCCGTGGCGGCGGCAGAACGCCACCGTCCGCTCGAGGTACTCCCTCGGGGCGATGGCGGCGGTCGGGTTGTTGGGATAATTGAGGTAGACCAGCCGTACCCGCGGCAGCACCGCGGCGGGGATCTCTTCCAGCTCCACCAGGTACCGGGTGCGCGGCGTGAGGGGGTAGACGTACGGCTCCCCGCCGCTCAGCACCGTTCCGCCCAGGTACGCCTGGTACCCCGGCTCGGGGACTACCGCGACGTCGCCAGGATTGAGCACCGCGAGCGGCAGGTGGGAGAGCCCCTCCTTGCTTCCGATGAGCGGCAGGACTTCGGTCTGCGGATCGAAGCCGGCGCCAAAGCGGCGCGTCATCCAGTTGCAGGCGGCCGCACGAAACGCGGGGTTCCCCTGCTGAAAGCCGTACTTGCTCAGGGCGGTTTCCCCGGCGGCCCGGCGCATCGCTTCGATGACCTCGGCGGGGGGCGGGTAGTCCGCGTCCCCCGCGCCAAGGTCAATCACGTCCACCCCCTGGGCGATCAGCGCGCGCTTCCGCGCCGGCAGCTCCGCCAGCGGGTACCCCGGCAGTCGGTCGAGCCGGCTGGAGAACTTCATCGGACCGTGTTCCGGAGAATTCCCACGCCGCTCACCTCCACCTCGACGGAATCGCCCGATGCCAGCCGCCCGACTCCCTCCGGCGTTCCGGTGGGGACCAGGTCCCCGGGCTCGAGCGTCATCACGCTGCTGATGTACGCCAGGATGACCGGGATGCTATAGGCCATGTCGGCGGTGCGGCCGTGCTGCCGCTCGACCCCGTTCACCCGGGTGCGCACTTCCAGGGTCCGCCAGTCGAGCCCCTCCACCACCCGCGGGCCGACCGGACAGAAGGTGTCGAATCCCTTGGCCCGGCTCCACTGCCCGTCGCTCTTCTGGAGGTCCCGTGCGGTCACGTCGTTGACGCAGGTGAACCCGAGCCGGGCCTGGCCCGCGGCCTCGACCGAGACGTGGCGGAGCCGCTCCAGCACCACCACGCCGATCTCCCCCTCGTACTCCACCTGCTGCGACTGGGGCGGCAGGAGGATCGTGCCCCCAGGCGCGAGCAGCGCCGAGGGAGGCTTGAGGAAGATGAGCGGCTCGGGTGGGAGCTCGTTGCCCAGCTCCCGGGCGTGGGCCAGGTAGTTGCGGCCGATGCAGACGATCTTGCTCGGCGTCACCGGGATCATACGCTGGCTCCTATGCCGTGTCGGGCGAAGAAATCCTCGATGCGGGTGCGGACGTCGGCCCAGCGACCGATGACCCGGTCGGCGCGCGGCAGCCCGCTCAGCACCAGCGGGCCGTACCGCTTGGTGACGACCCGCTTGTCCAGCAGCACCACGGCGCCCACGTCGGCCCGGGTGCGGATGAGGCGGCCGAATCCCTGCTTCAGCTTGAGCGCGGCGTGCGGCAGCAGGTACCCCATGAAGCCGTCCTCCCCCTGCTCCGCCAGGCGCTCCAGCCGCGCCGCCGTGAGCGGCTCGGAGGGCACCTTGAAAGGTAACTTCGTGAGGACCAGGGACCGGAGCGCGCGCCCCGGCACATCGACCCCCTCCCAGAACGAATCCGTCCCCAGCAGGATGGCGCGGCCCAGCTCGCGGAACCGGCGCAGGAGGACGTCGCGCGAGGCTTCCCCCTGGGCCAGGATCGGCCAGCGCTCTCCCGCGGCGGCCCGAAGCTCCGTGGCCGCCCGGCGGAGCGCGTTGTGGCTGGTGAACAGCACGAACATCCCCCCGTCCGATGCCCAGGCCAGGTCATGCACCACCTGGACCACGGCCGCGGCGTGGCCCGCCTCGTCTTCGCGCGGGTCGGGGATATCGTTGGGAATGCCGAACAGGCACTGCTCCGCGTAGTCGAACGGGCTGGCCAGGATGGCCTTGACGCTGACCGGGTTCGGTTCCACGGAGAGCCCCAGGCGCGACTCGAGGAAATCGAACTCCCCGCCGGCGGCGAGGGTGGCGCTGGTGAGCGCCACGGTCTTCACCCGGTCGAAGATCGCCTCCCGGAGAATCGGGGCGAGGTCGAGCGGCACCGCGGCCAGCGCGATCTGCTGGCCCTTGGCCCCGCTCCGCTCCAGCCACCGCACGATGGGGGGCCCTCCCGCGGCGGGGCGCAACGACTGGTTGAGCCCGTCCGAGACCGATTCCAGCCGCCGCATCACGCCCCGGAGCTCGCCCAGCAGCTGGGTGCGACGCTCGGTGAGCGGTTCCCCCCCGGCCATGCGGTCGGCGATGGTCTCTAGGTAGTCCCGGATGGCGCGAAAGGCGATCAGCGCCCCGTCCAGCTCCCGCTGCAGTCCCTCGGCCCAGACCGCGTCCCGTTGGAAGTCGTCGGTCAGCCGGAGCACCCCTCCCACCTCCTGCTCCAGCCGCCCGTGCAACCGCAGGATCAACTGGTCCGCGGCCCGCCGGCCATCCGCCACCGCCGGGAGCAGCCGCTCCCGCAGCAGGTCGAGGCTGGCGCGGGACAGCAGGTCCCCCTGCGCCACGAGATCGGCAGCCAGGGTGGGGAGCAGTCCCTTTCCGTTCCGCTCGAACCGCCCGAGCAGGCGGCGGATGCCGCGGCTGGTCACCTGGGCACCCAGGTGCCCGGCGGCAACATCCTCGAGGTGGTGCGCCTCGTCCAGGATCAGCCGGTCGTACGGCGGCAGCACCGCGGCCTCGCGCCAGTTCTCCGAGGCCCGGCGCACCGCGAGGTCCGCCGCGAGCAGGTGATGGTTCACCACGACCACGTCGGCCTCCGCCGCGCGCCGCCGGGCGCGGAAGAGGAAACAGGCGTCGAAGTGGGAGCACTGCAGGCGGGGGCAGAGATCGGCCTCGGCGCTGACCTCGTCCCACACCTCGCTCGACGGGGTGACCGCCAGGTCCGCCAGGGTGCCGTCCTGGGTGCGGCCCGCCCACTCGAACAGTCCCGTCAGCTCGTCGTACTTGTCGGGTTCCAGCAGCGATCGCTGGCTGCCCACCGCCTGGTGCAGGCGGGAGAGGCAGAGGTAGTTGCGCCACCCCTTGAGCAGCGCGAAGCTCGGCACGTGGTCTTCGTCCTGCAGGGCGTCCCGGAGCAGCGGGAGGTCCTTCCCCACCAGCTGGTCCTGCAGATTGATCGTGTTGGTGCTGATGACCGTGCGCTCGCCGTTGGCCCGGGCCCAGGCCAGCGCCGGCACCAGGTAAGCGAACGACTTGCCCACGCCCGTGCCCGCCTCGAGCAGGAGCACGCCGCCATCGTTGTAGGCGTCGGCGATGTGGGCCGCCATGTCCCGCTGGCTGGACCGGTCCTCGTACGCCCCCAGCGCCCGCGCCACGGGTCCGGCCTCCCCGAGCTGCGCCACCACCTCCAGCGCGTCGAGCCGGGCGGCGCCCTTGTC
>JANRJZ010000218.1:0-11807 GCA_033763675.1 Gemmatimonadota bacterium
GGGGCCGGTGGCGCTCTACCAGCTCTACTTCTGGCTCAAGGGCGCCACCGGGGAGCAGATCGAGCAGGAGTATGTCTTCCCCGGCAACTTCATGACCCATGAATGGGCCGGGCTGCCGACACACCTCCGCTGGGTGATGCAGACCTGGCGCGAGGGGTTCGGGAAGAGCAACCTGCTTCCGTTTCTCTTCCTCGGCATCCTGCTGGTGTTCGTGGTGCATCTCGTCCGCCGGCGCCGGGAAGTGGTCCCCGCGGCGCTGGCCCAGCCGGCCTGGCTCTACTTCGCCGGCCTGCTGCTTGCCACGGTGACGTTCACGATCTACGACCACCAGGGACCGCCCGACTTCTTCTTCATGTTTCCGTACGCGGCCGTGGCGCTCGGGCTCGGGTTCGCGCTGCTGCTGCCGTCGGGGCGGTGGCCGCGGCTGGCCGGCGTGGCGCTGGTCTCGCTCTACCTGCTGGCGCTCGCGATCACAGGGCGGAGCCGCAGCGATACCGCGGGATACCGGCTGGGGGCCCAGCAGCCGGTGGCCGCGGAGGTGAAGCGGTGGCTCGACCAGGGGAAGACGGTCTACGCGGTCAACGCGCACCAGTTCCTGGCGCTCAACCGGGCGACCAACTGGAGCCGATACAACTCCTTCTTCAGGGGCGTGGACGAGTACCTGCAGGCGCGGACCGGCAATCCGGAGGCGTGGGTGCCGGCCGATTCGGCCGGGCGGCTGCCGGACATCATCCTGCTGGGCCGCGCCAAGCCATGGGGCTGGCCGGAGTGGCTCTCGGCGAGCGGGTACGTGGAGCAGACCCCGCAGCCCTGGCGGGCGCAGCAGCTTCGGGTGTGGCGGCGGGACGGAGGCGGCTGATCAGGCGCCGCGCGCCGCGGCGCGCAGCTCGGGCGCGGCGTTGACGTGCGCGGGGAGGCGGTTGGTCAGGTAGCCGAGCCATTCGCCCCAGGTCCAGGCCAGGACCATCGCCAGGAGCGGCGGCAGGGAGCGCAGGTACATGGCCCCGGCGGCGCCGGACCGGAAGGCGCGGCGTGCCATCCGCCCCATGATGACCGCGGGCAGCAGCGGCGCCAGCGCCGCATAGGCCAGCCGGCGGGCCGCCGAGCCGCCGAAGCGATTCCGGTTGCAGGCGAACATCCGCCCGAAGGCGTAGCGCTCGTAGAGCGCGTCGCCGAAGGTGACGCTCCGCCGGGTGCGCACCTCCGCCTCCGGGACCAGCCAGAGCACCCCGAACCGCTCCGCCAGCGCCGCGTTCACTGCCGTCTCGTGAAACGTCTCCCGCCAGAGCTCCCGCACGGCCTCCAGTTGCGCCCGGCGGTAACTCACGTTGCAGACCGTGAGCGCCGGAGCGGGCCCTTCGGCCGCGGGGCGCATGTAGCGGTAGTAGTCCACCAGGTAGAACGCCCAGGTGACGGTGCTGCCGGTGTGGTCGGTTTCCACCGCGCCGCCCACCGCCGCCCGCCCCGCGGCGTGGGCCCCAACGAGCCGCCGGAGCCAGTCAGGCGCGGGCCGGCAGTGGTCCTCGGTCAGGACGATGATGTCCCCGGTGGCCTCCCGGAGCGCCCGGCTGGCGATCTCGATCGGGGTGCTCTGGCCCTCGTTCCGGAGGATTCGCACCGAGGGGTATCGGGCGGCGAGCCCCTCGCCCCCGGGGAGGTTGGGGTCCAGCACCGCGATGACCTCATCCGGGGTCATCCCCTGCTGGCCCAGGATCAGGTCCAGGCAGCGGGCCAGGTGGTCCACCCCGGCGATGGCGCAGACCAGGACCGACACCCGCGGCGGCGTCATGCCTTATGCCCCCCCGGCCGCGGCGCCCCGGGGCACGGCCCCCCGCCAGATCAGCCACAGCACGCCGGCGCTGAGCAGCAGCACCATGATCGGCGAGCCGCCCCCGGCGAGTGCCGGCAGATACGCGGCGGCCGTCTTCACCAGCACGGTATGCCAGGGGAGTTCCGGTCCCAGGGTGAAGACCCGGAGGAGGGAGGTGGCCACGTCCTCCCGGGCCATGGACACCGCCCAGGAGATCGTCAGCGTCGGAACCACCAGCAGCCAGACGATGAGCCGCGGCGCATGGAGCAGCACCGGCACCAGGGCCAGGAAGAGCAGGGGGGCCGCCGGCACCAGGTAACGGACGCCGGTGTTCCACTGGAGCGCCGCGAACGAGATTGACGAGCAGAAGAGGTAGAGACCGAGCGCCGCTCCGTAGATCAGGCCCAGCTCCGGCCAGGGGAGCCCGCCCGTCCGGTCCCGGTACCTCGGCGCGGCCAGGGCGCCGAGCAGCATGGGGCAGAAGGCGAGCAGTCCGTAGCGCAGGTCAAAGAGGTTGCGCCAGAGGAGATCGGCGCTGGGCAGGCTGAGCCCGTTCCATCCGGCCACGCTCAGGTCGGTGTCCGGCATGTAGCGCTGCGCCGGGAACCAGGGACTGCCGAAGGCCACCTGCTGGTAGAGCAACAGCACGGCGATCGGTCCGGCGGCACCGAGGGTGAATCGGAGCCCGTGGCGGATGCCCAGGTGGAGCCCCCCGGCCTGCCAGCCGCGGATCACCACCCAGAGCCCGAAGACGAGCAGCAGCGGCGCGGCGGAATAGTCACACAGGAGCCCCGCGCCGAGCGCGAGTCCCGCCCACCCGATCCGGCCGGGTCCTGTCTCCTTCCAGACCAGCGCCAGATAGGCGGCGAGGGTGCAATAGGCCAGGGCCAGGTTCTGGTTGAGGAAGGCGGAGCGAAAGAAGACGGGAGTGCCGACGGCAAACAGCAGCGCCAGCCAGAGCGCCTGCCGCTCGCTGCCGAGCCGCCCACGCAGGAAGAGAAACACCATCACCGCCGCCAGGGCCCCGAGCGGGACGTTGAAGAGGAGGTGGATGGCGGCGGCGGCGAGGCCCAGCTTCACGTCGAGCCCGCGGGCCCGCATCTCGTTCATGAAGCGGGTGCGGTTGGGCCGGGGGTCGTCGTAGGTCGCCGGCGGCTTGGGCGCCGCCAGCTCGGGCTTGAGCCGCAGCACCAGGCCGATGGCGGGTGAGGCGACGGCGTACGGCACCGCGGCGAGGAGGGACACGCCGGGATTGTTGTTGATGTAGGCGCCCCGGCCGGGAATCTCGAACAGGTCGGGATGCAGCCCCAGGTAGCGGTCCACCCGCACCGAGCCGCTCTCCCCGACCGCGATGGCGAGGTAGGTCTCCCGCACCACGTTGGGGGCAAAGTGAATGGCGTAGACCAGCGCCACCGTGAGGAACAGGCGGCCCGGGAGACCAAGCCCCCCGGGCCGCCGACCCGCTCGACTATCCGTACTCATCGCCGGATCAGTACGCTGCTTCCTCGGCGGTGACCGGCTCCGGCGCGCCGCCGGGCGGAGGCCCATCGGCCAGCGAGACCGGCAGCCGCTCGGAGGGATGGAGCGGGAGCGGCTTGCTCCACACCTTGCCCTTGATGGTCGCCTCGAGGAGCGGGAGCGGCTGGTACACGATGCTGGACCACATGAAGACTTCCGTGGTGCAGTAGCACTCCTTCTTCGCGATGGACTCGCGCAGCGCCTTGGCCTCCGGCGAATGCCAGATCTCGGGGAAGGTCTTCTGCCGGAGGTTGCCGATTGGCTTGTGGATCTCGCAGACGCCCACGTCGCCGTTGGCGTACACCACGCCGGAGATCTTCCCCGCCTTGCAGGGGACCACCTGCCGCTCCTGCTTCACCGTCTCGACCTTGGCCCACTGCAGCATCGGCTCCACCGCCGAACCCGTCCGACCCTGCTCCCGCGGCGCCCACAGCCGGCGGATGTACTCGTAGAGGTCCTCGTAGTTCTTGAGGCTTGGCCCCTTGAGGGTCGGGTTCTTCCGGTCGCCTCGGATGATGGCCAGGTTGTGGTGGTCCATCTGCGGGCAGCGCTCGTACAGGTAGGTGGTGAGCCGCTTGATCTCGTCCATGTTGACGTCGGTGGCCGTGGAGATCGAGTGCACCCGGACCCGGGGGTCCTCCTTCTGCAGCTCGATCAGGGCGTCGTAGGTCTCCATGGCCTTCTTGAAGGCGTGCCGGGCCACCCGGAACTTGTCGTGGAACTCGGGCATCCCGTCGAGCGAGATCTCCGCCACGAACAGCTCCAGTCCGGGCTCCTTCAGGGTCTCCCGGATCGCCGCGATGCAGCGCTCGGTGAAGTAGCCGTTGGTGGGCACGTAGATCTGCTTGACGCCGTTGGTCCGGATGAACTTGCGGCAGATCGCGCCGAATTCCTTGCGCAGGAACGGCTCACCGCCGGAAAGGTTGAGGTTCTCGATCGGTCCCAGCGAATCCGACAGGGCGAAAATCTCCTCCTGCGAGAGATCGTCCTTCTTGTTCAGGCTGGTCCAGTAGAAGCAGTGCTCGCACTTCATGTTGCAGATGCTGTTGATGAACAGCACCAGGAAGGGCGGGCTGTCCATGTCACGGTAGGAGTAGCTCGTCAGGCGCGCGTGGCGGACGATGCGCTTGAGCGGGTTCATTCCAGCTCCTGGCTTGGTGCAACGGGACGGCGTGCGTTCGGAAGCCTGCCCAAGGTGCAAAGCTCATGCCCTGCGTGGGCTTACCGGAAGGATACCCGGAACCCCGACCCCCAGCTACGCGATTCCCCCAACAGCCCGGAACGGCCCCCGGGACCCCCGGGCCGTGGTCCCGGAGCTACGGGTGTGGCGTCGCCGCAACAGGTTGGGTCAGTCCTCCACCACGTGGGTGCGAAAGACTTCGCGGAACGCGGCCCACCTGGCCCAGTTGAACCGCTCCCCCTCCACACATTCCGTGGCGCAGTAGGCCATGTACAGGGCGTGGTGGGTGTTGTCATGGGCGAAGAGCCCCTGCCTGCCGTAGCTCAGCAGCCGGGGCAGGCTCTCCGCCCACCGGTCCAGTACCCCGAAGGGTACCTCGTAGCCGTTGAGGTAGATGGGGTACGCCTGGCGCAATCGGCGGGTGTACACCGCGCTCGGGGCCACCGGGAGCGGCAGTCCGGCGCGGGCCAGGTCCTCCGCCACCAGCCTGCCCAGGGCCGCGTCGTCCAGCTTCCAGGTGGCGTCGTCCACCTCGCACGGTAGCTCGGCGCAGAGCGTGGTCCGGCCCGGCAGGTCCTGGCGATCGGCGTAATGCTTTGGCTCCGACAGCCGGGTGATCCGGATGTCCGCGCCGGGGAAATAGTGCGCGTCGTACTCCGTCAGCCGGTCCACTGGCAGGTCCAGGTAAACGAGCAGCATGGCGCGGTAACTGATCTGGCCGGCGGCCTGGCGCACCTCCGGGGGCACCCGGTCGCCCATGGCCCGGGCCAGCGCCGTGATCGGGATGCTGGACCAGACATAGTCGGCCTCGAGGCGCTGGGGACCGTCCTTCCCCTCCACCTGCACCGTCCAGCGCCCCGGCTCCGCGGCGGGCGGGACCAGTCCGGTTACCCGGGTCTCCATCCGGAACTCCGCCCCAGCCTGCTTCGCGGCCTCGGCGTAGGCCTCGCAGATCTGGCCGAAGCCGCGCTTCGGGTAGAAGAAGCGTCCTGAGCCCTTCGGTTTGAGCCCGGGCACGGACGAGAGGACCTTCTTCACCAGCTTGCCGAAGGAACCGGCCGAGACCCGCCGCCGGGCCTGGATGCCGGAGAGTTCCTCCGGCGCCCGCCCCCAGAGCTTCACCGCGTACGGGAAGTAGAACTCGCGGCAGATGGTCGGGCCGAGGTTGGCCCAGAGCACCGAAGCGAAGGTGTCTCCCTCGTCCGGCTTGGCGCCGATGGCCTTCCGCGCCATGTCGCCCAGGGTGCCGACCGTGAACCCCTTGTCCAGCCGCAGCAGCAGGTCCACCGGCTTGAGCGGAAAGTGCACGAACTTGCCGCGCAGGTGGATCCGGCCGTGCCGGGGGCGGTCGAGCAGGTCGCTCCCCAGCAGCCGCTTGATGTCGGCCAGGATCCCGGGCTCGGAGGCGGGATGCAGCCGGTGGCTGCCGTAGTCGAGGCGCTGAAAGGTGCCGTCGAAACTGCCGGCATTGCCGCCCACGACCGCCTGCTGCTCGATGACGGTGACGCGGGCCTTGCCGGTGGTGCGCAGCTTCCAGGCGGCGCCGACGCCGGCGGGGCCGGCGCCGAGGATGACGATATGCGGTTCAGCCATGCTCGGGATGAGTGACCTGGTGGAGGATGGCGACGGGGCGGCCCACGGTGCCCCGGCGGGCACGGCTCAGCACCAGCCAGACCAGCCCGCCGATGAGCCCGCCGCCGATGAGCACGCTCTGCCAGAGCAGCGAGCAGACCACGCCGAGGGCGAACGGCACCCCGAAGGGAGTGAGGAGCGCGGCGAGGGTGGCCTCCCGGACCGCGAGCCCGCCCAGGCTGATCGGCATCAGGCCCGCGATCTTGGCCAGCGGCCAGACCAGGAACCAGACCGCCAGCGGCACGTCAATGCCCAGCCCCCGGCCCATCCAGGCGTTGAGCAGGACGAAGCTGCCCTGGATCGTGAGCGAGAGGCCGAGGCCCTGCAGTCCGTGGGCGGGGTCTCTCACCAGGCGCCGGAGGGCCACGAGCGTGCGCCCCACGGGTCGGCGGAGCCTTCGGGGCCAGCGGCGGATCGGCCGGCGGAGTACGAAGGGGAGGGCCAAGGCCAGCGCGGCCACCCCCACCACCAGGGCCACGGTGAAGATGCCCTCGCCCCAGTCGGGCAGCGCCCCCCGCGCGAACAGCGCGCCGCCGGCGACCAGGAGGGCCATGGCGATCATGTCGGTGAGCCGGTCCAGCACCCCGCCAAGAAACGCCGCTTCCGGGCGCCGGGTGAACTTGCCCGCCAGCGCCATTCGCAGCACGTCCCCCCCCACGATGCTGGGCAGGCACAAGTTGGCGAAGAGGCCGGCGCTATAGCAGAGCGCCGCGTCGCCCGGCCGGAGCACGGCATGCCCGGCGTTGACGAAGAGCCGCCACTTGAAGACCCCGAGGGCGTGGCCCAGCACGAAGCCGAGCAGCACCAGCGCCCAGGTCCCGGCGGAGAGCCGCGCGATCGCCGCCTCCACCTGGTGCCAGGGCAGCACCCAGGCAAGCAGCGCCAGCAGCCCGACGCTGACCGTGATCTTGAGCCAGACCTTCATCGCTTGAGGCCGATCCGCGCGTTCTGGTCCGCCAGCAGCCCCACCGCCCAGACGATCAGCGCGCCGAGGAAGCAGAGCACCACCGTCTCGGAGAGATTGTCCTTCCAGATGTCGTACGCCAGCTTCCCGAGCCCGACCAGGGCCAGCCCGGCCCCGATGGGGATGAACACCTTGAGGGGGTTGAAGTACACGATCGTGCGGAAGGTGAGCAGCGCGAAATCATAGGCATGGCGCGGGCGGATCTTCGATTCGCCCTTTCGCGCATGATAGTCGATGGGGATGTACTCGACCGGGTGGCCGTTGCAGTTGGCCGCCAGGGTGATGGTGGTGGTGAAGGAGAACCCGTTGGGCAGCAGGTGCTCGTAGCGCGCGATCAGGTCCCGCCGCATCAGCCGGAGCCCGGAGTTGATGTCCGGGATGGGGCGCTCGCTGAGGTAGCTCGCCAGCCAGCGAAGAAAGGCCTTGGCCGGCCGCCGGAGCAGCGGCACCTGCACCGTCTGGCCGGTGCGGGCACCGACCACCATGGCGTTCCGGTCGGCCGCGGCGAGCAGCATCGGAATGGCGCTCACGGGATAGGTGCCGTCGGCGTCGGTGATCAGGATCCAGTCGTGGGTGGCGCGGTGGATCCCGAGCTTGAGCGCCGCGCCGTAGCCACGGTTGGGCTTGCGGCGCAGCACCCGGGCACCGGTGCCGCTCGCCTCCTCGGCCGTGTGGTCGCGGCTGCCGTCGTCCACCACGATGATTTCGTAGGTCCAGCCGGACTGCCGCAGGACCTGCTCCACGTCCCGCACCTGCTGCGCCACGTGGGCCCCCTCGTTGTAGGCGGGGATCACCACGCTGACGGCGTGGGGCAGGACGCCGGCGGCGTCTTCGTAGACGTCCTCGATCACTCGGGGGCCCTCGGGGTGGCAGCGGAATCCGCGGCGGTGGACGGAACGGGCCGGCTGGTCAGCACGATGATCGCCCCGCCACCGACGGTCCCGGGGAAGGTCGCGACCGAATCGTAGTTCGCCTGCAGGTGGGCCCAGATCTCCGGGTACGCGGCGGCCAGCCGGACCGGAAAGGTATAGAGCAGCCAGGTGCGCGGGTGTCCCCGCTCCACCGCCTGCAGCTCCTCCAGCCGCTCCACCTGGGCCCAGTCGCGAGCATAATAGCGGGTCAGCGGATAGCTGGTGAGGTCCACCGTGGCCACGCCATCGGCGGCCGTGCGGTGGGTCTCGACGTAAGTCATGGCTCCCCGGAAATCCTGCTTGGGGCCCCACGCGCGGGGTACGGTGAGGGCGCTCGCGAGACACACCAGGACGGTCCCGGCGACGGCCGCCGTCGGGCCGCGCTCGCCGAGGACCCGGCGCGCCAGCACGAAGCCGCCACGAATCACGATCAGCACGGCGAAGGCGGCGGAGAAGAAGAAGAACCGGGGCCAGAGATTGTGCCGGAGCAGGATCACCGCGGCGAGGGTGACCAGCCCTGGCAGGAGCAGCGCGGCGAGCACGGCGGCGCTCTGCCGGGCATAGCTGAGTACGCCGGCGCCCAGGACGGCCACGCCGAGCCCGAGGGTGACCCACCCGCCGGGCAGCCCCTGCGCCAGACCGCGCATCACCTCGAGCGCCAGCCAGGCCGGGCTCTGCCACTCGGTCTCCGCATGGAACGCCGACGGCGCCGTCAGGGTACCGAGGAATTGCGGCAGCACCGGGGCATAGAGCAGCAGCGACAGGCTGCCGGAGAGCACCAGGGCGAGCAGGGCGGCGGCGGCCGGCCCGCTCCGGCTCTCGGGCCAGCGCCGGATCACCAGCAGCAGCAGCAGGATGGCGTGCGCCACCGCCACCAGCGCCGCGGTGGCGTGGGTATACACCGCGAGCGCCATGATGACGCCGTAACCGAGTGCCAGGCGGCGGCCATCCTCGAATTTGCCGGAGAGGAGGCGGAGGAAGCAGCCGGTGGCGAGCACCGTCCAGAGCAGCAAGCCGGTGTAGCCGCGGGCGTTCTGGGAGAACCAGACGTGATGATACGAGACGGCCAGCAGCGCCATGGCCAGCAGACCCTCCCGCCATCCGGCCACCTGCCGCCCGAGCCACCAGGTGGCCCAGAGACTCGCCGTCCCGAACAGGACCGCCGGCAGCCGCAGCGCCCACGCGCTCTCTCCCGCCAGCGAGGTGACCGCCAGGGCGCCGAGGGAATAGAGGACGTGCTGGTTCTGGCTGTCGAAGGTGGTGAGGATCTGGCCCAGCGGCAGCCGAACATATTCCACCAAGGTCTGGATCTCGTCGAACCAGAGCCCCTGGTTCAATCCGGGAAGTCGGAGCCCGAGTCCGAGGAGCATCAGCGCGAACGCCGCCCACGGGGCCCAGCGGGGTTCGGTGCCGCCCCGGGCCAGCACCCGGGGAGAGAGTAGCGCCGCCCCGCTGGTGAGCACGGGAATCCGGTACCAGAAGAGGAAGAACAGGCCGTGCACCACGAGCAGGCCCTTGAAGAGCCAGAGGCCCCGGGTCACATCGGCCGCGTGGTGCCGGCTCTCCGGGGAGAGCCACGTGGCCAGACCCCCGGCGGCCAGGGTCAGGCCGCCGAGGATCAGGATGAGCCCGAGGATTCTGAGTAACTTCTTGTCTGGCATCCGGTTGTGCGTGAGAGGTGATGGCCCCTGCTCAGCAAGGGCCGAGCCACTGGGGCAAGAATGGCACCCTCGGGGTTGGTTCCTTGGCCATCATGGTGCAGTAGGATAACCTGTTTCAGCGTAATATGTTACATGCTGTACCCGAAGTGCTGGATCGCCCTGGCTCGGAAGGCCGCGGGGTGGCTCCCTCACTCTGCCAGCTGGCTTGGAATGTGCCCCGACCCCTCTCCATCTCTTTGACCCGGTGCTGATGCTCCCCTCGACGCTGTTCGCGCTCGTCGCTTCGCTGTCCCCGGGCCCGGCCCGGGTCCAGGACACTATCGTCCCGGTGGTGATCCGGGACGTGACGGTCATTTCGGCGACGGGCGCTCCCCCGGCTCCGGGAATGACCGTGGTGCTGAGCGGCGGGCGCATCCAGGCCGTCACCCCGGCCCGAGAGGCGAGGCTCCCCAGAGGCGCGCGGGTCGTGGACGGGCGTGGCAAGTACCTCATTCCCGGCCTGTGGGACATGCACACCCACCTGGCCAACCGGCCGCTCTTCCCCGGTGAGGACCGTGCCGCCGGATTCGAGCGGAACCGCGACTACAGCTTCTCGCTGCTGCTCGCGGCCGGGGTGACCGGGGTGCGGGACATGGCGGGGGACCTCGCGGTCCTCGCCCGCTGGCGGGAAGACGTGGCGCGCGGCGCGGTGCTGGGCCCCCGCCTGGTGATCACCGGCAAGAAGCTGGGAAAGAACCCGGTGGTGGCGGGCGCGCCGTACCCGATCACTTCCGACGCCGACGTGCGCCGCTCGGTGGACCTGCTGCAGCAGGGCGGCGCGGACTTCGTGAAGGTGGACGGCCTCCCGGGGCGGTACTTCTACCTGCTGTTCCAGGCGGCCAACGCCGCCGGACTCGACGTCGTGGGTCACTCGACACTCGATCTCGGCGTGGTGGAGGCGGCGCGCATGGGGCAGCGTTCGCTGGAACACCTCGATGGGGTGGTCCTGGCGTGCGCAGGGGAGGAGTCCGGTATCCGTGCGGACGCCGTGGCCGAGGGTGGGTGGTGGCGGCGGCTGCTGACGCGGGTCGGGCTGTCGGATCCCGAGCAGAATTTCCGCGACCGCTACCGCCGGATGCTGGCCTCCCAGCAGGAGGCGAAGACCGACAGCGTGATCGCGATCCTGCGCCAGCACGAGACCTGGCAGGTGCCCACCCTGGTCCTGCTCCGGGACATCCGTCTGCTGCCCCCCTCGGCGGCACTCGCGGAGGCGCTGGCGGCGTACGCCTCACCCGACGGCGGGGAGCCGCCGCCCGACATTCGCTGGGCTGGGGACACCGCGCTCCCGCACGCGCTCTACCGCCGCGAGCTCGCCATCCTGGGTGCAATGATCCGGGCCGGCGTCCCGGTCATGGCGGGCACCGACGGGCCCGGCGGCACCCGCTTGCCCGGGGCCGCGCTGCACGATGAGCTGGATCTGCTGGTCGCGGCCGGGATGACGCCGCTCGAGGCGCTGCAGGCCGCCACCCGAGAGCCGGCGCGGTTCCTCGGGCTGCTGGACTCGCTGGGAACGGTGGAGACGGGGAAAGTGGCGGACCTGGTGCTGCTCGATGCCGACCCGCTGGCGGACATCGGCAACGTCCGCCGGGTGCGTGGCGTGGCGCGAGCCGGGCGCTGGCTCGACGCCGCGGCGCTGGAGGGGCTCCGCGCGCGGGCCCGGGCCGTCTCGCGCTAGTTGGCTGGTATCAGCCGCACGATGAAGCCATCGCTGGACCCGCCGTGGGTCGGCTGGTAGGCGCCGGTCATCGGCCAGTTGGCCGACGAGGTCATCCCCACGAACACGATGGAGCTGTCGGCCGCGGTGGCAACGCCGCGGCCGATGTCGTTCCCGGAGCCGCCAAAGCGCAGGCTGTTGATCACCCGGCCGAGGGTGGGGGTGAGGCGCATCAGGAACGCATCCTGCCCGCCGCCGGGCGTGCCACTCGACTGGTTGGTGGCGAAGTTGGGCGAGCTGGTGCCGCCGCTCAGCACCACGTTGCCGGCCGCGTCGATCCCGATGCCCTCCCCGAAGTCCTCATTGTTCCCGCCGACATAGGTCGCCGCGATCAGCCCGCCCGTGGGGGAGAGCTTGGCCACGAAGCCGTCCCGCGGG
>JANRJZ010000219.1:0-25684 GCA_033763675.1 Gemmatimonadota bacterium
AGAGCCCGTCGGGGCCCAGGATGTCCTCGGGCCGCTCACAGCCGGCGAGGAGCTGATCCAGCAACTCGGGTGCAAAGGCCATCTTCGGGGTGCCTTTCATGGCTGAAGAATGGCCCACACACAGAATTCCTGACAGGCTCCCGCGCGGAGTTCAGGGGATCGCTTCGTCGCGCCGCGCGCTCCTCGCGATGACAGGCAGGGCTACCTTCGTCCGCCCGTCCGCCCGTCCGCCCGTCCGCCCGTTCCTACCCCCCCACCATCACCGCGACTCCCCACACCGCGAGGCCTGCCCCCACCACCCGGCCCACCCGGTCCCCGTAGGGCAGCACCTTTTCCAGCAGCACCAGCAGCGCCAGGCCGCCGACCCAGAGCGGGTGCATCACCCCACCGACGAACAGCAGCCCCATGAGGAGCCAGCAGCAGGCGAGGCAGAGCAGCCCGTGGTCCAGCCCCATGCGGAACGCGCCGACGGTGCCCTCCCGCCAGTGCGCGGCGAAGTGGCCGATCGGCGAACGGCAGTGAGAGAGGCAACTGGCCTTGAACGCGCTCCACTGGTACGCGCCGGCCAGCAGCAGGACCGAGCCGGCGGCCAGGCGCAGCGGCCGCGACCCGGAGGCGAGCTCGAACAGGGCCCCGCCCAGGCGAGTCTGCAGCAGCGCGGCACCGACGCTGAACCCGATCCACACCGCGAGGTAGCCCCCCACGAACGCCGGCACCGACAGCGTGCCCCGGCCGGCCCGCTGCCGCTCGCGCGCCATCACCATGAACACCAGGATCGTGGGCAGGACGGCGGGCAGCATCATCCCGGCCATCATCGCCACCCACATCCCGAACAGGCCGAGCAGTGTCTCGGCGCCGCCCCCGGCCGCGGGCATGGGCATGTCCATCGGCATGGCCATGGGCATCGCCGCCGACATCCCCGGCGCGCGGGCCAGGTGCACGACCCAGGCCCAGGCGAGGATCGTCGCCAGGGCCAGCGTCGCGCTGACCGTCACCCGCTGTTCAGGCCGCGTTGGTCCAGCGCGCGATGGCATGGGCCGAGTAGCCCCCGGGGTGGGCGAAGCTCAGCGCGCCGTGGCTGACCTGCATGGCGGCGGTAGTGCAGACGTTGCCGTCGTTCCAGAAGAAGCCGCCCTGGGGATAGACGATGTGCACCTCCTTCTCGGCGCCCGAGACACTGTCGAGGAGCGGCGTCTGCCGCAGCTCCACGACCCCCGGGATCCGGAAACTCGAGCGGGTGCCGTTCACCGTCATCTCGATCTTCGCGCGGAGCGGCCCCTCGAAGGCGGTGATGGTGGCGGCCAGCGCCTCCCACGGCATCCCGCCATGCTTGCCGCTCAGGATCTGGGCGATGCCGTCCACCTGGGCATCCGTCAGGGTATCCGCCACGAACAGCGCCACGCGCCCGTTCCCCTGGTGGATCGCCCCCGGATACAGGCAGACGACGACGAAGGTCGCGCCGTCGAGGCGGACCGTGCCGAAGGTGCCCTGCTGGATGCGATAGCCGATCAGGAAATGGCAGCTGGTGTGGGTGGGCAGGCCGGCGAACTGGCAGGGACAGTTCGGCGGGCAGTTGCAGGACTCGATCTGGTCGGCCTGCACCTGGAAGGGGGTGACGGCGGTGGCGGTGGACATGGGAGGCTCCTGAGGGGACACGGAGGGGACGGCGCCAGCCTGGAGTGGCGCCAATATGTGGCGCAGTACCGGGTCGCGACAGGGCGACCATGTCCGAACCTCAGGCGGTTGGATCGGCCTCCCCCGCTCGCCGCCATCGCGTCCCCCGTCCCTTGCCCGTCCGCTCCACGCGTCCCGCGGTGGCCAGTTGCGCCAGCACCCGTCGGGCCCGCTCCGCCGTCGCCCCCGGAATCCGCGCCGCCAGCTCCTGGGTGCTGAAGCTCGCGGTGAACCCCTCCAGCGCCGTCCGGCGCAGGTCCTCGTCAATCCCGGGCCCGCGCTCCCCGGGCGGGTCGTACCCCCGACCGAAGTCGAGTTCCAGCGTGGTGGCCGGCGCCTGGCGCGCCCGCGCCACCGCCTGGAAGTACCGGTAGGTCCACAGATTCGCCAGCTTCCGGCTGCCGGCGAAGACGATGGGCAGCCGCGGATGGAGGGTGCTCAGCTCCGCGAGCCGGCGGGAGAGCTGCGCGCGCGGGAAGCGGCCCTCGAGGCGGGCGGGGTCGAGGAAGTCGCGGTAGTGCGCCTCGATGACGAGGGCGGAGCGCTCCGCGCCGGCCAGGTCGGCCAGCTGGTGATGCAGCCCCTGCAACTGCAGCAGGTCACTCAGCAGGTTGGCGAAGCTCTTCCGCTCCACCACCGCGGCGGTGCGGCCGCCGTCCATCAGGGCGTAGTCCCCGACCGCGAGCCGGCGGCGATTGACCGTGGCGCGGGGGAAGCGCCACGGGTAGCGCTCCCCGCTGTCGATCACCACATCGAGCGCCACCGGATCGGCGGTGAGTTCGGTCTTGCCCCTCGAGCGATGCGACCGGATGCCGCTCTCGGTGCGGAAGAAGGTCTGCTCGTAGCGCTCGCCGCCGTCCTTCCGCTGCTTCACGATGGTGAGGAACTCGCACCGCTTCCGGTTCCCGCGGTCGAGCACCAGGGTGAGCTTTCGTCCCACCTGACCCAGGTGCAGGATGGGTACGCGCTCCAGTTCCTCCAGCGCCTCGTCGGGCTCGAGCGCCTGCTCCCGGAGACAGAACACCTGCTGCCCCGGTCCCGGCCACCGCGCCTGCACCCGGAAGGCCGCGATGGTGCGGCCCCCCTGCTCAATCGCGATGCGATAGGGGAAGCGGCGCGCGGCGGTGCGCTCCAGGATCCAGGTGGCGGTCATGGAGTAATCATGCGGCGCGCCGCCCCTCCGGTCCAGCCGCCAGTTCGCGCGGGAATGGGCCAGGTTGGGTGAAATGAGGCACGCCCACGGCGGGGGTGGGGGGTCACCTCACGCGGAGCAGGGCAGGCTCACGCGGAGGCGTGGAGAACGCGGAGGAGCGCATGGGTACCACGGACGGCGGCCCCCAGCACGTGGTCGCCGGCGTCGAGGACAAACGCCTGGGATCGGATGTGCTCGGGGGGGAGATGGACCCGGAAGGTATCGGCCCCGACCCCGCTCCCATCAACCTGAAAGGTCACGGGGATGACGGAGCTGCCGAGCGGGGCATCGAGCTCGAAGTAGACGACGGGATCGGGCTCCGAGGAGCCCGCGTCACAGCCCGCCAGCGCGAGGGCGAGCCACCCCAGCGCACGAGCGCGGCGTCCACCTCCGACGCGATCATCACGAGACACTAGCGCTCGCGCACGAGCTGCCGGCAGGACCACGGTTCGTCCCCGCTGATCGAGAGCGTGTCGCCGCGAAACCGGAAGTTGCGCCGCTGGTCGGTCCCGATATACGTCGGGATCGTCCCGCCGCGGACGTGATGCACCACCGTGGAGTCGGAGGTGATGGTATAGGACCCGAAGTAGCCGAAGTACGAGGCGCGCAGTTCTGCCATGCCCCGGAGCGGCACCGAATCCTGGGTGAAGGCCCCCGACGGCACGGCCCGCATGGCCTGGATCGACAGGTTGCCCGCCGCGTCGTACATGAAGAAGCCGACCGGGTGCCGCCCCAGGGAGTATGTCGTGTCGCCGGGACGGTCGACGTTGCAGAACTCGATGAGGCGCCAGGTGCCAACCAGGCGCGGCATCGGTTGCTGCCCCTGGGCGGGAGCGCTCATGAGCGCGAGGGCCACGATCACCGCAAGAACCAGGCGACGCATGCTGACCACCTCTGTGCACGGGCCGGCCTGTTCGCCGGCATGAGGACCTCGCCTAAGCTGCCGGCCAGGGCGCGCTGGGGCAAGCGAACGGGCCGCAGCCGGCCGACTCGGGCACCAGGTCCGATGGCTACCTGCGCGGCTCATACCGCAGCGCCACCGCCCCCGAGCCGAACTCCAGCCGGTCCACGAGCCGCAACTCGACACGCCGCGACAGCCCCGCGAACAGCGTGGGCCCGTGGCCCGCTACCACGGGCTGCACCACGAACTCGTACTCATCAATCAACCCCAGCTCCGCCAGCGCCAGCGGGAGCGTCACGCCTCCCGTGAACAGTCCCTTGCCTGGCTCCTGCTTGAGCCGCCGAACGGCCGCCTCGAGACCCCCGCGCACGAGCTCCGCGTTCCAGTCGACCCGCTCCAGGGTGCTCGATACGACGTACTTCTTCGCCGCGTCGATCGTGCGGGCGAAAGGTTCCATCCAGGGCTCCATCCAGTCAGGCCTCGCCCCCGTCCGCGCGAACGGCCGCCACCCCGCCTCCATCAGCTCATAGGTCACCCGGCCAAAGAGGAGCGCGTCGGCCCGGGCGATGCCCGCGGCCGCGTGACGATGCAGGTCCGCGTCCGGGATCATGACCCGATGATCGCCGCAGCCGTCCAGGGTGACGTTGATGGAATACCGCAGGGGTCGCGTCATGGGAATACCCGTGGGGAAGAGGCCGCCGAACGCCCGGGCTGCGCCGCAACGGGAGGCATTGGTCGCACGCGCAGGGCGCGCGTGTGGCCCGACAGGCACTACTCAGGCAGTGACAGAAGTATTCCACGGCTGCAAGATCGCTCCGTCCGAACGGATCACCCGCGCAGTGGGATGGTGCCCGACATGGCTCACGCCGAAGCGGCAGATGACGTGTTTCACGCCCTGTCCAACCCGACACGGCGAAAGGTCCTGGAGCAGGTGTCGGCCGGGCCGGCCACCGTCAGCGAACTGGCGGCCCCGTTCGACATGCAGCTCCCGTCGTTCGTGCAGCACCTCTCGGTGCTCGAGCAGAGCCGGCTGGTGCGGTCGCAGAAGCGCGGGCGGGTGCGGACCTACGAGATCGCCCCCGAACGGTTCAGGGTCGTGGACGACTGGCTGGCCGCGCGTCGCCAGCTGTGGGGAGCCCGGCTGGACCGGGTCGACCACTACGTGAAACAACTCAAGCAGAAGGACGCAGGCTCATGAGCACGCACCTCACCTTCAATCCAAAGCTGGATTTCGCCATCGAGTGGTTCATCGACGCTCCCCGGCTACCGTCCGGCGGTCTTTGACGACATTCCGATTACGGCCATCATGACGATGGAAACCGTGGGAAGCGGCACCCGCTATGTCTTCACGGCGCTGCACCGGAACGAGGCGGACTTCGAGGCCAACAAGACGTCAGGCTTCTACGAGGGCACCGGGATCGCCGTCGACCAGTTCGTGGCGCACCTGCTCGCGATGCAGTAGTGCTGGCGCGGCGGTGCTGGCGCGACGCACCTTCGGCGTGAGGCCTGCCGGGGCGGTCTTGGGACGAGGCTTCTCGGAAGGCATGGAGGCCTCCGGGGTGTGGGGTCGGCCACCGGCTCGAGAACGCTCACGCCCGCGCTACGACTGGCCAGCGCGCTGGTCAGGCGGCCGTCATGGAGCTACCGGCGCACGAGTACGATGATGCGGCGCACCGGCTCGAGGCACAGGGTCGGGCAGAGCAGGCGCATGCTCAGGGTGTCCGTGAGGACCAGGGCCCCGCCACGCCGATCTGCCTGAAACGCGGCCGTCACCAGTGGGGAGACCAGTCGCAGGGTATCCCCCGTGAGCGTCGCCGTGCCGGAGTCGCGCACCTCCACGCCCTGCGGATTGGCCGGAAAGCTGTCTACCCAGAGATACTCGTCATCCACGAGCTGCAGGAAGGTGGACTGGACACCGAGGGCCACCTGATCCACCTGCCGGGTCGTGTCCTCGACCGCCTGATAGACATAGTGCGAGGCCTGGTAGGTCCCCGCAATCGCCGCGAGGGTGAGTGCATCCGAGCCGGTCGCATCGGCACAGCTGACGCCGGAGAGTGCGCAGAGGATGGTGACGAGGTGGGGGCGCATCGGTGGTGATCCTCCGGTCGGCGAGGCCGCGCTACGGCTCCGAGAAGGCCCACAAGCCGGTGATCCTGCCGCCCCGCTGCCTGGCCTGAGGCATCCGGGCGAAGATGCGGTCGCAGGTGGTGATGATCTCCCGCTTAGGCAACTGGCGGCGGTGCGGTTGCGGTGTAGAGCAGCATGTCCGCGCTCCCGTAGACTTCCACGGGACTGTGCAGGCAGAGCCCGAGCCGTTCCAGGACGCGCCGGGACGCAAGGTTCGGGGTGTCGACCACGGCGTGAAGCCGGGAGAGGCCGTAACGTTGCCAGGCGTCGGCCATCACCGCGGCACCAGCCTCGGTGGCGAGCCCCAGCCCGTGCCACGGGCGCGCCAGCATGTAGGCAAGTTCTGGTCCCCAGCGGTGCTCCTCAAGGGCCGGAGTCAAGACCCCGCACCAGCCCAGAAAGGTGCCCACGGGAGCCGGGAGGACTGGGCCGGGAGTCAGTGCCCAGCAAACATAGCCGCGCGCGCTGCGCCCGTGGGCGAAGTGCTCGAGAAAATCACGCCGGGCGTGAAGGCGGCGCTCCTCGTCCGACAGGACTTGGCGGTAGGCGTGGTAGAAGGCCATGACGGCGGGGTCGCAGACGCAGGAGGTGTAAAAGGCCTCGAAGTCGCCCTCGCCGAAGGGACGCAGTTGGAGGCGCGGCGAGGCGAGGCATGGCTCCTGGGGCATCATCTGACCTCGACGGGTTCTGGACGGGAGCCTTCGAGCATGGGGGGTACCCGGGCTGGGTGCGGGTCGGCATGGCAGGCCGCCGCCTGACGCCGCCGCCCAGCCGCGGCGGGCGCATACCCGCGTGGCCTCACTCCCGTACCTGCCGCCCGCCGTCGGCGGCAGCGGGTGGTTGGGCCGCCCTCGCGGGCGGGCCCTTTGCCGGCAACCAGCCCCCGAACAGCACCCCCGCCGCTGCCACGACCGGCGCCAGTACGACAAGCAGGCGCGGTACCGCTGCGCTGCCGGCTGACGCCTGGCGCAGGATCTCCGTCGCCTCAAGCAGCCCGACGCAGAAGACCAGCAGCGCCAGAAGCGCTGGGCCACGGTAGCTCCGCGCGATGCGCCGGCTCACTGCGCCGCCAAGCAAGCTGGCTGGAGTGCCGCCGGCGAGGGCGAGCATCAGCCAGGGCCGCAGGTCCACCGGACCGGCCGGATTCGGGCGAACCCAGCCGACTGCGATCGCCAGGCCCGCGAGCAAGAGCATGCAGGCCAGGAATGCGCCGCCCCCGGCAAGGATTCCCAGCATGGTACGGGGACGCGCGTGTGGGTCCGTCATGGAAACTCCGCTTCGCGTGCACCACCCGTGCCAGCCGCACCGTCAGACGGCGCGCCGGTCCGGGCCTAGAGATCGACGAGCACGTTGAAGCCACCGTACGACATGCGTTTCAGGTCAAATGGCATGGGGTCCTTCATCAGCTTCTGCATGCGGGGGTCTTTCATGACCTTGGCATTGACCCGATCCCGATGAGCCCGTGACTTGTACACGATCCAGGAGAAGACGGCCGTCTCGCCGGCCTTCAGTCTCGCCGTGCGCGCGAAGGACATCCCGAAGGTCACCTTGAGGTCGTCGCCGGCACATTCCCGGTACTCGAGCGCCCCACTGTCCAGCCACACCCGCCCGGCGCGCTGTGCGATCCGCCGGTACACCTGGAGCTTCCGCCTGGGCACCGCGAGCAGGAATCCGTCGACATACCGCATGGAAGTCCTCCAATCGTTGACCGGCAGAAGGGCGTGTCACCACGAGAACGCGGCCTGCGCCCGCGCCGGATGTGCCGGGCCGCGGCGCGCGCTGGACAACCTAGGCCGAGACGGCCGGCCGTGCCAGCCCGAGCCAACCGACGGCCGCGCCTCTAGGTGGGCAGGCGAAGGTCCATCCACTCGACCCGGCGGGCCTGGATCGCGGCTCGGAGCCGGCGCTCGCGAGGCGAGAGCTCCGCCGTCCCCGTCTTCACCTCCACAAAGACCACGCGGTCGAGCCGTCCCGCGTCGAGGCCATCAAAGACGATGAGGTCGACGGGAGACCCCAGGAAGCGCGCGTCCCTGGGGTTGAACGGGAAGCCCGGGAAATAGGGCAGCAACTGCTCGGCCACCCGCCCGGTGATCACGGCCTGGCTCTGCTGGACGGCCTCCGCGCGGATCCGGCGGAGGTACCGGGCGCGCCAGAGGAGGAAGTACAGGACGGAGAGGCCGGCACCGACCGCGATCCCGAGGAAGAGCCCGAGCAGGGCTTCGGGAGAGGTGAAGTCTGGCATCTGCGGAAGCTACCGGGGTGTCGAGAGGCCCGAGGGTGGGACCGCCATCGAAGGTGAGCACCACAACTGGAGCGGTCCGTGGTCCATGTGCGGCAAGACGGCCGAAGAGTTGGTAGCTCCGCGCGGTCGCCAAGGTGCGGTTAGTCGTCGGCAAGAGTGACTGGCAGTCGCTCGCAGCGCCTTCGGGAGGTCATTGCAGGAGGTCCGGCGGCAGGGCAGTCGCCGCCGCCACCGCGTTGGGCAGATACAGGGCCAACTTGAGCTCGGGGCCGCGCAGGAGGGATGGACGGCCTGTCCGGGCCACCAAGGTGAGGTGTGGACCCATCGGCCCGTCGGGCGTGAGGTAGGCGGCGGTCAGCGAGTCGGCCTCCGGAGGATGGGCGGTCCCGGGGAACCAGGCGACGTAATCGGCTTCGAAGAGGCCAAGAAAGAGCTCCGCCCGGACGATGATGCGCCGGTCAGTGATAAATAGCTCCAGGTCCTGGATCACGGGGATACTGATGGAGGCGCGGAAGGTCGGGCCGGTGCGGGCAACGGCGCCCTTGATGGCCGGGGCGTGCATTCGCAGCCCCTCACCGGATTCGAGCGTCGGGTGGTCCATAGGGCAGCTCAGGGAGAGAAGATGGGGCCAGTGAACGATGGGAAACCGCCCGGGGCGCCGTGCAGGCGCCCCAGCCACAAGTTGCAGACGAACGAACGCTGATGCAACCGGCGGCGTCGGTCGCTGAAGGCGGAGTGACGTATCCTGATGTGCGGCCTGACGGCCTGCGTGTGAGCTGCAAGGCGCGGCGCGTGAGCCATCCCTCAAGCTACCCGCACGAGCGGCGATGCAAGGAGGTAGCCGCCCAGGAGGCCCGAGATACCGGCGAGCCAAAGGGTCGATGGCAGGGCAGGGTGAAAGCCCTCGCGGCCTGGAAGCCAGCGCGCAAAGCCAAGCGCGAAGAGCCCAGCCGCGAGGGTGGCGAAGGCCGTGAAACCGGACGTAGCGCCGGACCCACATGGTGTACGCCTCCTCGGTCCAAGGACTGACGTGACGTAACCGGAGATCGGCGCGCCTCAGCGGCAGCAGCGTGGAATCAGGCGGCAGGGGACGGGAGCGCGGCGGACGAGTGGTGACCACAATAGCGCCTTCACCACTCACCACCGGAATCGGAAACACGCGCGCCCGCCGGCCCACCGCGGCTCCGAAGAACCGGCGGGGCCAGTCCCCTGGCCCCGCCGCCCTTCGCGTCCGGCTACCGCGCCTGCAGCGACCAGAGCTGGTAGTTCTGCGCAGCGTTGTTCGCCCGCTGCCAGGCCGGCTTCACGCTGCCGGCGGCGTTCGGCGCATCCGCCTCGAACACCATGGCGTAGTTGCTGTTCTTGGTGAAGATCCGCCCGGTCGAGCTGAGCCCCGTTGCCGTGGCCGGGAGCGGCAGGTGGAACAGCTGGTTGGCACCGTAGTGGCAGGGGTAGAACTGCAGCGCCTCGCCGCCGATGGCCGTCCCGCCCGCCACGTCCACGCAGTAGGCCGGGTTGTAGACCGAGCGGAGCGCCACCCGCAGCCGATCGGTGCTGGCGGGCAGGGAGCTGCTGAAGCCCACCACGGTGAACCATTGCAGCGTGTCGAGCGACGACGGGTAGCAGAGCTGCGCCTGCAGGCGGACGCCGGTGCCCGGCAGCGCCGCGGGGCCGAGGCAGCGGTCATACTGGTCGCCGGTCCAGTCGCGGATCTTCACCTGCTTCCCCGCCCAGGGGTTGCTGAGCCAGAGAATCGGCGGCGGGCGAAGGATGAGCTCCGCGGGGGCCACGTCCGCTTCGGCTGCCGCAACCGCCTCCTCCGCGGGATTGGGTTGGGTCGAGTCGGAGACACAGGCCGACAGGCCTCCGAGGACGACGAGCGCGGACAGCACGGGCGACAGCGAGCGGGCCAGCATACTTCCTCCTGATGACGCAGCGTGTGAGAGTGATGGTGCTCCAGTCCTGCATCCAAGCAACGCGATGGGACCGATCCGGCTCTCACGCCGCTTCCGGCGCGCTGCGGTGTAGCGCGCATCACAACTGCTGAAGTTCTCACTGGGCGGTTGGGGAACGCGAGAACGGGGGAACGGGGGCACACCTGTCATTGCGAGGCCCCGCAGGGGCCGAAGCAATCCCCCACCCTCCGAGCGGAAAGTGGGGGATCGCTTCGTCGCGCTTCGCGCTCCTCGCGATGACAGCCCGGGCTGCCTTCGTCGTCCCGTCGTCCCGTCGGTCCGCCCCCTGATCCCCCTCTCCCGTCATCCTCACGGATCCCTCAGTCCCCCCGCCTATCCTGGCATCCGAGGTCATCCGCCTCACGGATCAGATGGAGCGCCAGCACCGAAGCCCTCCTGGTCACGGGCTGCGCCGACGCCGCACGGCCGGTGGACGAATCCGGACTGGCCCAGGCGGTCACGGTCTCCCGGATCATTCCCGGCCACGACCTGGGCAGCCTGCTGGGCGGCACCCAGCGCGGCGCCACCCGCATCGTGGACGACGGCCAGATCCTGGGCTGGAGCGAGAACGCCGCCGGCACCCGGGCCCCCGTCCGGTGGAACGCCGCCGGCCGGATTGAAGCGCTGCGCCTCCCCTGGCTGTCCGACACCGCCAACAGCCACGCGAACGCCGACGTCAGCCAGCGCGGTGAAGTGGTGGGCTCCGCCACTGGCGACGCGATGCACGCCTGGTACTGGTCCAAGGCAGCGGGGTGCTGGACCTGCGGGACCAGGTGCCGAGCTGCATGGAGAACTTCGCCTGCGCCATCAACGCCCATGGCACGGTCACCGGCGCCGCCTGCAGCGGGCTCGGCTGCCCCTCCGGACCGCGGAACGCCGGGGCGGCGTGGCGGCCGCCAGCAACAACCGGGGCCAGATCGTCGGCTCGGGAGCGACCGCGAACGGCGTGATGCACGCGATGCTGTGGCAGTTGCCGGACTGACACATGGAATGTCACGCGGAATCACCGAGACGCGGAGGGTCGTATCCCCGTCGCAGCGTCTCCGCGTCTCAGCGTGAACCGGCGGATACTCTCACTCCGCCTTCTCCAGCGCTTCATGGCCGACCTGCTACTGTTGTCTTCGTCTCATTCCGTCACTCCCGTGGCGGGGAGACTCCGCAGCGTGCCGAGTGGGGCCCCGCAGGGATGACGACCAGGTGGATGCATCCGCCTGGCACGCTGCGGAGGGCTGCATGCGCTCGACTCATTGCCCGTTCGCCATCCTCCCCCAGCACGCCCGCCTGATCCGGCTGACGCTGATGCTGCAGCTCCTCGCCACCATGGCGGCCTTCCTGATGTCCTGAGCCGGGAGTGAACGGTTTCGCTCCAGGGACGGCTTGCATGCTTGCCTCACGCTGGGGGAGCGTGAGATTGGGGAAGCGCTGCTGTCGCCCCAGTGCGGCGCCCGGCGCCTGATTGGCACAAGTATCCGAGGGGTGCACGCCGCCCCGCTGGAGGACGCTTGGCGACTCCCCGATCCCGCACTTCCGCTGACCTCCTGTGCGACGCGCTCTGCGTGGGGCTCGCCGTGGGGCTGCTCGAAGGCACCCTCTACCAGATCCCGCAGGTCCATTACTTCCTGACTCGGCAGAATATCCGCCTCGGGCCCGACCGCCTGTGGCTCCCTGCCGCCGCGAACCTCTTCTGGTTCGGCCTTGCCGCCCTGCCGCTCGCGCTGCTACATCGGCGCTGGCCCAGCCGGGTCACCGCCGCCCGCGCGATCGGCGTCCTCGCGGGCCTGGCGGCGCTCAGCCTCACCATGCTGTTCACCCGGATGCACGATGTCGCCCACACCCTGATTGCGGTCGGGGTCGGGGTGCAGGTGTCGCGGCTGCTGGAGGGACGGGGGGAGCAGGTGCTGCGGGGGCTGCGCCGCACGCTCGTTCCCCTCCTGGCGCTGGGCGTGATCGCCGCCGTCGGGTCCACCCTGGTGCCGCGCTTCCGGGAAGCACGAATGCTGGCGGGGACACCCGCGCCGCCGGCCGGCCGGCCCAACGTGCTGCTCATCATCCTGGACACGGTGCGGGGCTTCAACCTGAGCCTGCACGGGTACCACCGCGCCACCACGCCGCGGCTGGACCGGCGCGCCGCCGAAGGCGCGACCTTCGACCGGGCGATGACGCCGTCCCCCTGGACCCTGCCCTCCCATGGCAGCGTGTTCACCGGGCAGTATCCCTACGCCCTGTCCACGGATTTCAAGACGCCGCTCGACGGGACCCACCGCACCCTGGCCGAGGAGTTCACTGCCCAGGGCTACCGGACCGCCGGCTTCGTGGGGAACCTGCCCTATGGCAGCCGGGCCCTCGGCCTGGGTCGCGGTTTCCTGCACTACGAGGACATCCCCGTCACCCTGCCCCAGATGATGCTGCATTCCACCCTGGGCCGGTGGCTCAAGGCGAACCTGCTCAGCCCGATCCGCAAGCGGATGGGCCGGCACGACCTGTTCGATCGCCGCCAGGGAACCGCAATCACCGATCGCTTCCTGGCCTGGAGCGGGGCCACCGCTGGGAGGCCGTTCTTCGTGTTCCTCAATTATTACGACGCGCACCACCCGTATCTCCCTCCGGCGCCGTTCGACCGGCGATTCACGCCGGACAGCCAGCCGCCCTACATCCCGTGGGACGTCGAGAGCCGGCGGGAGCCGTTCACTCCGGCGATGGTATCCGCGGCGCGGAACGCGTACGACGGGGCGATCAGCTTCCTGGATCACGAGCTGGGGCGGATGTTCGATACCCTGGCCGCCCGCGGGGTACTGGATCACACCATCGTCATCGTGACCTCCGACCACGGCGAGCACTTCGGGGAGCACGGCCTGATGGCGCACGGCAACAGCGTGTACCGGCCGCTGCTCCAGGTGCCGCTGTTCATTCGCTTTCCCGAGAGGGTTCCGGGAGGGACCCGGATCGCGGAGCCGGTCACCCTGCGCGACCTCGGCGCCACGGTGTTCGACCTGGCGCGGCTGGTCCCGGCCTCCCCCTGGCCTGGGGGATCGCTCCGGGCGGCATGGGACACCGCGTACCAGGGTGCCCCGCTGTCACCGGTGTACGCCGAGCTGCGCTCCGGCAGGCGGTGGCGGGCGTCCTTGCTTGACGATGGGTATCAGCTGTATCGCGACGACCAGGGCAAACTGGCGCTGTTCCACCAGGGCCAGGACCCGAATGGCGAGGTGAACCTGCTCGCCGGGGACACTTCCACGAGTACCCTCACCGCCATCGCCGCCCGGCTGACGGCGCGGATGGACTCCCTGGTCCCGCCCAGCTCGCGCCTGCTCGCGAGCGGCCCGGCGGAGGAGCCGCGCTAGGTCACTCCCCTGCATTCCGAACTTCCGATGGACCCCCCAAGGCATGTCAGGGAGCCTGCGGTCGGGCAGCGAAGGCCCGCGGGCCGCGGGCGCCCTTGCCGAATCGCGGACTTGGCTCCATCCTCGGTCACCCCCAACCCACTGCCCTCTCAGGGAAATGCGCCCGGCCGGCCCCTCATGTCCTACGTCAACTGTCCCGACTGCAACCAGAAGGCGCTGAGCGTCGCCACCCGCTGCCCGCGCTGCGGGCTGGCCTTCGAGGGCCGGTTTGCCGGGCCTCCCGTCAGGCGTCGCCGGCCCATCGTACCGATCCTGCTGCTCACCGGGGGGCTGGCTGGCATCCTTGTGGCGGTGAACCTGCTGGTGCGGGAGGCGGGCCAGGCGCCCGCGCTGCGGGCGCGGGTGGCCACGCCGCCGGCGGTATCCGAGGGGATGGTCCCGCCGCCCCGGCCGGAGCCGGCGCGAGTGCCTGCGGCCGTCACCCCCGCGGTCGAGAGCGTCCCGGCGGCGCCACCCCGGCAAACGGAGCCGGAGCCCCGGCCCGTCGTCGTGGCGCCGCCGCCCGCGGCGCGCCCGGCCGCCGAGCCCCAAGTGGCCCTGGCGGTGGCCGGAGAGTCCCGATACGCCAACACGTGGGTGAATGTGCGGGCCGGCCGGAGCCCGTCGGCACCGGTGCTGCGCACCCTGGAGCCGGGCGAGCTGGTGGCGGTGGACACCCCCCAGCGGGGGTGGTACCGCGTGGTGAATGGCGGCCAGGAGACAGGGTATGTGGACGGGCGGTTCCTCGATACCGCCCCGCCGCCCGACTCGCCCTGAGCGGTGCGGGAGGGATGATGAAGCGGTCCCCACCGCTTCATGATCCCTTCAGCCGGCGGGTCCTAGCGTAGGCGCGGATGCCGCGTGGCCGCCCCGACCTCCGGGGCGTTCACCGCCGGCGCAGCAAGGACCGCCCCAGATGACCGCCCCTCGAACGGCTCCCTCGCCGGCGCCCCCGATCCGGGACCCTCGCTACGAACAGCTGGACCGCACCATCAGCCTGCATCAGCGGGATGGGCACGCGCTCATCGAGGTGCTGCACACCGCCCAGCGGCTCTTCGGCTATCTCCCCCCCGAGGTCCTCCGCCACGTCGCCCATGCGCTCAAGCGGCCGCTGAGCCAGGTCTACGGGGTCGCCTCCTTCTACCACTTCTTCCGGCTCCAGCCGCCCGGCGAGCACACCTTCGTGCTCTGCCTCGGTACCGCCTGCTATGCCAAGGGGGCGCCACGGCTCCAGCGGGCGGTGGAGCGGCGCTGTGGCGCGCCATTCGGGCAGACCACCGCGGACGGCAAGGTGACGCTGCTGACGGCGCGCTGCGTCGGCTCCTGCGGGGTGGCACCCCTGGCGCTGGTGGACGACACGGTCGCCTGCTGGCTGACCGAAGGGCGCGCCGGCGCGCTGCTCGACGGCTGGCTCGGGACCGAGGTGGCGCCATGACCGTCGAGGCGCTGCGGGAGCTGGCGGCGGAGGAGCGGGCCCGCCAGGCGGCCTTCCGGCGGCGGGTGCTGTGCTGCACCTCGAGCGGGTGCGCCGCCTGTGGCGGCGAGGCGACCTACCGGGCGTTCGCCGCCGAGCTGGAGCGGCAGGGCCTCGCCGCGACCACCGAGCTGGTGCCCACGGGATGCATGGGCCTCTGCGGCCGGGGCCCGCTGGTGACGGTGCAGCCGGGTGACGTCCTGTACCAGCAGGTCGATCCCGCGCTCGCGACCGCCATCGTCACCGGGCATGTGGCGGGCGGGACGCCGGTGGCGCACGCTGTGGTGGACACCACGGTCCCCTTCTTTGCCTCCCAGGTCCGGATCGTCAACGAGAACAGCGGCCGGATCGACGCCACCCGCATCGAGGGCTACCTGGCCGCCGGCGGGTACCAGGCGCTGGCCAAGGTGCTCGGCGGGATGGAACCGGGGCAGGTGGTCGAGGAGGTGCGGGCCAGCGGGCTGCGCGGGCGGGGAGGCGCGGGATATCCCACGGGGCTCAAGTGGGCCATCACCCGGAAGACCGCGGCCGACCAGAAGTACGTGGTCTGCAACGCGGACGAGGGGGATCCCGGCGCGTTCATGGATCGGGGCGTGCTGGAGAGCGACCCGCACCGGGTCCTGGAGGGGATGGCCATCGCGGGGTACGCGGTGGGGGCCCGGCAGGGCTACATCTACGTCCGGGCGGAGTATCCCCTCGCCATCGAGCGGCTGCGCGGCGCCGTCCGCCAGGCGGAGCGCCTGGGCCTGCTCGGCAACCGGGTCCTGGAGTCGGAGTTCAGCTTCCGGATCGACATCCGGGTGGGGGCGGGCGCGTTCGTCTGCGGGGAGGAGACGGCGCTGCTCCGGTCCATCGAGGGCCGCCGCGGGCGGCCGCAGCCCCGGCCGCCGTACCCCGCGGAGGCGGGGCTGTTCGGCAAGCCGACCGTCATCAACAACGTGGAGACCTTCGCCAATATCGCGCCGATCATCAACCGGGGCGGCGCCTGGTTCGCCGGCATCGGCACGCCGAAGAGCACCGGGACCAAGGTGTTCGCCCTGACCGGCCAGATCCGGAACAACGGACTCATCGAGGTGCCGATGGGGATCCCGCTCCGGACCATCGTGTTCGACATCGGCGGGGGCACCCCGGAGGGCACCACCTTCAAGGCGGCGCAGACCGGCGGCCCGTCGGGAGGCTGCATTCCGGCGGAGCACCTGGACCTGCCGGTGGACTACGAGTCGCTGCAGGCGGTGGGCTCGATCATGGGCAGCGGCGGCCTGGTGGTGCTCGACTCGACCAGCAGCATGGTGGACATCGCGCGTTACTTCATGGAATTCTGCATGGACGAATCGTGCGGCAAGTGCATCCCCTGCCGGGTGGGCACGGTGCAGCTGCACGGGCTGCTGGCGAAGCTGGCGCGGCGGGAGGCGACCGCGGCCGACCTGGCGCTGCTCGAGGAGCTGTGCGTGATGGTGAAGGAGACCAGCCTCTGCGGCCTGGGCCAGGCCGCGCCCAACCCGGTGCTCTCCACCCTGCGCTTCTTCCGGGACGAATACCTGGCGGCGCTGGCGCCGGCCGGGGAGGGCTGAGCCATGGCCGTCGTCACGCTCACCATGGACGGGCAGCCGCTCAGCGCCCATGACGACCAGACCCTGCTCGACGTGGCCCGGGAGCACGGCTTCGACATCCCGACGCTGTGCCACCTCGAGGGGCTGGGCGACGTCGGCGCCTGCCGGCTCTGCCTGGTGGAGATCGAGGGGTCGCCCCGGCTGGCCGCCGCCTGCACCACCCGCCCGCAGGAGGGGATGGTGGTGCGCACCACCAGCGAGCGGCTGGAACGGTACCGCCGGACCATCGTGGAGTTCCTCGCCGCGGAGGGGAATCACCACTGCGCGGTGTGCGTCTCCAACGGGCACTGCGAGCTGCAGGACCTGACCCTCCGGGTGGGGCTGGAGTACGTCCGGGTGCCGTACCTCTATCCGGCGAAGGCGCTGGACGCCTCGCACGCCGACTTCGTGATCGACCACAATCGCTGCGTGCTGTGCACCCGCTGCGTCCGGGTCTGCGACGAGGTTGAGGGGGCCCATACCTGGGACATCGCCAACCGCGGGATCGCCTGCACCATCATCGCCGGGCTCAACCAGCCCTGGGGCGAGGCGGAGAGCTGCACCGCCTGCGGCAAGTGCGTGGCGGTGTGCCCGACGGGTGCGCTCTTCCCCAAGGGGATGGCCGTCGCGGAGGCCACCAAGCAGACCGAGTTCCTCAATTACATCGTCACCGCGCGCCGGCGGCGCGAATGGAACCATGGGTTCCTGTCACAGGAGTGAGCCATGAAGCCCCGGGTGGCGACGGTCTGGCTGGGCGGCTGCTCCGGCTGCCACATGTCGTTCCTCGACCTGGACGAGCGGCTGCTCGAACTGGCCGACCGGATGGAGCTGGTGTACTCGCCCCTGGCCGACGTGAAGGCCTTCCCGGCCAACGTCGACGTGACGCTGGTCGAGGGGGCGGTGACCAACAGCGAGAACGAGGAGATGGCCCGGCTGGTCCGGCGCCACTCGAAGGTGGTGGTGTCCTTCGGCGACTGCGCCACCACCGGCAACGTGACGGCCATGCGGAACCGGTACAGTCCCGACGAGATCCTGCACCGGGCCTACGTGGAGCTGGCCGAGGGGGACCCGACGGTCCCGTCGGAGTTCACCACCATCGCCAAGCTGCGCCCCCAGGCGCGGCCGCTGCACGAGTGCATCCGGGTGGACGCCTTCCTGCACGGCTGCCCGCCCACCGCCGACGAGATCTGGTTCGCGGTGTCCGCCCTGCTGGAGGGGCGCAAGCCCGACCTGCCGAGCGTGTTCCGGAGGTATGGCTGAGATGACCCGCACCATCACGATCGATCCGGTCACCCGGATCGAGGGGCACTCGAAGATCACGGTGCAGCTCGACGCCCGGGGCCGGGTGACGGCGGCCCGGTTCCACGTGAACGAGTTCCGCGGCTTCGAGAAGTTCTGTGAGGGGCGGCTGATGTGGGAGATGCCCGGCCTCACCAGCCGGATCTGCGGCATCTGCCCCGCCAGCCACCTCATCGCCTCCGCCAAGGCGGGGGACGAGATCCTGCAGGTGCGGATCCCCGAGACGGCGGAGAAGCTCCGCCGGCTGATCACCCTGGGGCAGTGGGTGCAGTCGCATGCGCTGAGCTTCTTCCACCTCTCGTCCCCCGACCTGCTGCTCGGCTTCGACGCCGATCCCGCCCGGCGGAACATCTTCGGCCTCATGGCCGCCGAACCGGAGTTCGCCCGCCGGGGGATCCGGCTGCGCAAGTTCGGCCAGGAGGTGATCGAACTGCTCGGCGGGCGGAGGATCCACACCCCGTGGGCGGTGGCGGGCGGGGTGCGCGAGCCGTTCGACGCCGGCCGCCGGGATCACCTGCTGGCGTGGATTCCGGAGGCGCTGGAGACGGTGGCGCTGGCGCTGGAGGCGCTGGCGCGGGTGCGGGAGCGCTACCGGGAGGAGATCCCCCACTTCGGCGAGCAGCCGACGCTCTACGTCGGGCTGGTCTCCGCGGACGGCGGACTCGAGTACTACGGCGGGAACCTGCGGATCCGGGATGGCGCCGGGGCGATCGTGGCCGATCAACTGGCGCCCAGGGAGTACCGGCAGCACTTCGCGGAGGTCACCGAGAGCTGGTCCTACCTCAAGTTCCCCTACTACCGCCCCCGGGGCGAGGCGGCCGGCGCCTATCGGGTGGGCCCGCTCGCGCGGCTCAACGTCTGCGACTACATCCCGACCCCGCGGGCGGAGGCGGAGCGGCTCCGCTTCCGGGCCCTCGCGGGAGGGACGGCGGTCAACAACCCGTTCCACTACCACCATGCCCGCCTGATCGAGATCCTGTTCGCCATCGAGCAGATCGAGCGGCTGCTGCTCGACCCCGCGCTGCTCGGTGACCACTACCGGGCCCAGGCGGCGGTCAACGCGGAGGAGGGCGTCGGCTGCTGCGAGGCGCCGCGGGGGACGCTGTTCCACCACTACACCGTGGACGGAGACGGCGTGCTTCGCCGGGTCAACATGCTCATCGCCACGGCCCAGAACAACCTCGCGATGAACGCCACGGTGCTGACCCTTGCGCGACGGTACCTGAGCGGCGCCGACATCACCGAGGGGCTGCTCAACCGGCTGGAGGCGGGGATCCGCGCCTACGACCCGTGCCTCTCCTGCTCCACCCACGCCCTGGGGCAGATGCCGCTCGCGGTGCAGGTGCTGGCCGCCGACGGTACGGTGCTGTCCGAGCGGCGGCGGTGACGGCGCCCCTGGTCATCGGGATCGGCAATCCCACCCGCTCCGACGATGGGGCGGGGCTCAGGGTGGTGGGCGAGCTGGCGCGGTTGGCCCCGTGGGCCAGCTTCCTGGCGGTGCACCAGCTCACGCCGGAGCTGGCGGAGGACATCGCGGCGGCGGGGCTGGTGGTCTTCGTGGATGCGGCGGTCGGGGCCACGGAACTGACTGTCACCCCGGTCGAGCCGACGCCGATCAGCCCGGGGAGCCATGTCGGCTCACCGGGGGCGCTGCTCGAGCTCACGGCACGGGTCTACGGCAAGATCCCGGCGTCCGCGCTCCAGGTCGCGATCCCCGCCTGCGAGCTGGGCTTCGGGGAGATCCTGAGCCCGGCCACCGCGGGGTGGGTCGGGCAGGCGGTGACGCGCCTGGCCGATTACCTGGGTGGGGAACGGGGGATGGCCGGACCGCCGCAGTAACCCCATCTGGCCGGTACTGTCCCGCGGCCGTATTATCGTAGCGATCCGCTTCCCTTCTCCATCCAGGCTGGTCCCGCAGGCGAATCCATGCCGGGGCGTTGCCGCACCCCGTCGGATCGGGCGGGTCTTCACCCTATCAACGAGGGCCCGTGGGCTACCGCCGCTTCACCGATCCGGAAGGGCACGAGTGGGAGGTGCGCGACCTCTCGCGCTCGGCCTGGGAGTTCCATCCGGTTGCCGGCAACCCCGGCCGGATCCTCCGGATCGACCCGCCCGGCTACGAGCCCGATCCGTTCGAATTGAGCGAGGAGGAGCTGCAGCGGCTGCTGGGCAACCCGGGCGGGCCGGGCCGTGCCAGGCCATCCAAGTCACCGTTCAAGGATTGACCCCCTGGCCCCCGACGCCCCCAATAGTCTTGCCCGCCTGACCGCCGCGCTCAGCGACCGCTACCGCCTCGAGCGGGAGCTGGGTGCGGGTGGCATGGCCACGGTGTACCTGGCGCAGGATCTCAAGCACGACCGACAGGTCGCGATCAAGGTCCTCAGGCCGGAACTGGCCGCGGTGATCGGTGCCGAGCGGTTCCTGTCGGAGATCAAGACCACGGCGAACCTGCAGCACCCGCACATTCTGCCGCTGTTCGACTCGGGGATCGCCGTGGACTCGGCGGCTCGGCGGCTGGACGGCTCGGTGGGGGACTCCCCGGCGGCCGAGTCGCCGAGCCGCCGAGACGCCGAGTTCCTGTTCTACGTCATGCCCTTCATCGAGGGCGAATCGCTCCGCGACCGGCTCAGCCGGGAGAAGCAGCTGCCGATCGCCGACGCCATCCGGATCGCCACCGAGATCGCGGGCGCGCTCGACTACGCCCACCGGCACAACGTGATCCACCGCGACATCAAGCCGGAGAACATCCTGCTGCACGATGGCCGGGCGCTGGTGGCGGACTTCGGGATTGCGCTGGCCGCCAGCAAGGCGGGCGGCAGCCGGATGACCGAGACGGGGATGTCGCTTGGGACGCCGACGTACATGAGCCCCGAGCAGGCGATGGGCGAACGGGAGATCACCGCCCGGAGCGATGTCTACGCCCTGGGTTGCGTGCTGTACGAGATGCTGATCGGCGAGCCGCCCTTCAACGGACCCACCGCGCAGGCGATCGTGGCCAAGGTGATGACGGCGGAGCCCGCCTCCCTGGCCGCCCAGCGGAAGTCCATCCCGCCCCAGGTCGAGGGCTCGGTCTTCACGGCGCTGGAGAAGCTGCCGGCGGACCGGTTTGCGAGTGCGGCGGAATTTGCGGCGGCGCTGGTTGGGGACGGCATGACGGCACGACGGCACGACGGCAGGAGTGTCACCGGTCGAGCCGCCGAGTCGCCGGGCCGCCCTGTACGCGGCACTCTCGCTGGCTACGCTGATCGCCCTCTGGGGCTGGCTCCGGCCCACGGCCGAGCCGGCGACCAGCCGGCAGCAGGTGACGCTCTGGCGGCATACCCTGGGCTCCCTGCTCTCGCCCGGCGTGTCCCGGATCGCGACCCAGGCGGCGATTGCGCCCGATGGATCGAGCATCGTGTTCGCCGATCCGGCGAACGACTCCTCCCCGCTCCGGCGCAAGCTGCGCCACGAGGCCGACAGCCGGCCGCTCGCCGGGACGGAAGGCGGGACCTCGCCGTTCTTCTCTCCCGATGGCCGCTGGGTCGGCTTCATGGCGCCGGGCGGCCGGCTGCGGAAGGTGCCGGTCGAGGGCGGGGCGCCCATGACCCTGGCCACCGATGGCAACATGGTCTATCCGTCCGCGGCCTGGCTGGACGACGGGCGGATCATCTACGTGGGCGCGAGTGCCGGGTTCCGGCAGGTGTCGAGTGACGGCGGGGCGAGCCGGGTGCTCGGTGATACCACGACCAACGCGACCGACAACTCCGGGATGCTCGCCCCCTTGCCGGGCAGTCGCGGCGTCCTCTTCACCAGCTGCCCCGGCAACTGCGCCGTGGCCTCCTCGGTCCATGTCTTCGACCTGGCCACCGACAGCAGCCGGCTGCTGGTGGCCGATGCGGCCGGCGCGTGGTACTCGCCCACCGGGCACCTGCTCTACGGCGACCGGTCCGGCGCGCTATTCGCCGCCGCGCTGGACCCCAAGCGCCTGACCCTCACCTCGGGCGCCGTGCCGGTCATCGAGGATGTGCTGCCCGGCAGCATCGCGGTCTCGGCGTCGGGCAGCCTGGTCTACGCCGTCGCCACCGGCGGCAGCGTCCCGACGGAGCTGGTGTGGGTCTCGCGCCAGGGGCAGGTGGAGCGGGTGGACTCGAGCTGGCGCGCCGATTTCCAGTACCCCGCCGTCTCGCCTGACGGCACGTCCCTGGCGGTGAGCGTGCGCGACGGCCCGACCCAGATCTGGATCCGGCGCGCCGACGGCACCCGGCAGCAGCTCACCGACAGCGGCACGGTCAACTGGCGGCCCTCCTGGACCGCCGACAGCCGGTCCATCGTGTTCCTCTCCAACCGCCGCGGCGCGGCGCAGGGGGGGTACGACGCCTATCAGTCGGTGGTGGACGGCAGCGCCCCGGCCCAGTTCCTGCTGGACTATCACTTCGGGCTGTGGGAGGCGGAGCTGTCGCCGGACAACCAGTGGCTGGTGGTGCGCTCGGACGAGGAGAGCAACATCGGCCGCATCCGGGCCCGCCGGCTCAACGGCGACACCACGCTGGTGCCGCAGGTCGTGGACCAGTACCTGAACAACAACGTGTCGCTGTCGCCCGACGGGCGCTGGCTCGCCTACACCTCGAACCGCTCGGGACGGAAGGAGGTCTATGTCGCCCCGTTCCCCTCGGCGACCTCCGCCCGGCTGGTGTCGCGGTACGGCGGCAGCGAGGTGCGCTGGGCGCGGAGCGGCCGCGAGCTCTTCTACAAGGGCGAGCGCGAGCTGATGGTGGTGCCGATCACCCCCGGGGCGGCCTTCGTGGCCGGCACCCCCCGGCCGCTCTTCGACCTGTCCGGCTTCCGGGCCGCGCGGAACCGGCCGCAGTACGATGTCTCCCCCGACGGGCAGCGCTTCCTGATGATCCGGGAACCCTCGGACGAGGAAACCGGGAAGGTGGTGTACGTCGAGCACTGGTTCCCGGAGCTCCGGGGCAAGGTGAGGGCCAAGGAGTGACCGGGATCCCAGACCGCCTGGCCGCCGCCCTGGCCGGCCACTACCGCCTCGAGCGGCAGCTGGGGCAGGGGGGGATGGCCACCGTCTACCTCGCCGAGGATCTCAAGCACCACCGCATGGTGGCGGTGAAGGTGCTGCGGCCGGACCTCGCCGCGACCATGGGCGCGGAGCGGTTCGAGCGGGAGATCCAGGTCGCCGCCCGGCTCACCCACCCGCATATCCTCGGCGTGCTCGACTCCGGCGAGGCCGGCGGCTTCTTCTACTACGTGATGCCCTACGTCGAGGGCGAGACGCTGCGCGACCGGATCGCCCGGAGCGGCGAATTGCCGGTCACCGACGCGCTCCGGCTGCTCGGGGAGATCACGGAAGCCCTCGCCGTGGCACACAAGGCGGGGGTCGTGCACCGCGACATCAAGCCGGAGAACATCCTCCTTTCCGGCCGCCATGCGCTGGTCATGGACTTCGGGGTGGCGAAGGCGGTCACCGAGGCGAGCGGCCGGCAGCAGCTCACCACCGCGGGGGTGGCGCTGGGCACGCCGGCCTACATGGCGCCGGAACAGGCCACCGCCGACCCGCAGCTCGATCACCGGGTGGACATCTACGCGCTGGGCGTGCTGGCCTACGAGATGCTCACCGGCCATCCCCCCTTCCACGGGCTGACGCCGCAGCAGACCCTCGCGGCCCATGTCACCCAGGCGCCGGTACCGGTGACGCAGCGGCGGCCCGGCATCGCGCCGGTCATCGACGCGCTCATCCTGCGCTGCCTCGCCAAGCGGCCCGCCGACCGGTACCAGACCGCGGACGAGCTCGGCGCGGCGCTGGAACCGCTGGCCACGCCGAGCGGCGGGATGACCCCGACCCACACCATGCCGATCAGCGCGGTCGCCGCGCCGCGGGGCCGGCCCCGGTGGGTGCTGGGCGCCGTGGCGGGGGCCGTGGTGGTCGTGATCGGCACCGCGGCGCTGATGCGCCTGAATCGGTCCCCGGCCACCGCGGCGCTGGTGCAGCCGCTGCAGCTCACCCGCAGCGCCGGCATGCAGGAGGCACCCGTCATCACCAGCGATGGCAAGGGCGTGGCGTACCGCATCCGTGGTCCCGGGGACACCGCCACCCGCGTCGAGTTGCGGCGCGGCAGCGATGGCAGCGCAGTCCAGCTCGCGGAAGCCGGCGCTCCCCGGGGCTGGTCGCCCGACGGGGACAAGCTGCTGATCGCCACCCCCCGCGGCCTGGAGACCGTCCCTGCCCTCGGCGGGGCTGGCGCGCTGCTCGTCGCCGGCGCCAGACATGGGACCTGGGCACCCGACGGGCAGCGCCTGGCCTATGTGCGCGGCGACACGCTCCTGCTGCGCGGCAGCGATGGGAAGGACACGCCGCTCGCGCAGACCTTCGATCCGCATTCGCTGGCCTGGTCGCCGGACGGCCGGTGGATCGCCTACGTCTCCGACAACTCCCGGTACCTCAACGACTGGAACATCGCGTTCTCCTCGCTCTGGCTGGTGCCGGCCGCCGGCGGTGCGCCGATCCGGCTCACCGCCGGTGACGCGATGGACCTGAGCCCCGCCTGGGCCCCCGACAGCCGCCGGCTGCTCTTCGTCTCGGGTCGGAGCGGGACCCGGGACATTTACCAGCTCGATCTGGATTCTCGGGGGAAGCCGCGGGGCGAGCCGGTGCAGGTGACCGTTGGACTCAATGTCTCGCAGATCGCGCTCGCCCCCGACGGCGAGCATCTCTCCTATTCGGTGGTCACCAACCGCAGCAACATCTGGCGTGTGAAGGACCCAGCCTCCGGATGGGTATCCAGCCGTACCGCGGAGCTGGTCACCACCGATCAGGAGACCATCGAGAGCCTGTGGATTTCCCAGGATGGGCAGTGGCTGGTGTTCGACTCCGACCGCGCCGGGATCCAGCAGATCTTCCGCCGGCGTCTGTCCGGCGGCGACGTACAGCAGATCACCCGCGGGGCGTCGCCGGCCTTCGCGGTGTCGCTCTCACCCGATGGCCGGCAGATCGCCTACCATGCGATCGTCAACGGGGCCCGGCGAGCCTTCGTCGCCTCGAGCGAGGGGGGCGACCAGCCGGTCCAGGTGTCTGCCGGCACGTTCCCCGATGAGCGCAACCCGCAGTGGTCGCCCGACGGCCAGCGGCTGGCCTGGGCGACGATCCAGGACGGCGTGCAGCGCGCGCAGGTGGTCACGCGGGCAGCCCAGGGGTGGGGTGCGCCGCGGGAGGTGGCGAGCCCAGGCGCCGTCGTCAGCACGACCTGGGGTGATACCGCCCGGTTGCTGGCGGTGGACACCGTGAACTTCCGCCTCATCGGGGTCAGCGCGGACAGCAGTGGCGGCCCGCCGCGGGTCCTGTACCAGGCGACGGCGGCGACCCCGAAAGGCCTCGCGGTTCCCGTCGCCTCGAGCGACTTCCGCACGCTCTACCTCCACAGTCACCAGGGGATCTGGGCCCTGCCCATCAGGGGCGGGCCGCCGCGCGAGGTGGTCCGGTTCGATGATCCGCTGCACCCCCATGCCACCAATGCCCGGAGTGTGTCGGGGTCTGGCGGGTTCCTGTACTTCACCCTGCAGGATCCGCAGAGCAACGTCTGGACCGCGCGGGTGACGGGCCTCACGCGATGAGCGCCGCCCCCGCCCGCCTGGCCGCCGCCCTCGCCGACCGCTATCGCATCGAACGGGAACTGGGCCAGGGCGGCATGGCGACGGTCTACTTGGCCCAGGATCTCAAGCACGACCGCAAGGTCGCCGTGAAGGTGCTCAAGCCCGAGCTGGCCGCGGTACTCGGCGCCGAGCGGTTCCTGGCCGAGATCAAGGTGACGGCAAACCTGCAGCATCCCAACCTGCTGCCGCTGTTCGACAGCGGGCGGA
>JANRJZ010000220.1:0-2327 GCA_033763675.1 Gemmatimonadota bacterium
CCCGCCCGCTCAGCGCCCGGGGCACCCCGTCCGCGTAGCCGATGCCCAGGGTCGCCACCCGGGTGGGCTCGTGCGCGGTCCAGGTGCCGCCATAACTGACGGTCTCTCCGGCCGCCACGGTGCGGAGCGCCACCACCCGCGCCTCGAGCCGCACCACCGGCGCGGGGGTGTGCCCCCCTGCCCGCCCGCCGTAGAGAAAGATGCCGGGGCGGACCAGGTCTGCGGCATAGGCGGCGCCCCGGAGCGCTGCCGCGCTGTTCGCCGCGTGGACCAGCGCCGGCCGGGACGGGAGGGAGGCCAGCACCTCGCCGAAGCGGCGCCACTGGAGGTCCACCGTTCCCGGGGCCTCGTCGGCCGAATGGAAGTGGGTGAAGATCCCCTCGCAGGCGGGGCCCGCGGCGGCGAGCGCCGCACGCCACTCGGCAGCTTCACGCCAAAGAAAGCCCGCCCGCGACATCCCGGTATCCACTTCCGCGTGAAACGGCCGGTCTCCGGCCGCGCGCCAGGCCGCGAGTCCGTCGAGGTCGCCGATGACGGGGCGGAGGTCGTGCTCCAGGCAGGGCCCGACCGTCCCCGACGCGAGCGGAGTGAAGACCAGGACCGGCCGGGTGATACCGGCTCGGCGGAGCTCGGCGCCCTCTTCCGGCGTGGCCACCCCGAAGCCCCACGGCTCGAGCCGCTCCAGCGCGCGCGCGATGGGCACGGCGCCGAGTCCGTAGGCGTTGGCCTTCACCATGGGAAGGAGTCGTGCCCCGGCGATGCGGGACACGGTTCGCGCGTTGGAGACCACGGCCGCGAGGTTCACCACGGCCCACGCGCGCGGGAAATGATCCGCGATTGACGGCATGCTCAAGCGGGCCGTATGATACCGGCCACGGAGGATAAATGCAAGACAAATCAGCGCTTGGACGCGCCGTCCGGATGGTGCGCGACCTGCGTGTCCGGTGTCCCTGGGACCGGGTCCAGACCCGGGAAACGATCCGGCCCTACCTGGTCGAGGAGGTCTTCGAACTCGACCACGCCATCTCCGAGGCCGACCCTGCCGCGATCCGGGAGGAGGTGGCGGACCTGCTGCTGCACCTGGCGTGGCAGCTGGTGCTGGCCGAGGAACGGGGGGAGTTCACCGCCGAGGATGTGGCCGGCGACCTCGAGCGCAAGATGCGGCGGCGCCACCCGCACCTCTTTGACCTGGGGCCGCGGGAGCAGTGGGAATCGCTCAAGCGCCGGGAGGGGAAGCGCCGCGGGGTCCTCGACGGGCTCCCCCCCGCCCTTCCCAGTCTCCAGCTGGCGTACCGGCTCCAGGAACGGGCGGCGAGCGTGGGGTTCGACTGGCCGGACACGATGGGGCCGGCGGCCAAGGTCCGCGAGGAGCTTGAGGAGGTAGAGCATGCCCTGGCTGCCGAGCCGCCGAGTCGCCGAGCCGCCGAGCCGCCGAGTGCCGAGCCGCCGAGCGGCGAGCCGGTCCACCCGCCGGCCCCCGATGCCGTCACCGAGGAAATCGGCGACCTGCTGTTCGCGGTGGTGAACCTGGCCCGGAAGGCGCGGGTGCAGCCGGCGACGGCGCTGGACCGGGCCAACCGGAAGTTCCGGGAGCGGTTCGCGGGGGTGGAGCGGCTGGCCGCGGCCCGCGGGATTGATGTGGGGACCGCGGGGCTGGAGGTGCTGGATGGGTTGTGGGGGGAGGTGAAGGCGGGACGGTAGCGACGGTACCGTCCATACCGTCCCTACCGCCTACGGATAGAGCCGGTGTATCTGCCTCGGGAAGGCAATCGTCTCCCGGATGTGCGGCAGCCCGCAGATCCAGGCCACGGTACGTTCCACGCCGAGACCGAAGCCGGAGTGGACGAAGGTGCCGTACTTCCGGAGATCGAGGTACCAGCGGTAGGCCTCGGGATCGAGGCCCTGTTCGAGGATCCGGGCCAGCAGCCGGTCGTAGTCGTCCTCGCGCTGGGAGCCGCCGATGATCTCGCCGTATCCCTCGGGGGCCAGGCAGTCGTTGTTGAGCACGGTGCGGGGGTCGTCGGGGTTCTCCTTCATGTAGAACGCCTTGACGCCCTTCGGATAGTTGAACACGAAGACCGGCCGGTCGTACTGCTGGGCCAGGAGGGTCTCGTCGTCGCCGCCGAGGTCGCGGCCCCACGCCATGTCGGAGCCGAGGGCGTTGAGCTTCTGCACGGCGTCGGTGTAGGAGATGCGCGCGAACGGCGCCTGCACCCGCTCCAGCGGGGCGGTGTCCCGCTCCAGTTCCTTGAGCTCCTCGCGCCGCGCCTCGAGGGCGCGGCCCACGATGTAGCTGACGAACTCCTCCTGCAGCCGCATGTTATCGT
>JANRJZ010000221.1:0-15692 GCA_033763675.1 Gemmatimonadota bacterium
TGGGCGGACGAGGCGCGGCTGCTCCGCGGAACCGCGCTGGAACGGCTGCGGGACTGCGACGGCGCGCTGCCGCTCCTGGAGCAGGTCATGCTCAGTCCCCGCGCCGAGTTCGCCGAGCAGGCGGCGCTGCTGGCGGGCGGCGCGCGCCCCCCACGACCCCGATATGGCATCTCGCCTGGCGGGCGAAATCGGCGCCGACAGCACGCTGCCCGCCCCTCTCCGCAGCCACCTCCTGCTCGAGGACGCCGTGCGCCTGGTGCCGGTGGACACCGTGCGGGCGGAGGCGCGCTTCGCGGCGGCCCTGGCGCTCGAGGTGCCCGGACCCATCCGGTCGGAAATCCACTTCGAACAGGCGGTGGCCCGGGTCCGCCGGGCGGCGACGGCGGCGGACCTGGATGTCGCGGTCGCGCCGGCGCGCGACCTGGACGACCTGCAGGGCCCCTTCGCGCCGCGGCTCATCCAGCTCGCGGCCGGCGCCCGCCGCGTCATCGCCACGGCGGACTCGGTCACCGGGACCACGCCGCACGGTGACCTGCGCCTGTTTCTCGCGGGGGAGCTGGCCCGGGATACGCTGGGGGCCCACCGGTTCGCGCGGCAGCAGTTCGCACGGATCGCGGAGGAGTGGCCGGAGTCCCCCTTCGCCCCGAAGGCGCTCATGGCCCTGAGTGCCCTGGAGCCCGCCGCCACCGACAGCCTGCTCGAGCTGCTGCGCAGCCGGTACCTGGCCAGTCCCTATGTCCGCTTCGGCCTGGGTGAGGAGGCGCCGGAGCTCTCCGTCCTGGAGGACTCCCTGCGGCGCTTCGTCGGCACCTTCAATCCCGAGGGCGGCCGCCGCGCCGCCCCGCGTCCCACTCGCCCGGCGCCGCAACCCACGGCTCCCCGGGAGCCGGTGAATCGCTAGTGGCGCACCCGCTGGCCCGCACCGTCGTCGGCCTCGGCTTCCAGAATCCGGTGCTGCTCGCCGCCGGCACGGCGGGCTTCGGACGGGAAGTCGCGGGGGTCATTGCCCTCGAGCGCCTCGGCGGCATCGTCACCAAGGCGGTCTCGCGGGAGCCCCGTCCGGGAAACCGCGCCCCCCGGGTCGCGGAGTTCCCGGGCGGGATGCTCAACTCGGTCGGCCTGGCCAACCCGGGGCTGGCCCAGGTGGCCGCGGAGCAGCTCCCGTGGCTCGCCAGCCACGTGCGCGCCGCCCAGGTCATCGTGAATGTGGTGGGCTTCGAGGCCGGGGACTTCGCGGAGGTGGTGGCAGGGCTCGACCGGTGCGCCGGCATCGCGGCCTTCGAGATCAACCTCTCCTGTCCCAACACCCATGCGGGCGGGATGGAGTTCGGCGCCGATCCCGCCACCGCCGCACGGGTCCTCGAGCTGTGCCGCGCCCGGACCGGCAAGCCGCTGTTCGCCAAGTTGTCTCCCGCGCTCCCCGACATCGCCGCGATGGCTCTCACCGTCCGGGGCGCCGGCGCGGATGGGGTTTCGGTGGTCAACACCCTGCCCGGATACCTCTACGCCGACGGCGGCACCCCGAGACTGGGGAATGGCAACGGCGGGGTGAGCGGGCCGGCCCTGCTCCCGGTTGGTGTGCTGGCGGTGCGGAAGATCATGGACCGGAGCGGCGGGATGCCGGTGATCGGGGTCGGCGGTGTGCGATGCGCGGAGGATGCGCGGCAGTACCTGAGGGCCGGGGCGGCCCTGGTGGCCATCGGGACCGCCGCGCTGTGTGACCCCCGGATCCCCGAGCGGGTGGTCCGCGACCTGGCGCGGCTCGATGGCTGAACTGATCCTGGCGCTGGACCTGGCGGCGGACGATGCCCGGCGGCTGCTGGACCGGATCCCCGAGGCGCGGTGGGTGAAGGTGGGATCGATCCTGTTCACCCAGGAGGGGCCGCCCCTCGTCCGGGAACTCGCGGCCCGCGGGCTCCAGGTGTTCCTCGACCTCAAGTGGCATGACATCCCCCATACGGTGGCCGGGGCGGTCGAGTCGGCCGCGGGGCTGGGCGTCGCCATGGCGACGGTCCACTGCCTGGGCGGGCCGGACATGATGCGGGAGGCCGCCCGGGCGAGCGCCGGCCGGGTCGGGTTGGTGGGGGTCACGGTGCTCACTTCCCATTCCGCGACCGACTACGCCGCGACCCTGGGGCGGGGCGGGGAAGTGGTCCTGCTGGACGAAGTTGCGCGGCTGGCGGGGACCGCCCGGGCGACTGGGCTCCGGGGCATCGTCTGCTCCCCGCTCGAGGTGGCCACGGTCCGGGGCGTGCTTGGTCCGGAGGCGTGGGTGGTCGTGCCCGGAATCCGGCGCTCCGGCGACCCGGCGGGGGACCAGGTCCGGACGGCCACCCCCGACGCCGCCGCCCGGGCGGGGGCCTCCCACCTCGTCGTCGGGCGGCCGATCCTGCAGGCCGGGGACCCCCGGTCGGTCTTCCGGGAGATGGCCGCCGCGGCCGGGGGCTGACCAGCCCCCGGATTCCCCCCTAAGTCCGTCCCCTCCCTTGCATTATCCACACTCCCCCGATACATTCGCGTGCTCCACTGAAACCCGGTTCCTGGGAGAGGTTCGTGAAGGTTCGCTCGAGCATCAAGCCGATTTGTGAGCATTGCAAGGTCGTGCGGCGTCAGGGGACGCTCCGCATCATCTGCAAGCGCAACCCGAAGCACAAGCAGCGGCAGGGGTAACCGATGGCGCGAATTGCTGGCGTGGATCTGCCGCGTGAAAAGCGGGTCGAGATCGGCCTCACCTACATCTTCGGCATCGGTCGTCCCACCTCCAACCGCATCCTCTCCGAGACCGGCGTGAGCCCGGACACCCGGGTGCGGGACCTCTCGGACTCCGAGGTGGCCCGGCTGCGCCAGTTCATCGAGCGCTCGCTGCGGGTCGAGGGCGCGCTCCGCACCGAAGTTGCCATGAATATCAAGCGGCTCATGGACATCGGCAGCTATCGCGGCATCCGGCATCGCCGGGGCCTGCCGGTTCGTGGCCAGCGCACGCATACCAACGCCCGCACCAAGAAGGGCCCGCGCCGGGCCATCGCGGGCAAGAAGAAGGTGACGAAGAAGTAATGACCGCTCCCGAGAAGCCCCAGAGCGCCGCGCCCGCCGCGCCGGCCGCCGCCCCGGCCAAGACGCCGGCCGCCAAGCGTGGCAAGAAGGTCGTGGAGAGCGAGGGCGTGGCCCACATCGCCGCGACCTTCAACAACCTGCTGATCACGATCACCGACATGAAGGGCAACACCCTCGTGTGGGGCTCCGCCGGGAAGGCGGGCTTCAAGGGATCGAAGAAGTCCACCCCCTTCGCCGCCACCGTGGCCGCGGAGAACTGCGGCCGCGAGGCGATGAACCTCGGCGTGCGGCGGGTCCACGTGCGGGTGCAGGGTCCGGGCAGCGGCCGCGAGTCGGCCATCCAGGCGCTGGCCTCCGCCGGGCTCAAGGTGGTCTCCATCCGGGATGTCACGCCGATTCCGCACAACGGCTGCCGTCCCCCCAAGAAGCGGCGGGTCTGAGCATGCGTTACACCGGTCCGAGCTGCCGGCAGTGCCGGCGAGAAGGCACCAAGCTGTTCCTCAAGGGCCCGCGCTGCATGACCGAGAAGTGCGCCGTCGAGCGCCGCGGTTACGCCCCCGGCCAGCATGGCCAGAATGCGGGCCGCGGCCGCAAGGCGTCGGAGTACGCCAAGCAGCTGCGCGAGAAGCAGAAGGTGAAGCGGATCTACGGCCTCACCGAGCGCCAGTTCCGCAACACCTTCGACCGCATCTCCCGCGAGTCGGGCGTCAAGGGCACCAACCTGGTGATCGCGCTCGAGTCCCGGCTGGACAACATCGTGTTCCGCATGGGCTTCGCGGCCAGCCGCAAGTCGGCGCGGCAGCTGGTGCGCCACGGGCACGTGCAGGTGAACGGCGGCAAGGTGGATGTCCCGTCATTCGTGGTGCGGCCTGGCCATGAAGTGCGCGTGGCGCCCGCCAGCCGCGAGATGATCGCGGTCAAGCTGGCCCAGGAGTTCGCCACTCGCGGCACCACCCTGTCCTGGCTGCAGGTGGACGCCGAGAAGGCGTCCGGCCGCGTGACCGAGCGCCCGACGCGCGACGCGATCCCGCTCAATGCCCAGGAACAGCTCATCGTCGAGCTCTACTCGAAGTGACCATGACCATTGACCTGACCGGACTGGTCCGCCCGCACCTGGTCGAGATGACCAAGCGGGAGGAAATGCCGAACATCGCCGAGTTCCGGCTGCAGCCGCTCGAGCGCGGGTTCGGCTACACGCTGGGCAATTCACTGCGGCGCCTGCTGCTCTCCTCCCTCCGGGGGAGCGCGGTCTGGGCCTTCCGGCTGGACGGCGTGGTGCACGAGCACCAGACCATCCCCGGCGTGCACGAGGACGTGCACCAGATCATCCAGCGGCTGAAGAGCCTCACCCTCGTCCTCGCGGACGACGTGGACGAGGCCATCCTCAAGATCAAGAAGGACGGCGCTGGCCCGGTGTACGCCCGCGACATCGTCCCCAGCGGCGCGGTCCGGGTGGTGAACCCCGATCACCTGCTGTTCACGGTCCAGGACGACCGCGAGGTGAACGGCGAGCTGTACGTGAACAAGGGTCGCGGCTATGTCGAGGCGGAGCTGCACCCGCGGGACCGCTCGTTGCCGGTGGACCTGATCTCCATCGACGCGATCTACAACCCGGTGCGGCGCGCCAACTTCTCGGTGGCCGAGACCCGCGTCGGGCAGCGCACCGACTATGACCGGCTCACGGTCAGCGTCGAGACCAACGGTACCCTGTCGCCGGAAGACGCGATCGCCTACGCCGCGGCGCTGGCCCAGGAGCACTTCCGCTACTTCGTTGAGTTCGGCAAGGTCCCCGTGGGGCGGCCCGAGCTGCCGGCTGGTGGCGCGGGCAGCGGCGCCCTGCGGGACAAGCTGACCCGGCTTATCGACGACTTCGGCCTCTCGGTCCGGTCGCTCAACTCGCTCAAGAACTCCAACATCCGCACCCTCGGCGACCTCGTCACCTACACGGAAGACGAGCTGCTCAAGGTGAAGAATGTCGGCGAGAAGGCGCTCAAGGAGATCGCCGATCTCCTGCGGCAGCAGGATCTGAACTTCGGGATGCGCTTTGAGGAGGCCGACGGCGACCTCCGCGTGGTGCACCCCGGTACCCCGCCGACCGCCCGCATGGCGGTGGATAACGGCGAGGAGGGCTGATGCGACACCAGGCCAAGGGCAAGCAGCTTTCGCGGACGTCGGAACACCGCAAGGCCCTGATGCGGAACATGGCCACGAGCCTCATCCTCCACGGGGGGATCGAGACCACCGTGGCCAAGGCGAAGGCCCTGCGCCCCTACGCGGAAAAGCTGATCACCCTCGCCCGCCGCGGCGATCTCCACGCCCGCCGGCTGGTGGCGGCGAAGATCCGCGAGCGCGCCGCGCTCAGCCTGCTGTTCAGCGAGATCGGCCCGCGGTTCGCCGCGCGGCCGGGCGGCTACACCCGCATCCTCAAGCTGGGTCACCGGCCCGGCGATGGTGCCGAAGTGGCGCGGATCGAGCTGCTCCCCGAGTGATGGCGACCCACTTCGCCAGCGCCCGAAACGACGAAAGGGGACCGGTTGGTCCCCTTTTTTCTGGCCGGTCGGTCCGGCGGCGCGCGCAGGGAGCCGAGGGAGGCCCCGGCGTCCCGCGAGCAGGCTCAGGTCGCCTTCTGCACCCGGTTAGACTTGATGCACTGGGTGCACACCGCCACCCGGCGGGGGGCGCCCTCGACCAGCACGCGCACGGTCTGGAGGTTCGGGTACCAGCGGCGCTTCTTCCGGTTGTTGGCGTGGCTGACGTTATTGCCAGTCATCGGCCCCTTCTTGCAGACAGTGCACACCCGGGCCATACGAAGCTTCCTTCCAGAATGCGTGGATCTGAGTTTCCCCAAAGAGCCCACAAGTATAACGGCCTGAACCGCTTGGCACAACTCCGGAGGGACCCGCCATCATGCCGCGGGCATTGATTACCGGGATCACCGGGCAGGATGGCTCCTATCTGGCCGAACTGCTCCTGGCCAAGGGGTACGAGGTCGTGGGGGTGGTCCGCCGGACCAGCCACCACAGCTACGAGCGGATCGAGCACCTGCTGGACCGGGTGCAGATCCTCCCCGCCGACCTGCTCGACCAGCACTCCCTCACCATGGTGATCCGGGAGACCGAGCCGGACGAGGTCTACAATCTGGCCGCCCAGTCGTATGTGCCGACCTCCTGGTCCCAGCCGGTGCTCACCGGTGAGTTCACGGCCCTGGGCGTGACCCGCATCCTCGAAGCCATCCGGCTGGCGTGGCCCAGCGCGCGCTTCTACCAGGCCTCGAGTTCCGAGATGTTCGGCCGCGCGGTGGAGACGCCGCAGCGGGAGACGACACCGTTCTATCCCCGCTCGCCCTATGGGGTGGCCAAGTGCTATGGGCACTGGATCACCGTCAACTACCGGGAGAGCTACGGCCTGTACGCGGTGAGCGGCATCCTGTTCAACCACGAATCGCCGCGGCGGGGCATTGAGTTCGTCACCCGCAAGGTGACCGACGGGGCGGCCCGCATCAAGCTGGGCAGGGCGTCCGAGCTCCGGCTGGGCAACCTCGAGGCGCGGCGGGACTGGGGCTTTGCCGGCGACTACGTGGATGCGATGTGGCGCATGCTGCAGCCGGCCGAGCCGCGGGACTACGTGATCGGCACCGGCCAGACCCACACCGTCCGGGAGCTGGTGGAGACCGCCTTCAGCCACCTGGGCCTCGACTGGCAGCGCTACGTGAAGCAGGATGAGCGCTTCCGGCGACCGGCCGAGGTGGATGTCCTGCTCGCCGACCCGAGCCGCGCACTGGCCGAGCTGGGGTGGAGCCCGACGGTGGACTTCCGCAGCCTGGTCACGATGATGGTGGACGCCGACCTCAACCGGCTGTCGCAGCGGCAATGAGGCTCCTGGTGACCGGCGCGGGGGGCTTCGTCGGCCGCTGGCTGGTGCCGGCGCTGGTCGGCGCCGGGCACGAAGTCCTCGGCACCCGGCTCCCCGGGGAGGCCCCGCCGGAATTGCTGGACGAGTCGCAACGGCGGCACGTCCACTGGCTGCCCCTCGACCTGGCCGATGCCGCCTCGGTACAGGCCGTGGTCGGAGAACGGCCCGACGCCGTGGTGCACCTCGCCGCGGTGGCGTCGGGGGCGGAGGCGCGCCGGGATCCGGGGCTGGCCTGGCACATCAACGCGGGCGGGACCGCCCGGCTCGCCGATGCCCTGGGCCAGCAGCGCCAGGCCGGCGACGGGGATCCCCTGCTGCTGCTGGTGTCCTCCGCCGAGGTCTACGGCATCGGCGCCGCGCCCGTGGCGCGGCGGGAGGAGGATCCGCTGCTCCCCGTGTCGCCCTATGCCTCGAGCAAGCTGGGCGCGGAGATCGCGGCGCAGGAGGCGGCCCGCCGGACCGGTCTGCGCGTGATCGTGGCGCGGGCCTTTCCCCACACCGGCCCGGGCCAGTCCGACCGGTACGTGGTGCCTGCCTTCGCCCGGCGGCTCAAGGCGGCCCGGCGAATCGGCGCGCCGGTGGTGAAGACGGGCAACCTCGAGCCGGTCCGGGACTTTCTCGACGTGCGGGACGTCGTGCGGGCCTACCTCGCACTCCTGGCGGGCGGCCGGCCCGGCACGGTCTACAACATCGCCTCGGGGCAGGGCCGGCCACTCACGGAGGTCTTCCTCCGGCTCGCCGGGCTGCTCGGCGTGCGGGCCATCCCGGAGGTGGACCCCCAGTTCACCCGCACCGCGGACATCCCGCACCTGGTCGGCGATTCCGCGCGGCTGACGGCGGCCACTGGCTGGACACCCCAGATTCCCTTCGATCAGACCCTCCAGGACCTCGTCAATGCCCAAACGGACTGACCTTCGTTCCATCCTCCTGCTCGGTTCCGGCCCGATCGTGATCGGGCAGGGCGCCGAGTTCGACTACTCGGGCACCCAGGCGGTGCGCGCGCTCAAGGAGGAGGGGTACCGGGTCATCCTGGTCAATTCCAATCCGGCGACGATCATGACCGATCCCGAGGTGGCGGACCGGACCTATGTCGAGCCGGTGACCGCGGAATGGGTGCGGCGGGTGATCGAGCGGGAGCGGCCGGACGCCCTGCTGCCGACGATGGGCGGCCAGACGGCGCTGAACGTGGCCATGGCGCTGCACAAGGACGGCACCCTGGCCCAGTTCAATGTGGAGCTGATCGGGGCCAACGAGCGCGCCATCCGGGTGGCGGAGGACCGGGACGAGTTCGCCCGGGCCATGCAGCGGATCGGGCTGGCCACGCCCCGGGGGCGCACCATCCGGTCGCTGGAGGAGGGGCTGGAGGCGGTGGCCGACACCGGGTACCCCGCGATCATCCGCCCCTCGTTCACGCTCGGGGGGACCGGGGGCGGCATCGCCTACAACCGGGACGAGTTCACCGAGATCGTGGAGCGTGGGCTGGACCTCTCGCCGGTGGGCTCGGTGCTGGTGGAGCGGAGCATCATCGGCTGGAAGGAGTTCGAGCTGGAGGTGATGCGGGACTGCGCCGACAACGTGGTGATTGTCTGTTCCATCGAGAACATCGACCCGATGGGGGTGCACACCGGGGACTCGATCACCGTGGCCCCGGCGATGACGCTGACCGACCGCGAGTACCAGGTGATGCGCGACAGCGCCATCAAGATCATCCGCGAGGTCGGGGTGGCGGCCGGCGGCTGCAACATCCAGTTCGGGGTGAGCCCCACCACGGGGGAGCAGCTGGTCATCGAGATGAACCCACGGGTCTCCCGCTCCTCCGCGCTCGCCTCCAAGGCGACCGGCTTCCCGATCGCGCGGATCGGCGCCAAGCTGGCCGTCGGGTACACCCTGGACGAGCTGCCCAACGACATCACCAAGACCACCCCCGCCTCCTTCGAGCCGGTGCTGGACTACGTGGTGGTCAAGGTGCCGCGCTTCGCGTTCGAGAAGTTCCCGACCGCCGATCCCCGGCTCGGCACCCAGATGAAGGCCGTCGGAGAGGCGATGGCGATCGGCCGCACCTTCAAGGAGGCGTTCCAGAAGGGGTTCCGGGCGCTGGAGGCGGACCGCGCCGGCTGGGAGCTGGGCAAGACCCCGGCGGATGACCGGCTGACGGACCTCTCGCTCGAGGCGGTCAAGGCGGCGATCCGCACCCCCACGGCGGAGCGGATCTACCAGGTCAAGCGGGCACTGCTCATGGGTGTGAGCGTCGAGGACGCCGCGGAACGGACCGGGATCGACCCCTGGTTCCTGGACCAGATGCTGCAGCTGAACGAGGCCGAGCGGGACTGGGCCGGCCGGCGGCCGGAGGGCCCGGCGGAGAAGGAGCAGCTGCGGGCCATGAAGCGGATGGGTTTCTCCGACCGCCAGCTGGCCGATCTGCGGGGGGTTCAGGAAGCGGAAATCCGGGCCCGGCGCCACGCCCTGGGACTCCGGCCCGTCTTCAAGACCGTGGACACCTGTGCCGGGGAGTTCCCCTCCCAGACCCCGTATCTCTACTCCAGCTACGACGAGGAGAACGAGGCCCGGGGCAAGGGGGCGAAGACGATCATCATCCTTGGCAGCGGGCCCAACCGGATCGGGCAGGGAGTCGAGTTCGACTACTGCTGTGTGCGCGCCGCGCTCGCCTTCCGCGAGATGGGCTACAAGACGGTGATGGTGAACTCGAATCCCGAGACCGTCTCCACCGACTACGACATCTCCGACACCCTCTACTTCGAGCCGCTCACCCTCGAGGACGTACTGGAGATCGTCCACGTCGAGCAGCCACTCGGGGTGGTGGTCCAGCTCGGCGGCCAGACGCCGCTCAAGCTGGCCCGGGGGCTCGAGGCGGCGGGAGTGAAGATCCTGGGCACCTCGCCCGACAACATCGACGCCGCCGAGGATCGCAAGCGGTTCGAGGCACTGGCCCGCGAGCTGGGCGTCACCCAGCCCCCGGCCGGCACCGCCATGTCGCTGGACGAGGCGGTGCTGGTGGCGGAGCAGGTGGGGTATCCCTGCCTGGTACGGCCCTCGTACGTCCTCGGCGGACGGGGGATGGAGATCGTGTACGACGAGGCCTCCCTGCGCGACTATTTCGGCCGGGCGGTCCGGGTGGCCCACGGCCATCCGGTGCTGATCGACCGGTTCCTGGAGGACGCCTTCGAGGCGGACGTGGATGCCCTGGCGGACGGCACCCGCTGCGTGATCGGTGGCGTGATGCAGCACATCGAGGATGCCGGCATCCACTCGGGAGACTCCGCCTGCGTGCTGCCGCCGTACCTGATCTCCGAGGCGCAGGTGGAGCAGATGCGGAAGTACACCCGGGCGTTCGCCGACCGGCTGGGTGTGGTGGGGCTGCTCAACGTGCAGTACGCCATCAAGGACGGCGTGGTCTACGTGCTCGAGGTGAACCCGCGCGCCTCCCGGACGGTCCCCTTCGTCTCCAAGACCACGGGGGTCGCGTTCGCCAGCCTCGCCGCGGCCGTCATGGTGGGAAAGACCCTGGACCAGCTGGGCCTGCAGGACAGCCTGGATCAGCCGTACGTGGCGGTGAAGGAGGCGGTGTTCCCCTTCAACAAGCTCCACGGGGTGGACCTCATCCTGGGGCCCGAGATGCGCTCCACCGGCGAGGTCATGGGCATCGCCGAATCGTTCGGCATGGCGTACGCCAAGGCCCAGCATGCCGCCGACGGGGCGCTGCCGCTCGAGGGCGGTGTCTTCGTCACGGTGAACGACCACGACAAGGTGACGGTCGTGCCGATCGCCCGGCGGCTCCATGAGCTCGGCTTCCGGATCTACGCCACCGAGGGCACCGCCCGCCACCTGCGGGTCCGGGGGATTCCGGCGGAGCGGGTGCTCAAGGTGTACGAGGGCCGGCCCAACGCGATCGACCTGCTGCTGTCGGGCCAGATCCGGCTGCTCATCAATACCCCGCTCGGCAAGCTCACCCAGCAGGACGATTACACCATCCGGGCGGCGGCGCTGGCGCACCGGGTGCCCTACACCACGACCATGTCCGCCGCCTCCGCGGCCTGCGACGCGATCATCGCCCTCAAGAGCCGGGAGCGCACGGTGTGCTCGCTGCAGGAGTGGCACGAGATCGCCCGGCAGTCCCGCGCCACCGCATGAGCTCCGCGCGCGATGCCGGCTTCGTGGCCGGCCTCCGCGCGCGGATCGCGGGGGAGCTGCGCGAGCGGGAATCGCTGGCGCGCTACTCCACCTACCGCATCGGGGGCCCGGCGACGGTCCTCCTCCCCCGCTCGCCGGAGGACGTGGGCCGCGCCATCCACTTCGCCGCGGAGGGCGGGGTCCCCTGGTTCGCGCTCGGGCTCGGCTCCAACCTGCTGCTCCCCGATGAGGGGATGGACGCCCTCGTCATCCGGATCGGCAAGGGCCTCGACCGGCTGGAACCGCTCGGCGGGGGCCGCTGGCGGATCGGGGCGGGACTGCCGCAACCGCTCGCGGCGCGGCGGACGGCGGAACAGGGGTTCGCCGGGCTGCATCGCTTCGTGGGCGTGCCCGGGACGGTGGGCGGTGGCGTGTACATGAATGCCGGCTGTCACGGCGGCGACTGGGCCGGCGTGGTGCGATCGGTGGTGGTGGTGGATCCGACGGGGGTGGACCGGGTCCTCTCCCGGGAGGCGATTCCCTTCGGCTATCGCCTCAGCGGCCTGGGCGGCGTGGTGGTGCTCGAGGCCACCGTGGCCCTGGAGCCGACCGACCGGGCCGCGATCGAGGCCGAAGTGGCGGAACTGTTCCGCTGGCGGCAGGAGGGGACGCCGTTCAACCAGCCCTGCTGCGGCAGCGTATTCAAGAATCCGGGGGGGCCCAGCTGGAAGCGGCCTGACGCCCCGCGGACCGCCGGCCAGCTCATCGAGGCGGCCGGGCTGAAGGGCACCCGCGTCGGCGGTGCCGAGGTCTCCCCGATGCACGCCAACTATTTCGTGAACGTAGGCGGGGCGACGGCTGCGGAGGTGCGTGGCCTGATCGCCCTGGCGCGGCGCGCGGTGCGGGAACGCTTCGGGGTGGGGCTCGAGACCGAGGTGAAGCTGGTCCGGCCCGATGGCAGCTTCGAGCCGGCGGAGGATCCGGCCGGCGCCTGAGGCGCTACGGCGCCGGCGTCAGGGCCAGCCGGTAGCCGGTTTTCCGCACGGTGAGCAGGTGGCGGGGGTGGGCGGGATCGGGCTCGAGCTTCCGGCGCAGCTCCACCACATGCACGTCCACGGTCCGCGACACCACGTCCGGCTCGTAGCTCCACACCTCATGCAGCAGCTCGGTCCGGGTGGCGACCCGCCCTTCCCGGCGGAGCAGCGCCAGCAGCAGGTCGTACTCCCGGGGCCGCAGCGCCACCGGGACGCCGCCCCGCCGCACCTCGTGGGTTCCCGGGTCCACCTCGATCTCGCCGAAGGTCCACCGCGCCGGGACCGGGGCCTTCCGTTCCCCGACCCGCCGGAGCATCGCGGCCACCCGCGCGAGGAGCTCGGGCAGCGAGAACGGCTTCACGACGTAGTCGTCGGCGCCGAGCCGGAAGCCGCGCAGCCGGTCGGTCTCATCGCCGCGGGCCGAGAGAATCAGCACCGGGACGGTGTTGCCCTCCTCCCGGATGGTCCGGAGCAGCTGCATGCCATCCATTAGCGGCAGCATCAGGTCCAGCACCACCAGGGCCGGTCGCCACTCGCGGCACAGCTCGAGCCCGGCCACGCCGGTGCCCGCGACCCGGACGTCGTAGCCCTCCAGCCGGAGGTTGAGCAGCAGCCCCTCGGCGATCCCGGGATCATCCTCCACCACGAGGACCCGGGTCATGCCGCCGCTCCTGAGCCCCGGTCAGGGAGCGGCAGCGAGACCACGAAGCGCGCGCCCCCCGCCTGACCCCGTTCCACCCGCACCGAGCCACGATGCAGGTCCACCAGTCGATGCACCACCGCGAGGCCCAGCCCGCTGCCGCCAGTGGCGCCGCCGCGCTCGAACGGCTGCCACAGGCGCGCGACCTCGGCCTCCGCGACCCCCGGCCCTTCATCCTCCACGGTGAGGACCAGGGCCGGCCCCGCCATCGCCGCGGTCACGGTGATGGTCTTCCCCCCGGGCGCATGCCGGATGGCGTTGTCCACCAGGTTGATCAGGATCCGGCGCACCGCCTCCGCGTCCACCGGCGCGGTGCCGCTCTCGCCGGTCAGGACCAGCGGCGTGATCCCGCGCTGCCGGAGCAGCGGTCCGAAGCCGGCCATGACCTCCTCGACCAGGCGATCAATCGGTTCCGGGCGGAACAGCAGCCGCTCCGAGGGCCGGCCGACGCGGGAGACCGCGAGCACGTTTTCCAGCATCCCGACCAGCCGCCGGGTCTCCCGCACGATCGCCTCCACCGCGCCGCGCCGGGCCTCGGGGCTGCGAGCCCGCTCCAGCAGCAGGGTCTCGGCGAACAGCTGGATCTGGGTGAGCGGGGTCCGCAACTCGTGCGTCATGCTGCTGGCGAACTCGGACCGGAGCCGGCCGAGTTCCAGGGCGCGCCACGCCACGATGCCGGTGCCGACGATCAGCCCGCTCAGCGCCAGGAATCCGGCGAGGATCCACACCCCCGGCGGCGCGGGGAGGCCGCCGTCGAGCAGCCATCCGGCCGCCGACGGGGGCAGCGACAGTTCCACGGTTGCCGCGAGGCTTCCGCTCATCGCCGCGCGGGCGGTAAAGGGGCCCTGCGGTGGCGGAGTGGTGCGGTACAGTTCATCGCCGGCGGGGGTCAGGAAGCGCACGCTCACCGGGGCCGATTCCTCCCGGCCATCGGGGGTCATCCCGGAAAGCCGGTAACCCCGGGCCACCTCGGCGAAAATCCGTTCGCGGAGCATCGGGAGCGGCACTTCGAAGCCGTGCAGCAGGCCGCGGACGTTGAGTGGCGCCACGACCAGGAAAGTGGCCGAGTCGCCGGCGCCCATGACCCGGTAGGTGAACCGCTGTGCGAGGGCGCCGGCCGGGCCGTCTCCCGGCGCCTCGGCGAATACCGCCCGGCGGCCGGTGCCGGTGTCGGCGCTGTCGGAGAGCCGCCGGCGCCGCTCGGCCCGGGCGCCGCTATCGAGCGGGGCCCCGCTGACCTGCCAGCGCCAGGTCACCGGATCCAGCGTGAAGAACCGGACCGGCTCGAGCGGCACGAGCCCGGGGCCGATCGCTTCCCGCGCGGCCCGTGCGACCAGTTCCGCCGCGGGCGGCAGGGCCCCGGTCCGGGCGGCGGCGTGACTCTCCTTGAGCAGGGTCCGGATGGCGAACCAGGCCTGGACCTGAGCGCTGTTGGCCACGCCGTCGGCCAGGAGCGCCGCCTGGCGCCGGACCGCGGCCTCCGCCTCCAGCCGGTGGCGGGCCGCCGCGCGCCATGCCGCCCACGCCGCGATCGCGCTCAGGGTGACCGCGAGGGCGACGATGAGTGCCAGGGCGAAGGCCACCCTCCGCCCCGGATCCCCAGCTCGTTTCCGGGAAGACATGGCCGGGAAGATACCGGCGGCGGCGGCCGATGGGAGCGGCTTACACGATCCGAACAGGAGGTGGACGGTTCCGGTACCCGGCTGCCGCCGCATTGCTCTATCCTCCACGCCGGCCCGGCCGCGGCCCCCCACTCTGGCTCGGAGAATTCCCGTGCGTCTCGTCCTGTTCACGCTGTCCACGATCCTCGCAACGCCGGCCGCGCCGCAGGTCGCCGATTCGGCGCAGGCGGCGCGGCTCTACGTCCGCACCGCCGGCGCGTCCCTCCGGGATGGAGACACGGCCGCGGCGGTCGCTCACCTGGAGCGGGCGGTGGCGGCCTGGCCCGAGCAGGGGGCCTATCGGCTCCGGCTCGCCAACCTGGCGGCGCGCGCCGGCCACAGGGCCCTGGCGCTCGCCGCGCTCGATACCCTCCTGCGACAAGGCTCCGGGTGGAGTGACCGGGACGACGTGGCGACGATCCTCGGGGCGGATTCGGGCTACCGGGCGCTCGCGGGGCGGATGCGTCAGGCCGCCGGCCCGCTGCTCCGGAGTACCATCCTGGCCGAGCTGCCGGATACGATGCTGCACCCCGAAGGGGTGGCGTGGGACGGTGTCCGGCAGCGGTACCTGGTCTCGAGCATCCGGCAGCGCCGGGTGGTCGCCGTCGAGCGGGAGGGTGCGGTACGGCCATTCATCGCCGCGGGCCAGGACGGCCTCGATGCGGTCTTCGGGATGGCGGTGGATTCGAGCCGGGGGCTCCTCTGGCTGGCCTCGAGCGCGGTGCCCAACCAGGAAGGCTATGCGGCGGCTGACAGTGGCCGGGCCGCACTGTTCGCGTTCGATCTCGGGACCGGGGAGCTGCGGGGGCGGGTCGCCCTGCCGCCGGTGGCGGGGGGCCACCTCCTGGGCGACCTGACCCTCGCGTCCGATGGCACGGTATACGCCTCGGACAGCCGCCATCCCGCGGTGTACCGGGCCCGCGGCCTGAGCGGGACCGCGGAGCTGCTGGTGGAACGGGACCCGCTGTTCCGGAGCCTCCAGGGCCTGGCGCTGTCGGGAGACGGCCGGTCGCTCTATCTGGCCGACTGGTCGCACGGGTTGCTGCGGGTGGACCTCCTCACCCGCCGGGTCACGTCCGTGCCGCTGACGGTGGCCGGCACCACCCTTGGCATCGACGGGCTGCTGCGGCTGGATGCCCGGCGCCTCATCGGCCTCCAGAACGGGATCGCACCACCGCGGGTGGTGCTCCTGACCCTGGACCA
>JANRJZ010000222.1:0-31838 GCA_033763675.1 Gemmatimonadota bacterium
GAGCCGCGCCACGGTCTCCCGCAGCAGCAGCTGGTCGGCCATGGAAATGTCGAAGGGGCCGTGGCAGCAGGCGGTGCAACCGCGGGCGCAGGGGATGACGTCCGGCGCCTGGGCCCGGCCCTCCGCGAACCACCGGTCGAGCCGCTCCAGGAGCGCCTGGTACACCTCCGCCGCCGGGTGCATCGCGGGCTACTCGCGGCCCGCGGCCTCGCCACCCACCGCGAGCGCCAGCATGGCCCAGCCCGCCAGGAGGGCGACGCCCCCGAGCGGTGTGATCATGCCGAGGCGTGTGATGCCGGTCAGGGCGAGGGCGTAGAGGCTGCCGGAGAAGAGCAGGGTGCCGAGCAGGAAGGCCCATCCGGCGCGGACGGCCCAGGGACAGGGGCCCTGCGCCAGCAGCCAGGCGATCACGAACAGCGGCACCACGTGGTAAATCTGGTAGCGCGCGGCGGTTTCCCAGGTCTGGAGCTGGTCGGGGGAAAGCCGGGCGCGGAGGGCGTGGGCGCCGAAGGCGCCGGCGGCGACGGCGATCAGCCCGGAAATGGCGGCAAGCCGCGCGAAGGGCACCGGCGCCTCAGAAGTAGAGGAAGGAGGGGGGCGCCATGCCGATGGCGCGGAAGTTGGCCACCACCTGCCCGGCGGTCCAGATGGTGTGCTGGTTGAGTTCGTCCCACACCATCCACTTGGGAATCTTCTGCCCGAAATACCAGATCGACGCCTGGCGATCGGCCTCGCTCTGCCGGGCCAGCACCCCGAGGCTGAAGGCATAGGAGGCGGAGACGAAGCCGTGCAGCGCCGCGCGCGAATTGAAGACGGCCGCGGTATCCGGCCGGATGGGCAGGGAGTCCCAGCCGAGCAGGTAGCGGGACACGATGTACTGGTTGGCGTTGGCGGCGTGGTGGATCTGCTCGGCGAAATCCCGCTGCCCCTCGGCGGCGGCGCGGCGGTACATCGACTCCGGCATGGAGTCCACCATGGAGAGCAGCAGGGCGCGCTGGGTCTCCTGCGCCCGGACCTGGATGGCCCGGTACTCCGCCGGCATCGGGAACGCCTCCCGGATGGGTGGCGCGTTCTGGGCCGCGAGCGGGAGGAGGGGGGCGAATCCGAGCAGGCTCGCCGCCGCCAGCCCCGTCGCGAGGTCTGTCCAGCAGCGACGTTGCCCGCCGAGCCGCCGCTTCATGGCCGGATCGCCGCGTCCCACATCCGGGCCGAGTACCCGAGGGGCAGTGAGAGTTCGGTGACCACGCTGACCAGGTGGAGGTGCTGGCTGGTGTCCATCGCCAGAAGCCACTGGCCATCGGTAGACCAGCTCAGGAGATACTCCCGGTATGCCATGCCGGGAGGGGAGACGACGCGCTCGCCGCTGCCATCGGGGTGGATCACTTTGAGCGGACCATTCCCCGGGGTGGTGAACGCGATGAGGTCCCCCAGCGGACTCCACCGAGGCCGTTGTGCCCACGTGACCCACGGCTCCGGGGTCCCCGTCGAGGCATCCACAACCCTGAGGCCGCCGTTCAAGTCATCCGAGATCACCGCCACCCGCGTGCCGTCGGGGGACGGCGAGGGGCGCCAGGCCAGACTGTAGGGTTGTGGGAAGCTCAGCGGAGGTGTCAGCAGGCGCGGATTGGTTCCGTTGCCGTGGTGTGCAAACACTTCCGCGTTCCCGAACTGGCGTACCTGGCTGGTCACCAGGAGCTGACCGTTTCTGGAGAGTTCGCCGTCGATGGGCGCCGAGTGTCCCGGTGCCGCTGCCCCGAACGGCTCACGGAGATGCGGTGCAGTCACCGAGACCCGATGGAACCCGGCCACATCCCGGAAGAGAATCCAGGCGCCATCGGGAGTCCATCCCACCGCGTTCAAGGTGGTCTCTCCGTTCGGCACGTTCAGGATCTGGACCAGGCCGCTGCCATCCAGCCCGACCATCGCCACGTCGGTGCTGTTCACGCCATGGTAAGCGACCGCGAGTTCACCTGACGGCACGATGCTCAGGTAGCCGGTGGCGGTCGCCGTCGCTCCGCCGATTGTCCCGCTGGCCTTGATGGAATCCCGGGCAAACGCCGATCCGGCCGTCACCCGACCGGACGGCGTGACCTGCAGTCCGTTCCCCAGGGCTGAGTACGTGACCGGGTCCGTCCGGGGGTTTCCGTAGCGGTCCAGGACTGCCGCTCGGAGCTGCACGGAGGCGCCGCGATACAGGGCCGTGTCCGACGGAATGACCGCGAGGGTCTCGGCGGCGCCGGGCTGGACAATGAAGTTGAAAGTGTCCGCGTAGTCGATCTGCGGGATCCGGATCACGAGCGGAAAGGTGCCGGCATCCTGGTTGCGCTGGAAACGGAAGCGGACCAGCCCGGCATCATTCACAAAGGCAGTGATCGTGTCGAGGCTGGTGCGTACTCCATAGACGGGGTAGGCAGGCCAGAAGAGGCGGGAGCTGTCCGCAGTCACCTGGGAGGAGAGGTGGAGGAACACGTCGGCGCCGTTGATGCCCTTCCCGTTGGGCTCGAGGATGCTGAGCACGAATTCGCGTCCAGGGAGGGCATCTACGGTGTCCACCAGGCCAGCGGAGTCCAGCACAGTGACTGTCCCTGTATGCGCCTCGCTGGGTCCGGATCCGTTGTGGCAGGCGATGCCGAGCCAGCCGGCGAGCATTGCCGCGCATCCGGCTCCCCACCCCCCTCGCCGCATGGCCATCACACCGTCGGTCCGCCCTGCGCGGCCTTGGGCGGCACGGCCATTCCCATGGCGTGGTGCCCGTTGTCCACGTAGATGGTAGTGCCGGTGATGCCGGCGCCGAAGGGGCTCGCCAGGAACGCGGCGGTCACGCCCACATCCATGGCGTCGAGGTCGCGCGGGATGGGCGAGTTGGCCTTGGAGTAGGCGCACATGGCCTCGATGAAGCCGATCGCCGTCGCCGCCCGGGAGGCGAGCGGGCCGGCGGAGATCGTGTTCACCCGGATCCCGAAGCGCCGGCCGGCCTCGAACGCGAGGGTCCGGGTATCGGACTCGAGCGCGGCCTTGGCGCTGGACATCCCGCCGCCGTAGCCCGGGACCACCCGCTCCCCGGCCGCGAAGCTCAGGGAGAGGAAGGAGCCACCGGGCCGGAGGATGGGGCTGAAGTTCCGGACCATACTCGTCAGGCTGTAGGCGCTCACGCTCAGTGCGGCGAGATAGCCCGCCCGGCTGGTGTCCATGAGCGGCTTGCGCACCTCCGGGGCGTTGGCCAGGCTGTGGACCACGATGTCCAGCGGCCGCTCGCCGAAGTCGGCCTGAAAGGCGCGGACCACCCCCTCGACGCTGTAGTCGCCCCGCTCCTTGTAGCGCTTGCTTTCCCGCACCTCCGCCGGCACGTCCGCCAGGGAGTCATAGGCGGCATCGAGCGGGTAGATCCGCTCGAACGACATCCTGCTCCCGTCCGGCAGGGCCAGCGACGCATCCATCTTCCCCCGCTCGAGCAGGTTGAGGAAGATGTTCATGGCCGGTGGCCAGGTGCCGACGCAGACCGTGGCGCCCGCCAGGAACATGGCCTTTGCGATGGCGAAACCGAATCCGGCGTCATCCGCGACACCGGCGATGAACGCGCGCTTGCCGCTCAGGTCAATGGGAAGCATTCGGGGTATCGGGTAGGGGTCTGGGAAATTGCTGGAGGGAAAACTAGCCCGGAAGGGCGGCGGGGTAAGGGGGCGGCGGGCCGCCCCCCTGCCCCGGCGCTACCTGCGGCCCTCCTCGGCGGTCTGCACATAGGCGGCAATGAGCGCCGTGCGGAAATCCCCGTTCGGCCGCCGGGATAGCGGGGCCAGGGCCTCGAATGCCTGACGGGCGCCGGCCGGGTCCCCGGTCGCCAAGCGGGCGATGACCACCCCGTCCCGCAGCTCATCGGGGGGGAGCCAACTGGCCCGGTCGCGGGCCGCCGCGATCAGCGGCTCCGCCGCCCGGGCGGCCCGGGCGAAGTCCCAGCCGGAGATGGCCTGGCGGAACTCGACCACGGCCCGCACCCCGGGCGGCGCCCGGTGGCGGTCGAGGAAGCGGGAGATGTCGGCGTAGAAGGCGTCGTCCACGTAGCCGCTGGTGCCGCCGTAGCGGTCCCGCTCCACATCCGCCATGCGCTGGGTCCAGACCCGCCAGTCGCCGGGGGGTTCGGCCGCGGCCAGTTCGGCCCGCCAGGCGCGCTGGCGGTAGAGGGCGCCGCTCTTGCGGTCGTCATCGGGGATGGTGTCCGACACCTGGTACGCCGCCGGGTTCCGCACCGTCGCGCCGAGCGACAGGTTGTACATCCGGGGGATGTCGGGGGCGGGGGCGAGCATGAAGCTGGCGGGCGGCACCCGGCGCCCGATGTACGGCGCGGTGACGTCGAACCGCTCGTACGACAGCCCGTAGATCCCGGAGGCCTGCTGCGCCATGTACCGGGTCCGCTCGGCGCCGTTGTCGAGGTGGGGGAAGAAGTCGGAGTTGGGGGTGGGGAAGCGCCCCACCAGCGGGCCCAGGGAGGTGCGATTCCCCAGCCGGGTGGCGTTCAGCGCCTCGGGGGTGAACGGGATCTGGTGGCAGAAGTCCTTCGCGATCCCCGGGTACTGGAAGACGCTCCAGTCGGGCTCGGGCACCCGGTCCCCGTTGGTGGCGATCACCAGCATGTCGCTCACCGCCGGCATGTACACCTCGTAGTGCTTGAACTTCTGGTGCAGCGCCGACAGCACCGTCATCACCAGCCGGTCGTTGATGTCGTAGATGTGGATCCACTGCGCGAAGACCCCGTCGGGCTTGAGGTACTGGTTCACCCGATCATAGAACTCCGCGGTGAACAGCCCCGCCACACCGCTCACCCAGGGGTGGGAGGGCTCGCTGAAGATGTAGTCGTACTTCCGGCCGGCGGCGGCGAAGTAGCTCTTGGCGTCGTCCACCACGAAGTGGGCCCGCGGGTCGTCGAAGACCCGGGCGTTGGCGGGGTAGAAGCCCTTCCTCGAGGCGGCGATCATCTCCGGCTCGATCTCGATCGTGTAGAGCTCTTTGAGCGCGGGGCTCCCGAGCAGCAGGTGGCTCGACATGCCGGTGCCCTGCCCGATGACCGCGCCGACCTCCCCGTCCGGCTTGTGGGCCAGGGTGATCAGCGCCGCAAGGGCCAGCGTGGCGGCGTCGCCGCGGAGCGGCTGCTTCCGGGCCGTGTCGCTGCAGACTTGGAACCAGTAGGCGGAAAGGGCACCATCCGACTTGCCGTTGGTCGCGATGAAGATCTCGCCGTTGCTGGTGATGCGCTCGGCGGAAACCGTCGCCGTCCGGCCGTCCCGGTAGTAGAGGATCTCCCGGCTGCCCCGCTCCGGGACGGTGCCGAAGCGGTACACCCCGGAGAGCAGGAGGTGCTGGTCGAAGGCGGGGCTCAGCACCGCGACCAGCGCCACCAGGGCCAGGACCCCGGTGCCGCCGAGGGCGAGCTTCCGGCCGGCCGCGCCCGCGGCCCCGGCGATCGCGAACAGGATCGCGACGCCCACCGCCATGTCGAGCAGCGCGCCCGAGACCAGCAGCGTCTTGAGCCCGACCAGGGGCATCAGGACCAGCGCCGCCACGGACACCCCGACGATCGAGCCGAAGGTGTTCCAGCTGTACACCTGGCCGATCGCCTTCTCGCCGACGCCCCCGAGGACCAGGGTGCGGGTAATCAGCGGCAGCGTGATGCCGGCACAGAAGGTGGCGGGGAGCATCACCAGCAGGCAGATCCCGTAGCGGGCGATGTTGTAGCCCACGTACCCCGGCTCGGAGCGCGCGAAGGCCTGGATGAACGTGCCCATCCAGTCGAAGGCCTGGAAATAGAGCGGCAGCGTCGCGAGGGCGAAGAAGCCCATGCAGAGCTGGGTGATCGCCAGCACCCGGAGCGGATTGGCGAAGCTGTCCGCGCGGCGCCGCACCCAGAAGGCCCCGAGCGCCAGGCCCAGAATGAAGGCCGAGAGCATCAGCTCGAACGAATGCGTGGCACTGGAGAGCACCAGGGAGAGCATCCGGATCCAGGCGATCTCGTAGATGAACGACGCCACCGCGGTGCCGAGCGCGGTCCACAGGAGCAGCCGGTGCAGGGTGGTGGGGGCCAGGTCGGCGAAGGCGCGCGGCGGCGGGGCCGGGGCCGCCTCGGCCGGCGCCTCGTCGCCCCGCCCGTAGCGCATGACCATCATGGCGCCGATCGCCACCACGAAGTTGAGGATCACCGCGGCCAGGATGGTGCCCGGGAGCCCCACTGCTTCCACCAGGTAGAAGCCGGCGATGAGCACGCCGATTGCCGCCCCGAAACTGTTGGCGAAGTACAGCACCGAGATGGTGCGGCCCGGTTGCCGGGCCAGGCGCCGGAGCGCCCCCGCGGACATGAGGGGGAAGGTGGCGCCGAGCAGGACCGACTGGGGCAGGATGAGCAGCGCCGCGAGTCCCCACTTGGCGATGGTCAGGGTGATGGAACCGGCGGTGGCCGGGAAGACCGAGCTGTAGGCCCAGCCGGTGACGCCGACGTAGATGTCCTGGAAGAACAGGCCGATGAGGCCGACCACCGCCTCGATCAGGGCGTAGCCGAGCAGCGGCTCCCGGATCCGGTGGGTGATCCGCCCGATGATCAGCGCCCCGAGCGCCATGCCGCCCAGGAAGATCACGAGGACGATCACCTGGGCGTAGGCATTGTGGCCTACGAAGAGGCCGAGGTAGCGGGACCAGACCGACTCGTAGAAGAGGCCGGCGGCACCGGACAGGATGAAGAGCAGGGTCAGGACGCCCAGCATGCGTGATCCGGGTTGAGGGGGGATGGCCTGAAGAGTAATCCCGCCCCGGGAGGGGGCGGGAGGCCCGGTCGGGGTGCGGCGCTACTCCTCCCGCAGCACCGCCAGCGGCGAGCGCCGGAACAGGTCGAGGCTGGTCCAGAGGCCGGTCGTGACCGGCAGCGCCACCAGCACCAGCGCCAGGATCCCGAAGCCCAGCCACGGCACCGTGAACGGCACCTCGAAGGTGTACTTCATCAGGGCCCAGCCGCCGAGGCTGGCGAGCCCGGTGGCGACGATGGCCGCCAGCACGCCGAGGGCGGCGTACTCCGTGACCATGATGCGCACGACCTGGCGGCGGGTGGCGCCGAGGGTCTTGAGCAGCGCCGCCTCCCGCACCCGCTGGTAGCGGCTGGTGGCCAGCGCCCCGATCAGCACCACCACTCCGGTGGCCAGGCTGAAGAAGGCCATGAAGCGGATGGCCAGCGCCACGCTCGCCACGATCTTCTCCACGCTTTGCTGGATGGAGGTCAGGTCAATGGAGGTGACGTTCGGGTGCCGCTCCACGATGGCGCGCTGCAGGCTGCCCATGACCGCGGCGTCGTCCACCCGGGTGAGCATCACGAAGCTCTGCGGCGCGTCGGCCAGCGGGCCCTCGGGGAAGACGGCGAAGAAGTTGGGCTCGAACCGGGCCCAGTTGACCTCGCGCAGGTTGGCCACCACGCTCGCGATCTCCACGCCCTGGATGTCCCAGGTGAGGGTGTCCCGGATGGTGACGGCCAGGTCGGAGGCGATGCCGGTCTCGAGGGAGAGCGGGAGCAGGCCCGGCGCGCGGCCGGCGCCGGGCTGCCACCAGTCGCCCACCACCAGCTTCTCCGATCCGACTGAGGTGTCGCGATAGGTGGAGCGGTATTCGCGGCGGAGGGCCCAGCCTTCGACCCGTTCCCCGTCCCGCACCGGCCGTTTCATCGTGTCTGCCAGCATCTCCTTGACCCGGATGCCATTGATCGCCGCCAGCCGCATGGGAACGATCGGCACCGGCGGCTGAGCTTCGAGCCCAGCCCTTCGGATCTCGGCCAGCACGTCGTCCTTCTGGTCCGGCTGGATGTCGAAGAAGACCAGGTTGGGGCGCCCGAGGCCGCCGTCCAGCTGCAGCTGCCGCAGCAGGTTGTGCTGCATCACCGCCAGCGCGCCGAGCAGGAAGGCGCCGAAGCCCAGGGCCAGGACCACGGCGACGGTCTGGTTGGCGGGGCGGTACAGGTTGGCCAGCCCCTGGCGGAGGACGTAGGGCAGCCGGTGGGGAAACCAGCGCCGGAGCGCGCGGATGAGGCCGAGGGCGGCGAGCCACAGCACCAGGAGCGCCGCGCCGACGCCGGCCGAGAACGCCAGCCCCTTGAGCGCATCGCCCACCTGGAGCATGGCCATCCCGACCACGCTGAGCGCCAGCACCAGCCGCGCGGCCCAGATCCAGCCGTCGGCGCGGCGGCGGGTGCCCTCCTCCACGTCCCGCCGGAGCACCGCGAGCGGCGGCACCCGGCGCACCGCGAGCAGCGGTAGCAGGGCGAACACCAGCGCCACCCAGATGCCCACGCCCAGGCCGGTGAGGATGGCCTGAACGGAGGGCTCCACCGAGACGTCGAGCGGCAGGAAGGCGCCGAAGACCCGCGGCATCGCGAGTTGCAGCCCGAGACCGAGGACGACCCCGACGAGGCTCCCGAGGAACCCCATCGCGGCGGCCTGTAGCAGGTAGGCTCCGAAGACCTGGCCGCTGGTGGCGCCCAGGCAGCGCAGCACGGCGATCGTGTCCCGCTTCCGCTTGATGAAGACCTGTACCGCGCTCCCCACCCCGATGCCGCCCAGCAGGAGCGCGATCAGCGCCACCAGCCCGAGGTAGCGGCCCAGCTGGTCGAGGAACTGCCGCAGGTCCTCCTCTTCCTCCACCGCGGTCTTGAGCCGGCCCTGCTGCGCGCCCACCCGGGGCCGCCAGCTGTCGGCGAACGGCTTGGGGTCGAGACTCGCCGGCACCCGCAGGAACCAGTCGTACTCCGCCCGGCTCCCGAACCCCAGCAGCCCGGTTTCCTCGAGGTAGCGGGAGGGAATGAAGACCCGCGGCCCGAACGCGGCGCGCACGCCGACATCCCCGGGAAAGCTGGCCACCGTGCCCGCGATGACGAAGCGGCTCTCGCCCAGCGCCATCGTGTCGCCCACCGCCGCGCCGAGCGAGGTGAGGAAGGCGGGATCCACCAGCGTCACCCGCCCCTCGCCGAGCCGGCCCCAGGCGCCCTCCGGGTTGGTGATGACCTTGCCGTAGAACGGGTAGTCTCCCTGGAGCGCGCTCACCCGCACCAGCCGGGTGCCGGCCGTGCGCGGGACGTACGCCATGCCGGCGAAGCTGGTGACCTCGGCCAGGTCCTTCGCCGGGTCGGCCCCCGCGGCGCGGGTGAGGGAATCGAGCACCAGGCGGAAGCCGGGGGTCGGCTCGGTGCGGGTGCTCAGGGCCAGGTCGCCGCCCAGCAGCGCCCGGGACTGTCCCTCGAGCGCCACCTGGAGATTGTCGGTGAAGGACTCGATGGCCACCAGCGCACCCACGCCGATCGAGATCGCCGTGGTGAGCAGCAGCAGCCGCTTGCCCGCCGCCCGGCTCTCCCGCCAGGCCAGCTGCCGCACGAAGGTGAAGGAGTTCATCCCGCGGCGGCTCCCGCCAGCGAGTCGCCCACCACCGCGCCGTCGGCGAGGCGGATGATCCGCCGGGTCAGGCGCGCCAGTTCGAGGTCGTGGGTGACCAGCACCGTGGTCGTGCCCAGTTCCCGGTTCAGCTCCAGCAGGATCTCCACCACCCGCTGGCCCGTGGCCTGGTCGAGGTTCCCCGTCGGTTCGTCGGCGAAGAGAATCCGCGGCCGGTTGCTGAAGGCCCGCGCCAGCGCCACCCGCTGCTGCTCGCCACCCGACAGCTGGGCGGGGTAATGGTGTTCCCGGCCCTTGAGGCCCACCCGGGCGAGCAGCTCATCGGCCCGGGAGCCGGCCTCCTCTCCCCGGAGCTCGAGCGGCACTTCGACGTTTTCCCGCGCGGTGAGGGTCGGGATCAGGTGGAATGACTGGAACACGAACCCCACCCGCTCGGCGCGGAAGGCGGCCAGGCCGTCTTCCGAGAGCGTGGTGAGGTCGGTGCCGTCCACCACGACCCGCCCCCGCGTGGGGCGGTCGAGCCCGGCGAGCAGCCCGAGTAACGTGGTCTTGCCGCTTCCCGAGGGGCCGACGATCGCGGCCAGCTCCCCCGTGGGGATCTCCAGCGTGATATCCTTCAGCACGGCGAGCGGGCGCCCGCCGGAGAGGTACTCTTTAGACAGCGCTTCGACGCGGATCATGGATCGTGCGGATTCCGGGAAAAAGGTCGGGTAGAATCATAGTCGGACTGGCCCTGATGCTCCTGCCGGCCTGCGGGGGCGGGGCGGGGGAGGGGGCGACCCGCGCCGATTCCGCCGCGGCGGGGACGGGGGGCGCCGTGGCACCGGCCGATTCGGCCCCGACGCCGTCCGGTATCGGGACCATCGTCTTCCTGGGGACCAGCCTCACGGCGGGACTGGGGCTCGACCCCGATTCGGCCTACCCCGCCCTCATCCAGCACAAGCTGGATTCCGTCGGCCTGCGCTACACCGTGGTGAACGCCGGCCAGAGCGGGGAATCGAGCGCCGGGGCGCTCCGCCGGGTAGACTGGATTCTCCGGCAGCGGCCGGCGGTACTGGTCATCGAGACCGGCGCCAACGACGGGCTCCGGGGCCAGGAACCCGATTCCACCCGGGCCAACATCCAGGCCATGGTGGACCGCGCCCGGGCACAGTCCCCCGGGACCACGATCGTCCTCGCACCGATGGAGGCGATGCCAAACCTTGGACAGGACTACGTGCGCCGGTTCCGGGCCATCTTCGCCGCCGTCGCCGAAGCCAACGGGATCCCCCTGCTGCCGTTCATCCTGGACGGCGTGGGCGGAGTGGACTCGCTCAACCAGCAGGATGGGATCCACCCCAACGAAGCGGGGGCGCGCCGGGTCGCGGCCAATGTGTGGCGGGGGCTGGAACCGGTATTAAGACGGTAAGGCGGTAAGGCGGTAAGGCGGTAGGTGGTGGACGGAATCATGGGCAGAAGGGGGGGGCACGGTGCCGGCACGCCGTCTGCGTTCGATAGGGACCATCATCGCCGCGATCATCACGGCGTGCGGCGGCGAGGGCAGCGGGCCCGCGGGCGCGACGCGCAGCTACATGATGGGCTTCTCCGCGATTCCGCCCAGGATGGACACCACCATCCTCATTCCGACGCTCACCCTCGCGGCCGCGCACTCCGACGCGGGGTTGATCCAGCTCTCGATCCCCTGGCAGGTGCTCCTCGATGACACCGCCGCTGCCACCGAGGTCCGGGTGGTGCGCCTCCCGCTGGTCCAGTTCTACCGGGGGAGCGGCATGCAGGTGGTGGTCACGCTCGACGTGACCGACGGGCTGAATCGTGCCGCCGAGGCCCCGGAACTGGTTGCGGCGGGACGGAGCATCACGGACACCGCGGTGCAGCGGCTCTACCGCGAATACGTCGCGGCGGTGGACAGCATTCTCCGCCCCGACTACCTGAGCCTCGCCGCGGAGACCAACCTCATCCGGCTGGCGGCGCCGGACTCGGTGTTCGACGCCCTGCGCACGATGGTGAACGCCGCCGCCCAGGAGCGGACGCTTGCCGGGAGCGCCACCCCGCTCATGGTCAGCGTGCAGGTGGAAACTGCCTGGGGGCGGCTGCAGGGGACGGGCGTGTACGAGGGCATCGCGGCCGACCGTGCCGACTTCCCGTTCCTCGACGCGCTCGGTCTCTCCTCCTATCCCTATCTGGGCGGCTTCCCGGATCCCGACAGCATCCCCCTCGACTACTACAGCCGGCTGGTGCAGGGGGCGTCGCTGCCGCTGGTGGTGCTCGAGGGGGGCTGGCCCTCCGTGCCGGACGGCATCCTCGCCAGCACGCCGGCGATGCAGGCGCGCTATATCGGCCGCCACGCCCGCCTCCTCGACGCCGCCCCCGCCGCCGGTCTGTTCCAGATCACGTTCACGGACCTGGACCTGGCGGGCATCCCGGGCGCGCCGCCCAACCTGGCGCTGTTCGCACACCTGGGCCTGGTGGATTCGGCGCTCGGCCCCAAGCCGGCGCTGGCCGTGTGGGACAGCGTGCTCGACCGGCGCTATCGCCCGTGACCCTGCACCTGCTCGCCCTCGCCGCCTCGCTCCGGAAGGCCTCGATCAATCGCCGGCTGCTGGCGCAGGCCGCCGCCGCGGCCGCCCGGCAAGGCGCCGCGGTGGAGATCGCGGAATTCGCCGAGTTCGACATGCCGCTGTTCAACGCGGACGTGCAGGAGGCGTCGGGCTTTCCCCCCGGCGCGGTGCGATTCCAGGAGCGCCTGGGCCGGGCGGACGGAATGCTCCTCGCCTCGCCGGAGTACAACTACTCCCTGCCCGGGACGCTCAAGAATGCGATCGACTGGCTGAGCCGGATGCGGCCGGTGCCGCTTCGGGGGAAGAGCGCCTTCCTGCTGGCGGCGTCCAGCGGGCCGATCGGCGGCATTCGCGGGCTGTGGCAGCTGCGGATCCCGCTCGAGGGACTGGGGGCGTTCGTGCACCCGGACATGTACACCCTGCCGCTCGGCGCCGACGCCTTCGCCGAGGATGGAACCCTGCGGGAGCCGAAGGCGGCCGAACGGCTGGAGACGCTGCTCCGTGGCTATCTCACCGCCGCCACCCGGCTGGCGGGCAAGGCGGGGTAGGGTCCCCTGGGGCCGGCCGGCCGGCGCCCGGCCTAGCAGTTCTCCGGATTCTCTTCACAGTAGCTGCCGCCCTCGGAATTCGGGTTGCTGCCGAAGCAGGCGGCCGACGCGACGATGAGTGTGCCCAGGATCAGCAGCAGGGACCAGTTGTAGCGGAACGGGCGAAAGCGGCGTAGCATGAAATCCTCCCTCAGTGACGCGGGGCCGCGGCATGTGACCCCTCATGGGAGGTACGACCGCCATGCACCTATCTTCTCAGCAGCCATGGAGCCCGAGGAGGCGGCATGGGAGAACACCCGGACCAGGTCTCGCAGGCGCTCGATCAGGTGCTCGCCCGCTTCGCGGAGCGGGTGCGCTATATCGGCATCCGCCATGGCCTGACCGGCAGCGATGTCGAGGACCTGCTGCAGGAGGTCCGGCTGCGGCTGTGGAAGGCGCTGGAGAGCGATGAGAAGATCCTCGGCGCCCCGGCGTCCTACGTGCACCGGACGGCCGTGTCCGCCGCGCTCGACGTGCTGCGCCGCCGCCGGGCCCGGCGGGAGACCCCCGCGCGGCTCTCCCGGCCCAGCGGCCTCTCTGCCCTGGGGGAGTCCCCGGCGGCGGACCGGCTGCTGGAGGAGATGGAACTGCAGGACCAGGTGGGGCGGGCGCTGGAACAACTGATCCCGGCGCGCCGTTCGGTGGTCAAGATGTACCTGGCGGGGTACGGTCGTGAGGAGATCGCCGACCTGCTGGGCTGGACGGAACCCAAGACCCGCAACCTGCTCTACCGCGGCCTCTCCGACCTGCGCGAGAAGCTGACCGCGATGGGCATCGGACCGGAGGCGCTGCAATGAGCGACGATCGTCTGCGCCGGAGCTACGACATGCTCCTCGCCATTCGGGCCGACACCGGCGATGACCGCGGCGGCTGCCCGCCGGTCGAGCGGATCGCCGGCCTGATCCGGCGCGAGGAGGATGAGGACAGCCGCCTGGCCCTGCTGGATCACGTGATGGCCTGTCCCTTCTGCCAGCCCGAGTTCGAACTGCTCCGGGTGGCCGAACGGGCCAGCGGGGAGCAGGCCCGGACGACCGACCCGTAAACGCTCCCTACCAGGCCACGAGGCCGTTGCTCCCCGCGGGCACGGACGGCGCCACTCCCGCCAGCCGCTCCAGGCTGCCATTCGGCCGAACCACGAAGCCCGACAGGGTCGCGCCGGCACCGTTCAGGGTGTAGACCCGGCGGCCGTCCGGGGTGATCGCCAGGTCGATCGGACCGGCGCCGGTCATCCCGGTCACGCCATCTGCATCCAGCAGGGCCACGGCGCCGTCCGGCGCGATGCCATACCCGCTCACCGTTCCGCTCGCGGTATTGGTGACGTAGGCAAAGCGTCCATCAGGCGTGACTTCCACCCAGCAGGCCGCGGTTTCCGTCGTCCCGGCGGAGGCCGTGATCGTCGCCAGTGACGGCCCGCGTCCGACCTCGTAGGAGGACAGCGCGCTGGCATCCGGCGCGCCGCCAAATGCCTCCGAGACCAGCAACCGCCCCGCCGGGTCGAACGCGAAGCCGAACGGAGTCATGCCCGACGAAGCCGCCGTGACGAAGTCGCCCAGCAGTCCATCGGCCCGCACTCGGTAGACGCCAATCAGATTCGTGGCCCGCTCGGTCACGACCAGCACCCGTCCGTCGGGACTGAATCCGGCCTGGGCCGGGGCGGTGGCGGCGCCCGACAGCGGTCGCGTGGAACCGGCGATCGGGTGCAGCGTCCCGTCCCGCGTCAGGCGGAAGCCGGTGACGTTGCCGCTGCCCCCCGCGTTAAGGATGTACACGAGGGTGCCGTGCACCGCGACGCTGACCGGCAGCAGCCCGCCGGAGGCCGTGGTCCCGACCAGGGTAGTGCCGGTCGTCGAGGTGCGGAAGACGGAGACCGAATTGCTGCCGGCGTTGACGGCCAGGAGGAACCGGCGATCCGACGAGAGTCGGAGCCCGGCCTGATTGCCGAGCCCGGTACCGGTGCCAGTCCCGCCGGATGCCACCATCGTCGGGGTCCCGAGGGCGCCATCGGGACCGCGGGGAAAGACCAGCAGGGCGTTTCCGGTGGAGCTGTTACTGGCGGTGACGACCACGCCCGGCAGCGCGCGTGCCATGGCGGTGGGAGATGGAGCGAGGGCGGTGGGGGTACGGTCGTCCGTGCCGCAGGCGCCGAGCAGCGCGACGGCGGGGAGCAGCAATGGCAGGCGGGACATGGTGGGATCTCCGAAGCGGTGGGAAGGGACGGCAAGGAGCAGGCTGTGCCCTTCCAACGCCTTCGGTCCCGCGGCGGATCTCGCGCAAGCGGTCGCAGGATTGTGGCGGTCTCGGAGAGATCCGCCGGCCCTCTCCCTGCGTTCCATTTCCTTATGGGGTCGTCGCACGGACCGGCGGCTCACCCATCAGCGGGTAGATGGCGCTACGGCCCGAACACCCCCGCGCCCCCCTGGCCATCGGTGATGATCCCGATGCCGGTGCGCGGGTTGTGATAGGCGCCCGCCCCGCCGCCGTAGTTTTCGCCCACCCCGCCGTTCTGGCGATAGAGCTGCTGCGCCACCTGCATCAGGTTGGCGATTGCCGGACCTCCCTCGAAGCCCGCATAGCCCTGGCCGTCCAGCCAGTACCGGCCGGGGGCCACCTGGCCCACCAGGTGCTGCAGCGCGACGAGGTCCAGCGGGTGAATCTCCCGCCCATTGATGAACACGCCGGTGCCGCCACCGGAGATATCCGCCGGCAGCCGCCCTCCGAGGTCGAGGCCCGGGGCCGTGAAGCCGCGCGTGTGACCGCCCTCGAGGCCCCATGCGCCCGAGACCCGGTCATACCAGTAGCGCCCGTCGGGGATGCGGGCCGTGCTCCCCGCCTCGAGCCGCGCCAGGGTCGCGTCCGGCACCCGGCCGCGGTTGATGATCACCTGGCGGGACGGGGCGGTCTGCGCGACCACCTGTGCGGGGTGCAGCAGACCGCCGGCCAGGAGCAGCAGGAGCAGGCGCGACGCAGGCATGGCGGGACCCTCGGCAGCGGGAAGGAGGAGGGGCTGAGTTGTCAGGCGCTCCGCATGGGAAATACTGCCGGGCCCGCCGCCCGGCAAGGCTCCGGCCGGAGGGAGGGTGCCGTCAGCGGGAGGCCAGCGCCGGCGTGGTTTGCTGGCGGGCCTGGACCAGGTCCAGGTGCGGCGCCAGGGCGGCGCCAACTTCCCAGGTGGAGACGGTAGCCCGGGGGTCGCCGTTCACCACGCCGAGCCACGGCGCCGGCGCCCCGGCCTCCCAGTCGCCGAAGACTAGCACCGGCGTGCCGTAGCGCTTCACGTGCGAGCCGCGGCCGGGTACCCACTCCTCCGCCCAGGTGTACATCCACCGCGCGTCGGTCTCGAGCAGCCGCACACAGCCATGGCTCGCCGGCAGGCCCGGCAGCTCGTACTGGTGGAACGCCACGCCCTTGAGCGCGATGAAGTTGACGTACCAGTCCAGGATCCAGCTCGGGTCGTCGGTGCTGATGGTTGTACGGGACTTCCAGTTGGTGAAGAACAGCCCGGCGTCCGTTGGTGTCGCGCGCTTGCCGCTGCTGATCGGACCCCAGCGCACCAGGACGCCGTACTCATAGGCGGCGAAGGCCTGCACCCGGCGGGAGACCAGCACGAACTTGGGGCTCGAGCGCAGCGAGAAGACGGTCTCGGGGAAGGGGGCGTACACCAGCTCCGGCGCCACCGAGTCCGGCACCAGCAGCGGCCGGCGCCGGGCAAACTTCTCGTCCACCCGATTCAGCTTGAGGACCGTGAGGAACTGCGCGGAGTCGAGCGCCGCCGCGCCGCCCCACTCGGCCAGCGTCAGGCGGCGGAAGCTCCGGGCCCGCGACCAGCCTTCCCGCGTGGCGGCGGTGACGGCGCCGGCATGGATCGAGGCGGCGGCCATCCCCCCGGCACACCCGCCCGGGCCACATGGCGGCGCGGGCCGGGTGTAGTGCGCGCCCAACATCAACCCGGCCGCCCCCAACACCAGTAGTGCCCGGCCGCCGCCACGCACCCCTACAGAATTCATACGGCTCGTCCCATTGCTGGACATCCAGTGCAAGCGCTCCATGGCCCGGTAACGCGGGGCCATCCTGTGTGGTTCCAATGGGTTGCCCGCACACAACGGTCCGGCTGCGGGGGCCGCAGCCGGACCGTTCCTGCCCGGGTGGCTGCGTGCCACCCCAGACAAAGGCAACCGCCATACCACTCAGGGGCCGACCTGGTGCTCCCCGGTCACGGCGTGCGCCACCTGATCCACCGCCTCATTCCCCAGCACCCGGCGCGCCAGCCGGGTGAACCACGCCCGGACACTGTCGAGGATTTCGTAGAAGGTCGGGATGGCGATCAGCGTGAGCAGGGTCGAGGTGATCACCCCCCCGATCACCGCCACGCCCAGCGGCTGGCGGAACTGGGCGCCGTCGCCCCGGCCCAGCGCCACCGGGATCATTCCCGCGATCAGGGCGAAGGTGGTCATCAGGATCGGGCGGAGCCGGATGGCCCCGGCCTCGATCAGCGCCTCCCGCAGCGCCAGCCCCTGCCGCTCCCGGGCCCACTTGGCGAAGTCGATCAGCAGGATCGCGTTCTTTGCCACGATGCCCATCAGCAGGATGACGCCGATGAGGCTCATGATGTTGATCGTGAGCCCGGTGACCGCGAGCCCCAGCATCACGCCGATCATCGAAAGGGGCAGCGACATCATGATCGCCAGCGGGTCCATGAACGAGCCGAACTGCATCACCAGGATCAGGTACATGAGCATCGCCGCGACGCCGAGGGCGATATAGATGCTGCCGAAGACCTCGTTCTGCTGCTCCGCGTCGCCCCCCTCGGAGATGCGGACCCCGGGGGGGAGCGGGACCTTCGCGATGGCCGCCCGGACGTCATCCATCACCTGGCCGGTGGCGCGGCCGGAGGTGTTCCATTCCACGTTCACCACCGGGTCCCGGTTCAGGTGGTTGATCACCGCCGGCCCGAGCCCCTGGGTGACATCTGCCACCTGTCCCAGCGGCACCGTGGTGGGGAGGCCGTCAGGGCCCGCCACCAGCAGCGGCAGCCGCCGCAGGTCCTCCGGCCGGGTGCGGCTCTCCGGGGCGAGCCGGATCTGCACGTCCCGGGTCTCGCCGCTCGGGTCCACCCAGTCGCCGGCATCGATGCCGGCGAAGGCGGGGCGCACCGACTGCGCGACGTCCCCCACGGTCACCCCGAGGCTGCCGGCCAGGCCCCGGTTCAGGGCGATGGTGACCTCCGGCTTCTGGCCCTTGGAGGACAGCCCCAGGTCCACCACGTTCGGCACCTGGGCCACCCGCGCCTGGATCTGCTCCGCCACCGCGGTGATGGTGGCCACGTCGCTGCCCCGCACTTCAAGCTGCAGCTGCTTGCGACCGCCGCCGAAGTCGCTGGTGAAGATGGAGACCTTCGCCCCGGTCATCCGCGTGGTCTGGGCCCGGAGCCGGGCGGCGAGGTCCTCGGCGCTGGCGTCGCGGTCGTGGCGCGAGGTGAGCCGGACGAAGATCTGCCCCTCGTCCACCGCGCCGGCGTTGCCGCCGCCCAGGGTGGTGTAGGTGTAGCGCACCTCCGGGTCCCGCCGGAGGGCGGCGATCACCTCCTCCGCCTTGGCGCGGGTGTACGCCAGGCTGGACCCGGGGGGCGTCTCGATCTTGATGTTGAACTCGGAGCGGTCGTCCTCGGGGAAGAACCCCACGCCCACCAGCCGGTAGTACGGCATGGCCAGCGCCCCCACGAACGAGGCGGTGGCGATCAGCACCATGGTCCACCGGTGGTCCAGCGCCCACGCGATCACCGTCTTGTACCGCTCCGCCAGGCTGGTGAACCAGGCATTGAACCGGTCCAGCTTCCGGGTGATCCACGCCTTCTCGTGCTCCGGCCGGTGCGGATCGGGCCAGTAGGCGGAGAGCATCGGGTCCAGGGAGAAGGACACGAAGAGCGACACCGCCACCGAGCAGGCGATGGTGAGCCCGAAGGGCTTGAACCACTGCCCCGAGATGCCCGGGAGAAAGGCGATCGGGACGAACACCGCCAGGATGGAGAAGGTCGTGGCCGCCACCGCCAGCCCGATCTCGTCGGTTCCTTCCCGTGCGGCGGTGATGTGGTCCTTCCCCATCTCCACGTGCCGGACGATGTTCTCCCGCACCACGATGGCGTCGTCGATCAGGATGCCGATGGCCAGGGACAGGCCAAGCAGCGACATGGTGTTCAGCGTGAAGCCGAAGGCCCACACCGCGATGAACGAGGCCAGGACGCTGACCGGCAGCGCCAGGCCGGTGATGATCGTGGAACGCCAGGAGTTGAGGAACAGGAAGACCACCAGCACCGTGAGCAGCGCCCCCTCGATCAGGGTCTCCTCCACGTTGGCCACCGACCGGTCCACCTTCTCCCCCGCGTTCTTCACCACGTCCAGCTTGACGCCGGGCGGGAGCCCCGCGGTGAGCCGCTCCACCCGCTCGATGACCCGGGCGCTCACGTCGGTGGTGCTGAAGCCCTTCGATTTCTTGATGTCGATGCCCACCGCTTCCTGGTCATTGAACAGCGCCAGCGAGCGGGGCTCGGCCGTGCCGTCCATCACCTGCGCCACCTCCCCCAGCCGGATCAGGCGGCCGTTCCGCTCCGCCACCACCAGCCGGAGGAAGTCCTGCGGTTCCGCGAGGCGGCCGGTCAGCCGGATGCTCCGCTCCTCCCACGCCGTCTCGATCCGCCCTACCGGCGACGCCAGATTCTGGGCCCGGAGGGCGCCCACCACCTGCCCCACGCTCACCCCCACCGCCTGCAGGGCGTCGGGGCGGAGCAGCACCGTGAGTTCCCGCTCGTGCTTCCCCAGCACGGTCACTTCGGCGACCCCCTGCAGCGAGCGGAGCTCCCGCGCAATGCCGGGATCCGCCACCCGGGTGAGCTCCGCCGCGGTCAACCGGTCGGAGGAGAGCGCCAGCGACACCACCGGCCGGTCGGTGTCGGAAAGCTTCTTGATGATCGGCTCTTCCAGTTCCTCCGGCAGGTCGGCGCGGATGCCGCTGATGGCGTCCCGCACGTCCTGGGTTGCCTCGAGCAGCGGCTTCTCGAACTGGAACTCGATCACGATCTGGCCGTACCCGTCCTGGGCCGTGCCCTGCATCTTCTTGACGCCGCTGATCGCGGCAATCGCCTCCTCCACCGGTTCCAGCACCTCCCGCTCCACGCCGTCGGGCGCGGCCCCCGGATAGACCAGCCCCACCAGCACGAAGGGGGGCTGCACGTCGGGGAACTCATCGGTCTTCACCTGGAACAGCGCGATCAGGCCGAAGACCGACAGCGCCAGCATCGAGACGACGGTGACGACCGGCCGCTTGATCGCGAAATCGGAGATCAGCACGGGCTACTCCTGCTCGGCGGCGGCGCCGATCCGCACGGTGAGTCCCGGCGCGAGGCCCCGCGCGCCGCCCAGCAGCAGGGTGTCCCCCGCCGCGAGGCCGCTGGTCACTTCCATCCGCTCCTCCGCGGCGTCGATCAGCCCGAGTTCCACCTCCACCCGCTCCACCTTTCCCTGCCGCACCCGCACCACGAAAGGACGGAGCCCCTTCCGGTCCACGGCCCCGCTCGGTACCACGACGCCCACCCTCGAGGCGGTGGCCACCCGGCCATCGGCGAACAGCCCGGTCACCAGGCGTCCGCTGCGGTTGGGAATGCCCACCGTGACCCGCACCTGTCCCGTGGCGGGATCCACCGAGGGATTGATCCGCGTGATCCGCCCCCGCAGCGGCTCCGCCAGCCCGGTGAGCGTGACCACCACCGGCGCCCCCACGGCAAGGTCCTTGAGGGCGTCGGTGGTCACGGTCCCCTCCAGCTTGAGGGACGCCGGGTCCACCACGGTGAAGAGCGGATTGCCGGTCTGGACGATGTCGCCAAGGTTCGCCGGCCGCTCACTCACGACGCCGCTGAACGGGGCCCGCAGCACGGTCTTGCCCAGCGCCTTCTCGGCGGTCGCCAGTCGCGACCGGGCGTCCGCTTCCTGCGACTCGGCGGCGGAACGATTCCACTCCGCCTGCTCCCGGTCCCGCTCGGCGATGGCCCCCGCCTCCGCCAGCGCGCGGGCGCGCTCGGCGTTCCGCCGTGCGAGACCGGCATTGAGCTCCGCCGTCTGCAGCGCGGACCGGGCCGAGGTATAGGCATCGCGCAGGCCCGTCTCATCGATCCGCCCCAGGAGCTGGCCGCGTACCACCGGCTGCCCGGGCTCGGCGCTGACTTCGATCAGGGCGCCCCCGACCTCGGCGCGGACGGTGGCGCTGCGCTCGGCGGCCAGGGTGCCGGCGATCGCCGGGCCCACGAGCAGGGTTTCCTGCTCCGCCAGGGTCAGGTTTTCCTGCCCGACGAACATGGTCGAGTCGCTCGCGGTGGCCGCATGGGCGTTCCCGCGGCCACAGCCGCTGCCCGCGAGGGAGAGGAGCGCCAGCGCCAGGCCGGCCGCCGGGAAATGGGTCCGCGTCATGTCAGGGGTCCGTGTCATCGAGGTTAGTTCCCGCCGCCGGCGCCGGTGTTGGCGTAGCCACTGGCGGCGTTCGACAGGGTGGTGCTGACGCCGCCCCCCGCGAGGGGCAGGTCCCGCAGCAGCGCCAGCCGGGTGCGCGCCACCCGCACATCCCGCGCGGCGGTGGCACGGTTGGCCTGGGCCTGCTCCAGCAGCAGCCGCGCGTCGGTCAGCTCGGTCTGGGTGGAGATGCCTTCCTGGTAGCGGATCGTGGCGATCGCGTACGCCCGTTCCGCCTGTTGCACCGTGCCCTGGGTGGCGGCCCAGGCGGCCTGCCCCGTCAGCAGCAGTTCCACCGACTGGCGGGCGTCAAAGGCCGCGCCGTCCGTGGCCTGGGCCAGGCGCGCGCGCGCCTGCGCGAGGCTGGCTTCCGCCACCATCGTGTTGCCCCGGAGCCGCCCGCTGGTCCACAGCGGCACCGAGACGTTCACTCCGATGGTCCAGTCGGACACGAAATCGGCGTTCCAGGGCTGGCCGTCGCTGGGATACCCGATCCGGGCGAAGTTCGAGGTGAGCTTGACGGTCGGCACCCGGTCCCAGCGCGTGACGCTGGTGAGCACCTCCTGCACCGTCAACGCCTCCGCCAGTTGCTGCACCGCGATGCGGGCCGCCACTGCGGTGTCCCCTGGGGCGAGCACGATGGTGTCGAGCAGGGAGCTGGCGCCCGCAGGGGCCTCGTCGAGGGTGGTCGTGAGCACGAGCTGCTGGTCCACCGGAAGCTTGAGCAGCTGCTTGAACCGCAGGAACGTCAGGGTTCGCTGCGAGCGCCGCTGGATCACCGTCGCACGCTGGTTGTCGCGAGTCACCTCCGCCCGCAGCAGGTCGAACTCCGGCTGGGTTCCAACCTGCCGCCCCAGCCGGGTCTGCGCCAGCGTGGTCTCGGCCTGGGCCAGCGACAACTCCGCGATGCCCACCAGCCGGTCACTCAGCACGGCGTCGAAGTACGCCTCGGTCACCTCGAGCCGGGCCTGCGCCTCGGCGGCGGTGAGGCCGAGCTTGGCCAGCCGCCGGCCCGCCACCGCCGCCCGGGGTCGGCCCTTGAGAATGCCGCTGCTGAACAGCGTCTGGCTGAACTGCAGCCCGAAGTTGTACTGGTTCTTCCGCCCGAACGGCAGGTTTCCCAGCGCGGCGAAGGGGTTGAGCGACGAGAGGCACTCCACCGTGCGCTCCAGGCTGTCCACCCGCTCCCCCACCGGCAGGTTCGGATCACCGGCAAAGCGAGTGCAGGACGTCGTGGCCGTGCTGTCCACCCTGCCGCTCCCGGTGCTGAACTGCGACTTGAGCGTCCGGGTGTAGGAGGCGCTGCCGGTGAGCTGGGGCAACAGGTCCGCGCGGACCCGCTTCACCTCGCCGTCAGCCCGCTGAATATCCGCCCGGGCGATGGTGACGGCGTCACTGGCCGGGACCGCGATCTGGAGCGCCTCCTCGAGCGACAGTGCCCGGGGCGCCTGGACTTGTCCGGCCAGCGGCGCCGACACCAGCGGGAGACAGAGCAGGAGGCGTCTCACGGCCGGACCTTCCGGCCCGCCGGCGCCTGGCGGTACCCGACGCTCTGCAGCAGCAGGGCCACGTAGTGCCGGATCACCTCTTCGGGGGGCGGCAGGGTCGCACCGAAATGATCGCGCCAGACGGCGTGCGTGAAGATGGCGCCGATCAGCATGCCGGCCGCGGCGTCGGGGAAGAACTCGTTCCGCGCCAGGCCGACGTCACGCAGCCGGCCGAGGTAGCGCGAAAGCTCCGCGTGCTCGGATTGCGGTTCCTCGCAGATGGCCGGGGCGATCTGGGGATGCTCCACGAGATCGCCAAGCACCCGGCTGATCAGGTGCCGGGCGCCGTACCAGCGGTGGTACAGCTCCCAGGCCCAGGTGTGGAGCTCGGCCTCCACATCGCCGGGCTCCCCGAGCGGGGGCATCGCGCCGGGGCAGTGGGCGCAGCTGAGCGCCGCCTTGACCAGCGCGTCCTTGGTCCCGAAGTGGCGGAAGAGGGTGACCTCATTGACGTCGGCTTCCTGCGCCACCCGCCTGGTGGTGGTGCCGCGGAATCCCGCCTCGGTGTAGACCCGGGTGGCGGCCTCGAGAATGCGTGCGCGGATGTCTTCCATGGCGGGGCAGGATAAGGGGCCGCCTGCCGCAATGCAAGTATGTGCTTGCTGTCTAAGCTTTCGGCTGAATCCACCCCACCAATCGAATTGCCGGACACCCTGTCCCCTGCCGCCTCTCCCGCCGGTTCCGGCTGGGCCGGCGCCCGTACCGCCTTCCCGAGCACGAGCGGACCCTGCATCCTTGAGGCACTCTCCCGGTGGCGGCATTCCCGACCTTCCCGAGGCCCCGTGCGCCCCCTGGTCCTGGCCCTGTTGTCCCTCGTCGCCTGCCGCTCCGGCTCCCCCGCCCGGCGGACTGGGGTGGACTCCCTGCCGGAACGCCAGTTGGCGGCGGTGCCGGTGATCCGGGGTCCCGCGGTCGTGGCCTTCTGGCTGTCGGAGACCGATACCCTCGCAGCGGGCTCGGGCCTCGATCTGCTGGATGACTTCCGGGCCTACACCGCGCTTGTGGGGGATGCCCTCGAGGACGCGGGTATCCTCCTCGAGGCGACCACCGCCGATTCCATCGTGGTGGAACTCGAGGGCGGCCCCCGCCGGGTGATCATGCTGCGCGGGCTGGACTACCCGTTCGGCTACGTGCTGGTGGAACCTGGATTCCCCGAGACGATCCTGACCGGGGTTTCGACCGACGAGGAACTGATGGCGGAGGTGGAGTGGTACTTCGGCGAGGACGAGGAGCAGGAAGGGAACCCGCCCCGGCGGCTGGTGCGGGGGGTTACCGCATCGCCTCCGCGACCCCCTGGGCCAGCGCTCCCGGGGTAAACGGCTTCTGCAGGAAGCTGGTATTGGGAAGCAGGGTGCCGTGCTGCAGGATGGTGTCGTCGGTGTAACCCGAGACGTACATGATCCGGAGCCAGGGCCGGATGGCCCGCAGCCGCGCGCTCAGTTCCTGGCCGCTCATCCCGGGCATGATGACGTCGGTCACCACCAGGTCGAGGTTCCCCTCCCATCGTTCGAGAAGGCGCAGCGCCTCGGGGCCATCCGCCGCCTCGAGCACCGTGTATCCCACTTCCTCGAGCACCCGGCGGGCCAGGCGCCGCACCGCCTCCTCGTCTTCGACCAGCAGGATGGTGCCGCTGGCGCGCGCCGTCGGCCGTTCCGGCGGCGCCTCTACCGGCTCGGCGGCGCCCTCCACCCGGGGCAGGTAGATCCGGAACCGGGATCCGCGGCCCAGCTCCGAGTCCACGAAGACAAAGCCGTCGCTCTGCTTCACGATGCCGTAGACGGTCGCCAGCCCGAGGCCGGTGCCGCGTCCGGCCTCCTTGGTGGTGAAGAACGGTTCGAAGATGTGCCGCAGGGTCTGGGGATCCATTCCCGCGCCGGAGTCGGTCACCGCGAGGAGGACGTACGCACCGGCCGGCATGATCGCCTCCGGACCGTGGGCCGCGCCGGGGTACTGCACGTTGGCGGTCTCGAGCAGCAGCCTGCCCCCGGTGGGCATGGCGTCCCGGGCATTGACGCAGAGATTGACGATCACCTGCTCCAGCTGCCCCGGGTCCGCCCGCACCCGCCAGAGGCCGGGCACGGTTTGGGTCTGCAGGGTGATGTGCTCGCCGATCAGGCGTCGGACCAGGGACTCTACGCCTTGCACGAGCAGGTCGAGATCGATGGTCCGGGGCTGCAGCACCTGCCGGCGACCGAAGGCGAGCAGCTGGCGGGTCAGGTTCGCGGCGCGGGTGGCCGCTCGCTTGATCTCCTCCACATCCTCCCGTTCCGGCGAGCCCGGCGCGAGACCGCCGAGCAGCAGTTCGCTGGTGCCCAGGATGGCGGTGAGGAGGTTGTTGAAGTCGTGGGCGATCCCGCCGGCGAGCCGACCGGCCGTCTCCATCTTCCGGGACTGACGCGCCTCCTCCTCCAGCTGGCGCTGGAGCGTGATGTCCCGCTGGGTCCCCCAGGCCCGGATCAGGTGGCCGTCGTCGATGATCCCCACCAGGGTGTTGAGGAACACCCGGATCCGCCCTTCCCGGTCCCGCTCATGGCTCTCCGCATCCGCCAGCCGGAATCCCCCCCGCACAAACCGCCGCAGCATCTCGACGTTGCTCGGGTCCTCCGGGATCAGCATGTCGCGGAGCCGGAAGCCGAGCAGGGTGCCCGCATCCTCCACCCCGTACTGCCGGGCCATGGCCTGGTTGCACTCGGCCAGCCACCCCCGCTCGAAGATGGCGGCGATCACGGCGTCCTCGGCGAGGGTCAGCGGGATCGGTTCGTCCAGCTCGAAGCGCCAGATCCCTTCGGTGCTCTGCTCCACGAACAGGCGATACCGCGCCTCCGCCTGCTCCAGCCGCTGGCTCGCTTCCTTGAGTTCGGTCACGTCCACGTCCACGCCGAGGAACCCGACGAAGACGCCGAGGGCATCCCACCGCGGGATGGCGATCTGGAGCAGGTGGCGCCAGGCCCCGTCGTGGCGCCGCATCCGGAACTCGAGGGTGAATCCCCGCTGCCCCATCGTGGTCTGCTGGTAATGGGCCGCCACCCGCGGGCGATCCTCCGGATGGAGGGTGTCCAGCCAGCCGGTACCCATTTCCTGTTCCCAGGTTCGGCCGGTGAACTCCAGGGCGGTGCGATTCTCCCAGGTGAGGCGGCGGGTGGCATCCTCGATCCAGATGTGGACCGGGGCCTTGTCGGCCAGCTCGCGAAAGACTCGCTCACTCTCCTCCATCTGGCGCGTACGCCAGCCTTCGGCCGCCGCGTCGCTGATCGCGACCACCAGGCAGCCCACCGCGGGATCCTCCAGCATGTTGATGACGTGCCCCGCGACCCGCTGCGGCTGCCCCCCGGCGGTGCGGACAAGGGCCGTGCCGGCCAGCGGCTGCCCGGGATACTCCAGCGCTCGCCGGAGGTACTCCAGCGCCTCCGCATGCCCCTCGGGCTGCACCAGGTCGGTCACGGGCCGACCCACGACTTCTTCCGGCTCGCGACCGAACAGTCGGCGTACCCCGTCACTGGCGAAGCGGATGACGAGCGAGGGGTCGAGACTGAGGACGGCGGCGGTCTCGAGCCGGCTGAGCGCCTCGAACAGGCGCGCGCGCCGCTCGGTGGCCTCCTGCCGGGCGTACCGGGCCTCGGCCCTGGCGATGGCGCTGGCCAGCCGGTCGCGGGTGACGCCGGCCGACTCGAGGACCTCATCGGCTCCGAGGCGCAGCAGCGTAGCCTCGGTGCCGGGCGCGAGCTGTGGGGCGAGGACGACGGTAGGGTGTGAACCGGCGGAGAGGGCCGCGGCGACGGCTCCGAAGTCCGGCAGCCCTGTGACCTCGAGTCCCGGGAAGACCTGCCGAGCGGCGTCCGACACCGCGCGTGGGACCGGCCCAGGCGACAAGTGGAACACCGCGGCGGTTGGTGCCGCGAGGGGGACTGGGGATGCGGCCATCGACGCCTGGACTACGGCCTCGGGGGGAGGGCCGTGACTCAATATCGGCCGCGCCCCTCAGGAAGGCAATCTCTCGCTCAGGCCCGGACCTTGAGCACCACCCGGCCCTTGAAGGTGCGGACCTGCACGGTGGCTCGGCCATCACCCGTGGTGGCGACCCACTCGCCCTTGCGCTCCCCGGGCCGAAGGAGTGCTGCGGGCAGCAGTTCGTTGACCGGAGCGGCGACGTAGCTCACCAGCTGCCAGGTGGCCGCGAGCCGCGGCGGGAGCCGGAGCTCGATATCCCCGCCGTGGGTCGCGGCCTCGAGGTGGCCGTCGGCGTCGAGGTCCCCCTTGAAGGCGATCTCGCTGGCAACGGTTTCCAGCCGCACCCGGTGGACCGTGCCCTCCATCCCCACCAGCAGCGGCCCGCTCACGGTCCTGGCGTCCAGCTCCTGCAGGACGCCGCGGACCACGATGGTGCCGCTGGCGGTCCGGACCCGTGCCAGGGGGCCGTCGAGCGCCAGCTCCACGTTGCCATCCAGTGTCTCGACCGTCGCACTCGCGGCCTGGCCCGCGAGCCGCACCCGCCCGCCGACGCTGGTCACCTCCACCGTCCCCCCTTGCAGGGTGACCTCGATGTCCGCCGCGGCGGACTTGATCCACAGCCGGGCTCGGGCGGGCACCCGGATATCGAGATCGGCGACCCCGTCAGGTTCACGCCCCTCCGGCGGCTCCACCGAGAGCTTCAGCGCGTCCCGGGTGCCGCCCAGCCCGAATCGCCCGGCGCCCGGGTCCACGCGGCCCTGGACGTGGATGCTATCCCGCGCCCACGCCGTAATCCGGAGGCTGCCGGTGAGCGACCAGATCCGGATGGCCGCGTCGCTCCCGGCGGCCCGGCCGGCCAGGACCGCGCCCTGGGCCGGGAGCCCCGTGGCGGCGACGGTGAGCAGGAGGCCCAGCAGGCGGAGGGACATCACGACTCCTGCCGGCCGGCGGCGGTGGCGCGACGGAGCAACTCCAGCCGCTGCTCGTAGCGCGCCACCAGCATCTGCTCCAGCGCGCCGTTGGCCGGATCCCCCGCGAGCGCCGCCTCGGCCTCGCGGATCGCCTGGTCGATGATCTCGAGGTTGCGGTCCACCACCCGGCGGGTCTCCGGGGCCAGGCCGGTGCTCCCGCCAGCGAGCCGGTGGGCGAGCTCGGTACTGGCCGCGGTGTACTCCGCCTGCAGCGTGGCCAGGCGGGTGGGCGGTCCGTCCTTCTGGCCCAGGCGGGCCGCGGCAAATCCGCCGGCGAACAGCGCCAGCGCCGCGGCGAGTTGCAGCCACGGCAGCCGGCGCGCGGGCCGCGCCGCCAGCCGCGGGGCAATGCCGGGCCAGAGGTCGCGGCCCGGTTCGATGGTTCGGGGCAGGGCCCGGGCCTCGGCGAGAATCGCCGCCAGGGCCGCCACCTCCGCCCGGCAGGCAGCACAGCTGGCGAGATGCGCTTCCACCCGCGCGCGGGCGGCCGGGTCGAGCCCGCCGTCGGCGTAGTCGTCGAGCAGCGGCAGGATGTCGGTATGGTTGTTCATCGTCCCAGTGCCTCCCTGAGCAGCCGGCGCGCGCGGTGGAGCTGCGCCTTGCTGGTGCCTTCCGCGATGCCCGACATGCGGGCGATTTCGTCGTGCTGGTACCCTTCGACGTCGTGCAGCAGGAACACCGCGCGCGCCCCCGGCGGCAGTCGCCCGATCGCCTGCTCCAGGTCTCCCGCCAGCGGGGTGGGCGCCGCGACGGCCCGGTCGAGGATCGCGTCATCATCGGTCAGGGTGAGCCGGTTCGATCGCCGCCCGGCGCTCCGCCTGGCCTGCAGCACCTCGTTCACCGTGAGCCGGTGGAGCCAGGTGGAGAAGGCGCTGTCCCCCCGGAAGCTTCCCAGCCGCTGCCAGGCGCGGACGAAGACGTCCTGGGTGTGCTCCTCTGCCTCTCCCCGGTCCCCCGAGAGCCGCAGGCACAGGGCAAAGACCCGTCCCACATGCGCCTGGTAGAGGGCGTGGAACGCGGCCTGGTCTCCGTCCTGGGCCCGCCGGACGGTGTCGGTCACGCGGCCTTCGGTGGCAGGGGCATCGTGGAGTGGGATGCCGGAACTCCCGTCGGGGTTTAGGGGCAGCCTGCCGCCAATCTACTCTCACGCGCGCTTCATGCTTCGTTCACGCCGGGAGTGGCTATGTGTGTCCGGCAGCTCATGGGAGGGTCCAATGCGCGTCACCGACGTCATGCAGACCAATCTCCGCGCGATTCGCGGGACCGAACTGGTGGGCGAGGCCGTTGCTCTCCTGGCGGAGAGCCATGTGTCGGGACTCCCGGTGATCGACGAGCATGGGCGCCTGGTCGGGGTGATCTCCAACAGCGACATCCTGGAGAAACTGGCCGAGTCCCAGGAGCCGGAAGTCCGCGAAGCGGTCTTCGAGCAGACGCTGGTCATGGATATCATGACCCCGCGGCCGCAGACGATTCATCCCGACGCCACCATCCGGGATGCCGCCCAGCGGATGCTGTACCTCGAGGTGCACCGGCTGTTCGTGGAGCAGGAGGGCCGGCTGGTCGGCGTGGTGAGCACCACCGACCTGGTCCGGGCCCTGGCCGCCACCAGAGTCTGAAGCCGCGGGGGGAACCAAAGGGAGGACACCGGTCTGAGGGGGCCGGTGGCAGGACACCGGTCTGAGGGGACCGGTGAGAGGGCAGGAAAGCCAGGGGCCACGCCTCTGGCTTTTCTGTTTGCCCCCACCGCGCCGTCGGGATTGACAGCGGCCGCCCAAAGCCCTACTGTATCGGTACAGCAATACACCAAGGGTGACCCGGCCGATGTTCGAACAGATCGATCCGCGCAGCGCAGTCCCGTTGTATGCCCAGATCGCCGCGCGCCTGAAGGTGGCCATCGCGTCCGGCGAACTCCGCGCCGGGGCGGGACTGCCGTCGGTCCGCCAGCTGGCGGGGCAGCTGCGCATCAATCCGGCGACCGTCGTGCAGGCGTACCGCGACCTCGAAACGGAGGGCTTCGTGGAAATGCGTCAGGGGGCAGGGACCTTCGTGCGGGAGGTCACGCCGGATCGCCGGACCAGGGAGCGCGACCGTGAAGGCCGCCGCCTGATCCGGGCCATGCTTGCCGAGGCGCGCCGCGTTGGCATCGGTGCCGAGGAGCTCCGTGCGCTGCTGCTCGAGGAGCTCGCGGGAGGCGCCGCATGAGCCTCGCAATCGAAACCCGTGAGCTCCGCTACCGGGCCGGGAAGACCTTCGAACTGCGCGACCTGAACCTGCGCGTCCCACAGGGGGCGATCTACGGCTATCTCGGCCCCAACGGTTCCGGCAAGACCACGACCATCCGGCTCCTGCTCGGGCTGCTGCGGCCGCTTTCGGGCGCCATCACGGTCCTCGGCCAGGCGATCCCCAGGGAGGCGCCCCGGGCGCTGGCGCGGACCGGCTATGTCCCGGAACGGCCACACCTCTATCCCTCCCTCACCGTCGACGAATCGCTGCGATATCACGCAGCCTTCTATCCCGACTGGGATCAGCGCTGGGCCGACGAGCTGGTGGCCCGATTCGGGCTGTTGCGCACCCTGCCGCTCAGCCGCCTTTCCAAGGGCGAGACCGGCAAGCTCCTGCTGCTCCAGGCCCTGGCCCAGACCCCCGAACTCCTGGTGCTGGACGAGCCTACCGATGGCCTCGATCCGGTCGTACGCCGCGAGGTCCTGACCGCCCTGCTCGACTACGTGGCGCAGCGCGATGCCACCGTCTTCATCTCCAGCCACCTGGTCCACGAGCTGGAACGGATCTGCGACTGGGTCGGGATCATGGACCGGGGCCGGCTGGTCGCCGAGATGCCGATGCAGAGCTTCAAGAACGGGATCAAGCGGCTGCGGGTGCGCGGCGCACCGGCCCTGCTCGGGGATACCCCGTTCGTCGTGCTGGCCCGGCATTACGTCGAAGGCCAGGCTGAGACCTGGATCGTGCGCGGGTGGCAGGCGCCGATGACCCAGTACTTCGAGGGCATCGGCGCGGGGGTGCAGGAGGTGATCGACCTCGATCTGGAGGAGGGGTTCGTCGAACTCCTGTCGACCGCCCGTACCGCGCCGAGGGGGGAGGGCTGATGTTCCGCGCCATCCTGTTCACCCAGTGGAAATGGGCCCGTCTCCCGCTCCTGCTTGGCGTCCTGGCGGCCTTCGGCCTGCCCCTGGTCGTGGTCCAGCCACTCCCCGCGCTCTTCGCCGAGGACGCCGGTGCCAGCCTGGCCATTGAATTCATGGGCTCCTTCGGGCCGATGTTCCCCCTGCTCGCGACGGTGCTGGGGCTGCTGCTGGCAGTCTCCGCCTGGGCGGCCGATCACGCCGGCCGCCATGTGTACGCGCTGAGCCTGCCGCTGCCGCGGTGGCAACTCGTGCTCTACCGCCTCGGGTCGGGGCTGACGCTGCTGGCCCTGCCGCTCCTGGCCCTCTGGTTCGGGGCGCTGCTCGCGACAAGCATGGTTGACCTGCCCGAGGGCATCAGGGCCTATCCCACGCTCCTCGGGCTGCGCTTCGCGCTCGCCGCCCTGGTGGCCTTCGCGCTCTTCTTCAGCATCTCCGCCGGTACCGCCCGGACCGCAGGGGTGGTGCTGGGGACCATCGCGGGTCTGCTCCTGGCCCAATGGGTCCTCGCCCTGGTGGACTCGGACCTGAACCTGCTTGGGACCCTGGTCGAGGTCCTCTTCGTCTGGCCCGGCCCGCTCGACATCTTCAGCGGGCGATGGATGCTGATTGATGTCTGACGCCCGGTTCCGTGCGCTGGCCCTCGGGCTCTGCTTCACCCTGCTCGGCGCCTCGAGCGCCGCCGCGCAGGCTGGCACCGGCGGCGAGCTGCGTGATGCCGCGGCCAGGGTCCGCTGGTTGCAGCGGCAGCGGGACTCCCTCGACGCGCTGATCCGCGCCCGGGATGCCCAGCGAGACCGCGCCCTGGGCTGGAAGCAGATCGAGGTCGGGCGCCTCCGGGTGGACCTCCTGCCGGAGGAGGAGGACGCGCTCGAGCCCGGCGTGCGCCAGGCCTGGGATCTGGTCCGGCACCGTTTCGGGGAGCTGGCGGATCGCGGACCCATGATGCACCTGCGGCTCCAGCGGGATACCGGCACCCGTACGAGGCCGACAAACAGCGTGTCGATCTTTCGGCTGGACCGGGCCCGCTCTGGTCAGCCATACACCACCCACCGCGCGGTGGGCTCCGCCGACGTGGACTCGCTGGCCTTCGGGATCGCGGTGTCAGCCATGGAGGCCCTCAACGCGACGCACGATTCGCTGCTCACTCCATGGGTTGGCGTGGGCGTGCCGCTGGTCGAACCGCCG
>JANRJZ010000223.1:0-8357 GCA_033763675.1 Gemmatimonadota bacterium
TCCCGGCCGTCGCGGAGTACCATGATCTCCGGCGCGGCGATCGCACTGTCACCGGCGAGGGTGATGACGCCGAGGTGGGTGGCACCAGGCTTGGCTGCGAGTGCGGCTCGCCCCTGCTGGAGCAGCTCCACCCCGGCCGCCGCCAACTCGGGGCTCCTGCGCGGCGACTCGCCACCGAGCGCCCCGACCCGGCTCGGGCCCTCCACCACCGCCACCATCGGATGCAACGCAAGCAGCCGGCCTACCCAGTCCAGCCCGGAACAGGGGAAGCCCGCGATCCGGAACAGCGTGGGATTGGGTGCGGCCATAGGGATCCCGAAGTGGACCAGGAGAGAGACGGCGGGGGCCATCCCAAGATGGACCTCGCCCGGCCGCTCGGCTAGGCAACCTCCACGGTCGCGTTGAGCCCGCCCACCCCATCGGGCTGCTTTCGCGGGTTGGCGGGATCATCCACCCAGCGGATTCCGTCCAGGCAGAACTTGTAAGGGTGACGCCCCACCGGGAGCCGCAGCGGGTCGGACTCCCACAGGCCGGGCTCGGCGGCACGGGCCGCCAGCGGTTCGCTCCAGTCATTCCACCCGCCGTACACCTCCACCGTACGGGCGACGTGGTCGTGCAGCCGGAAGCGTACCCCGTCTGGGCCCTGGCTGGGTCCGCCGTCCACCCTACCGCCGTGAGACTCCGCCAGCGCCCGGGCAACGGCCCGCCCGGGGTCGAGCACCCCGGCCCCCTGGCGCTCGCGCGAGGCGCCCGCCACCGGCTGGGCCGTGCCGAGCAGGATGGCCCGCACCGCGGCCGGGGTGAGCGCGGGATTGGCCTCCAGCAACCCTGCCACGGCACTCGTGGTGAGGGGCGCGGCGAAGCTGGTGCCGTCCGCATGCTGATAATGGGGGGTGATGGCCTTGAGCTCACCCAGGCGCTGGTCCACACTCCGGTCCCCGGCCCGCCGCCGGGCGAAGAGCCCGGCCAGCTCGACGGCGACCGCCGTGCCGGGGAGGACCGGCGCAGCGACCCAGATGCTGGGCGCCACCAACTCCGGTTTCCAGGCGCCCAGGGTCGTCTCCCCGTAGTTGCTGTGCCACAGGGCGACTGCGCGGTGATCCAGGAGACTCTGGTCGTCAATGCCGCCCACGGTGAGCGCGTCCGGCGCGGTGGCCGGGGGAAGGAGGGCGCGGACCCCGCTGTTGCCGGCCGCCGCGACCACCGTCACCCCCGCCTCCACCAGCCGGGCCACCACACGATCCACCGGGTTTCCCGCCAGCGGATCCACCGCATCGCCGCTGCATGACAGGTTCACGACCCGGAGGCGGAACTCCTCCCGGTGCCGGAGCACCCACTCGAGCGCGCGGGCAATGGTCTCGTTGGTGATCCGGCCCGCCTTGTCCCGTACGGCCAGCAGCACCACGTCCGCCTCGGGAGCGAGGCTCCGGTAGAGTCCGTGGCTCAGACGACCATTGCCGGCGGCGACCACGCTGGTCATGGTGCCGTGCCACTGTTCGTCGGCGGCGGCATCCCAGCCGGGCCAGCGGGGGGAACTGTCTACCGGGAACCGGAATGTTACTTCCGGGTCCCGGCCCTGGTCCGACCAGGCGCGGATTCGATTGTGGGGGGAGGTCAGGTCGGGGTGCGGGTGAAAGCCCGAGTCGATCAGCGCGATCCCGACCCCCCGTCCGGCGAAGCGGGGATCGGCGTGGAGCCGGAGCGGCGTGGGAAGCGCCCCGAATGCCGCCTCGGGATCGAGCGGCCAGACGGTTTGTACCGCGCGGTGCAGCGCCGCATCTCCCTGCTCGAGCAGGGTGCGGAGCAGCTGCTGCTGCACGCAGGCCGGGCAGGCCCCTTCCGGGGTACGCCAGGCGAGGTAGTCGTGGGCGTGAGCGAGCTCGTCGGCCGGGGTCTCGTGGCCGCAGCGCGGGCAGGCGGGCATGCCAGCGGAAACGCGGCCGTGGCCCTGAGGGTTCCGGGGAACTCCGGCGCCGGGAAGGGTGCCTCGGGACTGATTAGGGGATGGACCCGCTGCGGGCGCACGGCCGGTCCCAGAGCGTCGTGAAGTCGCTTCCGCGCTCCGTGCTCGACACGCCGACGATATGCCCGCAATCGTTGACCCCAAAGGCCGTCGTGAACCCGCCGCCGACCCCGTGGAGCCGCGCCCGCCGGCCGTTCCGCGGGAAGGAGAACCCCTGATAGTTGGCACTGAACCCACGGACGGCGGATCCGACGATCTCCCCCCGGTTGCTGACATCCCAGACCTAGATGTCGAGTTCCTCCGAGGGCACCAGATCCACCATCCCGGTGGTGCGGGTCCAGCGGAAGCCGTGGAGGGCATTGGAACCGGCGACGCAACTCACCCCCACCACCTCTCCCGCATCATTGATGGCCACCGCCTGGGCCACGGGTCCGCCGTGGGTGCCGAGGTCAAGCAAGCCTCCCGCCTGAGACCAGCGGACTCACCCGACTCGCTTCATACCGGCCTCTTCAAGTGTCGGGTGGAACCCACGTGCCTGCCGGACCGGCGTAACATCCGGCCTCGGCGTTACCGCCACATGCCCAGTCGCCCAACCTCCGGGCCGGGGTGTGAACACCCATGGCGAGCGGACGCCTCGTGAAGTCTGGAGAAGTGTCGGGGTGCCCGTGCGGACGCTTGGCGGGACCTGAAGGAGTATCGGCGGGCCCGAGCGGCCGCTTGGCGACTCCGGAAGCGGTGTCGGAGGTGTCGGCAGGAGGGTCGGCACCGTCGGCAACGCTATCGGAGGTATCGGCAGGAGAGTCAGCGCCGTCGGCAACGCCGTCGGCGGTGTTGGTAGGAGCGTCGGCACCATCGGCAACGCCGTCGGGGGAGCGGATAGGAGAGTCGGCGGTGCGGGTAGGAGCGTCGGCGCCGTCGGCAACGCCGTCGGAGGTGCTGGTAGGACCGTCGGAGGTGCTGGTAGGAGCGTCGGCACCATCGGCTACGCCGTCGGCGGAGTGGATAGGAGAGTCGGAGGTGCGGGTAGGAGAGTCCGCGCCGTCGGGAACACCGTCGGTGGTGTTGGTAGGAGTGTCGGCGCCTGCTACGCTACTGCCGGGGCCGCGGCGCGAGGTTGAGCAGGTAGTCGAGATTGGCGCGGAGCAGCCCGTAGGCCTCATCCGACACCGGGCCTCCGGGGGTGAAGGCGGTGTTGAGCGCGGCGCGAAAGTGGTCGAATGCCGGGGGAGTGCCGTTCAGGTACTCGTGCAACGCGGCGCAGAGGGTGTCGCTGGTGATCCAGCCAAGCGCGCAGGCCTCGCCGCGAAGGGAGTCGAGCCGCGCCGTGAGGCTGGCACGGGTGGCGCCGGGGGGCATCGGTTCGATGCCGACCGTAAGGAACTGGACGCTCCGGGCGTGAAGGGGGTCCACATCGGGGGTCGAGCTGTAGCTGCTGTCGGCGAGGTCCTCCTGGACGATCGGCGGTGGATAGTACCCCTCCGCCCAGGCGGAATCAATTCCCGGTAGGCCCAGGGCGCTGTACCAGAGCGTGGGAGTGGTATCGCCGGGGGCCACAAGAGTGAGCGCCGCCCATGCTGCCACCGTTCGGCCCCGATACGCCACGCTGGCGGCCCACTCGATCCGGGGTGGCGGTTCATGCACCGTGATCACCCGCGTGGGTGCATCAATGGTCAGGACGAAGAGTGACTCGGGGCTCGCGGAGTCCACCGCGACGCCGAGGGTGATCTGCGTGGTATCCCCGCGGATGGTGATGCTGTGATAGGTGAGGCGGACGCGGACGTTGGCGCTGGGGACGGCCTGGGCAGCCGCCGGTGCGGCGAGGCAGAGCGCGGCGAGCGCGGCCGGGAGCAGGCGGATGAACGGAGACGTCATGGGCCGAACGAGGTGAAGAGTACAGTGCTCGGGGTGGGGATCGAACCCACACGGGGATTGCTCCCCAAGGGATTTTAAGTCCCTTGCGTCTGCCAGTTTCGCCACCCGAGCCGTGGCTGGGAAGGTAGGGCGGTAGGGCGGTAGGGCGGTAGGGCGGTCGGCTCGGCGGTTCGGCCTTAGACTTCGGGCCCGTTCCCCCGTTCCCCGTTCCCCGCTACGGGCTCCCCGCCGCGCCGAGCCGCGACCCCGCCGCCGCGATCATTGCCGTGAGCTCCGCCTGCGCAAACCACCGACCGCCCACCGCCACCCCGGCAATCCGCGTGGTGTTCCGGATGTCGGCGAGCGGGTCGGCGTCGAGCAGCACCAGGTCGGCGCGCTTCCCCGGCGCGATCGTTCCCCACTCCCCCGTCGCGCCGAGATACTCGGCGGGCACGGTCGTCGCGGCGGCAAGCGCCTGGCGCGGGGTGAGCCCGGCGTCCACCAGCTGCTCCAGCTCGCGGTGCAGGGTCCAGCCGTAGCCCATGAGGCCGCCGGGCCCATCGCTTCCGGCCATGATCTTCCCTCCGGCGGCGACGATCTCCTTCACCATCCGGTTCCGCACCTGGATGTAGCGCGCGCGGCGAGCCTCGCTGGGCGGGTTCTGCCAGTAGCGCTGCCGCCCGTTCCAGTACAGCTCGCGCATCTTCGGCGGAATGTGGGCAAAGTCCGGCCGGGCGCGCACCTCCTCATCGCTCCGGTACTCGGCGAACCAGAGCCGGAAGAAGGCGAGGGTCGGGGTGACGTATACCCCGGCGGCGGCGGTGGCGCGGGCCAGCGCGTCCACCTTGGCCTCGTCCACATGGTCCAGGGTGGCCCAATTGGCGGCCCGGTAGGCGCCGACGTCGGAGACGGACTGCCGGCTGGGGGCGGAGTCCGCCAGCACCGACTCCATGTAGTTGTCGAGGTGCTCGATCTGCTGTCCCGCAGCGAGGGCGCGCGCGACAGTCACCCGCGGATCCACGTGACCTACCACCGGGATCTTCCGTTCCCGCGCCTCGGCCACGATGGCGTCGTACACCTCCGGGGTGATGAGGACCGTGAGCTTGATGAAGTCATAGCCCGAGTCGGCGACGGCCCGCACCGCCGCCCGCGCCTCTTCCGGCGTGCGGACCACCATGCTGTGGGGATCGTTCCGGCCGGCAAACTGCGGGCTCGCGATCCAGAGCTGCGGGCCGGCCAGGGCCCCGGCCTCGATCCGGCGCCGGAGCTGATGATGCAGCGGGGTCCCAATCATCAGGCGCGCGGCAGTGACGCCGTTGGCGAGCATGACCCCCAATTCGTACGGCGCCACCGAGTCCGGCACCCATTCATCGGCGTAGAGATGGGCGTGCATGTCCGCCAGCCCCGGGATGAGGAACTTCCCCCGGCCGTCTATCCGCCGGGCGCCGCCGGGGACCCGCACCGTGCCGGCGGGGCCGACCGCGGCGATCCGGCCGTCCTTGACCACGACCGTGGCATCGCGAAGCACGGTGTCGCGGTCCATGGGGATGACGGTGGCGCCCACGACTGCCCACGTGCCGCGGGTGAGCGCGGTGCGGGAGTGCTGGGCGGTGATGGCGGAAGGCAGCGCGAACACGAGGAGCAGCGGGAGGGCACGGAGCATCGTTGCGCTCTGGAGCATGGTCGGCGGGGGGACGAGTGGCCGACCCCTACGAGTCGCGGCAGCGGCGGGTGTCAGGCCGCCACCCCCTCAGGCGTTGTCCAGCACCGCGCGGACCTTCCGGCCGAGGCTGCCCATCGTATAGGGCTTCTCCAGGAGCGCCACGTCCCGCGCCAGAAGCTGGTGCTGCAAGATCACGTCGTCGGTGTAGCCAGTGACGAAGAGGATCTTGACGCCGGGCCACTGCTGGGAGACCCGCTCCGCCAGTTCCCGCCCACCCATGTTCGGCAGCACCACGTCCGTGATCATCAGGTCCACCTGGGCCCCCTCGCCCTCCAGCAGGAGCAGGGCCTCCTCTGCGCTGGCCGCCTCCAGGACGTGGTAGCCCTGGCGCGCCAGGATCCGACCGGCCACGTGGCGGAGCGCCAGCTCGTCCTCCACGAGCAGGATCCGCTCGGTGCCGCGGTACTCCACGGCGGCGTCCTCGCCCGCCTGGGCCGGCGGCTGCAGCACGGCCGGCAGGTAGACCCGGAAGGTGCTGCCCTTGCCGACCTCGCTGTACGCGGCGATGTGCCCGCCGCTCTGCTTCACGATCCCGAAGCAGGTGGCGAGGCCAAGCCCGGTCCCCTTGCCCTGTTCCTTGGTCGTATAGAACGGCTCGAACAGGTGTGACTGCTGCTCCGAGGTCATGCCGATGCCCGTGTCGCTCACGGCGAACATGACGTAGTCGCCCGGGGTGACTTCCTGCCGATGGGCGGCATAGTTCTCGTCGAGCGTCACGTTCCGGGTATCAATGGCCAGGCGGCCGCCCTGCGGCATGGCATCCCGCGCGTTCACGACCAGGTTGAGCAGTACCTGTTCGATCTGGGCCCGGTCGGCGAGGACCATCGGCGCCTCCGCGCCTGGCCGCCCCACCAGCTGGATGGTCTCTCCCACCAGCCGCTGGAGTACCCGCTCCAGCTCCGAGACCATCTCGTTGACGCTGAAGACCGTGGGTTCGATCAGCTGGCGGCGGGAGAAGGCGAGCAGCTGCCGGGTGAGCGCGGCGGCCCGCTCCGCCGCCCGCTCGATGTCCTCCAGCGACTCCCGGGCCTCGTGGTGCCGCGGCAGGGCGCCGATGCCCAGCTCGCAGGTGGCCAGGATGATGCTGAGCAGATTGTTGAAGTCGTGCGCCACGCCGCCTGCCAGCCGGCCGACCGCCTCCATCCGCTGCACGTGCGCGAACTGCTGCTGCGTGCTGCGCAGCTCCACGATGTTCGCCTCCAGCCGCTCGTGCGTGGCCTGGATGCGCGTGGCCATGGTGTCGAACGCGGCGCCCACGCGGCCGAGTTCGTCACCGCGTTCCAGCCGGGTGCGGCGGGAATAGTCGCCCGCGGCGAGGGCGTCCGCCGCGCTGGCGAGCTCCCCGAGGGGCCCGGTGACCCGGCGCATCAGCAGCCAGGTGCCGAGCAGCCCCAGGGCAAACACCACGGTGGCGCCTGCCGTCATGCGGCTGAGGAAGGTCGTGGCCGGCGCCATGACGAGAGGCTCGGAGAATTCGATCACCAGGCGCCAGGGCGAGAAGGGCACCGCGGCGGCGACGGCCAGCCGGGTGCCCAGCGTGCCGCGTTCGTAGCGGAGCGGCTTCCCTCCCAGCGCCAGCGCGGGCGGCGGGGCCGGCACCGTATCCACCTGGTCGGTCCAGACGCCGCCCTCCGTGCCGATGAGCAGGGCGCCGCCCGGGCCCAGCAGTCGTTCGGTCGCGCCGCGATTGCCGGCGCCGGACCCGATCCGCCACCATTGCACGACGTAGCCTTCGGTGATGCCGTCATCCCGAACCGGCGCGACGCCGGGTACGAGGATGAGGGAGTCCCGCGCGAAGAAGGGCCCGACCAGGGCGGAATCGCGGAACCGGCCTCCCACGATGAGCGGGCGCAGTCCGAGTCCCTGCACGGCCAGCGTATCCGCCCCGATGGCGACGAGGCGCCGCCCCAGGCTGTCCCGCAGCTCCGCCGCGATCACCTTGACGGGCCGCCCCTCGGCAAGGGCGGACTCCGCCGCCGCGCGGGCGGGTGCTGACATCGCCAGGACCGCGGCGAGCAACACCGGCTGGCTGGCGAGCTGCACGGCCAGTTGCGCGGTGCGCCGCGCCTCCGTGGCCAGCAGGTCGGCGTACTGCGTGCTCAGCACCTGCAGCCGTTCCTGGGCCGTGTCGTGCGCCATCCGCGCCACCCGCCGGTGCGCCAGCAGCGCCATCGCGAGCAGCGACACAAGCAGGAGCCCGGCCACCGCCAGCGGCAGTGACCATTCGAGGGAACGGAGGCGGTGGGGGAATACCCCTGGCCCCATCATCGGGCCGCGCCGCGCCGGGGGGACGGGATTACCGCGGTGTACTGCATCCGGGACAATTCGCGGTCCTTCGGACCCGTCCTGGGGCCACGATGTGGGGGGGGCATTCACAGGATACCCAAAACCGCTGTCGCGTCAAGCGGTTCGGGCCATGGCGGGAGAAGTTTCGGGTGGAGCGGTGGCGTTCTGCCGCTAACTGTAGTGACGGATAATGCGCCACCCGCTCCACATGGCCGTCAGCTGCATGACGGACGGCGGGGAGCCGGGGACCGTCCGGCTCCCCACTGTGCTCCCGTTGGCGCGGACTGGCGAACTACCTTGACTGCCGGGTCTTGCCCAGCGGGCGGCGCGAGGGCCTACTTCTCGCTCCGCACCCCGGCCGCCGCCCTGGTGGCCCAGGTGGCGACCGGCCGGCCAAACCTCGCCAGCCATTGGCGCGCCACCTCGTCCACGATGCGCCCCTCCTCCTTTGGCGGGAGCAACGCGATCACCGCCCCGCCCCACCCCGCCCCCGTCAGCCGCGCACCGTAGGCCCCCGCGCGGGTCAGCTCCGCC
>JANRJZ010000224.1:0-9296 GCA_033763675.1 Gemmatimonadota bacterium
GAGCCGGCGGTTCGGCGGGGCGGCGGTTCGCCCGCCGCGCGTACCGGCGATTCGAAACCGCACGGAGCGACCCCCTGAGGCAGCCCGACCCCCGGACCCCCGAACCGCCGAACCGCCGAACCGCCCTCCTGGCGCTTTGCCTGATCACCGGCCCCCTCGCGGCCCAATCCGACCCCCGTCTCCTCGACGCGCTTCGCATCGCGCAGGAGGGAGGCAGCGACTCCGCCCGGGTGCTGGTCACCACCCTGCTCCGCACCACCCCGCCCACCGACACCCTGTACCCCCAGGTGCTCTACACCATGGGGCTGGTGAGCCGGAACATCGAGGAGATGCGCCGCAACTACACCCGCGTGTCGGTGGAGTTCGCCAACAGCGCCTGGGCCGACGACGCCATCTACCGCCTGGCGCTGCTCGACTACGCCGGTGGCAACCTCCCCGGCGCCACCCGCCAGCTCGAGCGCATCCGCAACGACTACCCCGACTCCCCCGTCCTCGGCCCCGCCGCCGAATGGGCCGCCCGGTCGCTCTTCGACCAGCGCAAGCGGGACGAGGCCTGCGCCTGGCTCGCCATCGGGCTGGAGCGCACCACCGAGGACATCGAGCTCCGGAACCGCCTCGAGTTCCTGAACGGCCGCTGCACCGCCCCGGCGCCGGTGGCCGCAGATACCGCGCCGGCCCCGGCCGTCGATACGAGCAGGGGCGGAGCGCCGGCTCCGCCCGTCCCGGCGAGGACCGGCTTCGGCGTGCAGGTCGCCGCGGTGAACACCCAGGCCGCCGCCGACAAGGTCGCCGGCGACCTCCGGGGCGCCGGCTTCACGCCCTACATCGTGCGCGAGGGCGCCCTCTTCAAGGTGCGCGCCGGTCCCTACCCCGACCGGGCCCGCGCGTCCGCCGCCGCCGAGCAGATCCGGCAGAAGCTCCGTCACTCGCCCTTCGTGGTGCAGGAGCCGTGAGCGGACGGGCCGCCGACCCCTCCGGCACGCCGCTCATGCAGCAGTACCGCGAGATCAAGTCCCGGCACCGGGACTCGATCCTCTTTTTCCGCATGGGCGACTTCTACGAGATGTTCTTCGACGACGCCGAGCTGGGGGCGCGGGTCCTCAACATCACCCTCACCACCCGCGGCGACGGCGTGCCCCTCGCCGGGGTGCCCGTCAAGGCCGCGGCGGACTACCTCCGCCAGCTCATCGCCGCCGGGCACCGCGTCGCCATCTGCGAGCAAGTGGAGGATCCGAAGCTGGCCAAGGGCATCGTCCGCCGCGAGGTGATCGAGACCATCACCCCCGGCGCGGTGCTGGAGGAGAATTGCCTGCCGGGGGTGCGCAACAACTTCCTGGTGGCGGTGTGGGCGGACGGGCGGACAGGCGGACAGGCGGACGGTTCAACCGACCGTCCGACCGCCCGACCGTCCGACCGCCCTTCGGGGTTGGCCGCGGTAGACTTGTCCACCGGCGAGTTCCTGCTCGAGACCCTCGTTGACGGCACCCTGCAGGAGGCCATCGCCCGGCTGGCGCCGGCGGAGCTGGTGCTGCCCAATGATCTCGAGCTCAAGCTCGAGGACGGCCTGCTCCAGACCCCGCGTGAGCGCTGGGAGTTCGATCCCGAGCTGGCCCGCGCCGAGCTGGCCCGCCGCTTCCAGCTCGCCAGCCTCGACGGCCTGGGCCTGGGCCCCGAGGACGCGCCGGCGGTCGGCGCCGCCGGCGCCCTGCTCCGCTACGTGCAGGAGCTGCAGCCGAGCGGCCTGCCGCATCTGCAGCGGCCGTCGGTCCGTCGCGCCGCCGGTCACCTGTGGCTGGACGAGATGACCCGCCGCAACCTCGAGCTGGTGGAGCCGCTACGTGCCGGCGCCCGCAACACCACGCTGTTCGAGGTGCTGGACACCACCATGACCCCGATGGGCGCCCGGCTGCTGCGGCGCTTCCTGCTCTCGCCGCTGTCCGAGCCCGCCGCCATCAACCAGCGGCTCGACGCGGTCGAGGTGCTGGTGGCCGACGCCCGGAGCCGCGCCCGCATCCGCGAGGCGCTGCTCGGCGTGCGGGACCTGGAGCGCCTCGCCGGTCGCGCCGCGGCCGGCCGCGCCACCCCCCGCGAGCTCGGCGCCCTCCGCGACAGCTTCCTCCGCCTCCCCGACGTCCTCGAGGCGCTCACCTCCCTGGCCGACCGGGACCGGAGCGCCGCGCTGGGCCAGGTGGTGGAGGACTTCGACCTGCTCGCCGACCTGGCCCAGGAGCTCGCCGCCGCCCTCACCGAGCGGCCCCCCGCCGTCCTCGCCGATGGCGACGTGATCCAGCCCGGCTACGACGCCGAGCTCGACGAGCTGCGCGACCTGCGCGACGGCGGCAAGCAGTACATCGCCACCCTGCAGCAGCGTGAGCGGGAGCGCACCGGGATCCCGTCGCTCAAGGTGGGCTACAACAAGGTCTTCGGGTACTACCTGGAGATCACCAACGCCCACGCCGGGAAGGTCCCCGCCGACTACGAGCGGCGGCAGACGCTGACCGGCGCCGAGCGCTACGTCACCCCGGAACTCAAGAGCTACGAGGCCAAGGTGCTGGGGGCGGAGGAGAAGATCGGCGAGCGGGAGGGAAGGCTCTTCACCGCCCTGCGGGACCGGGTGGGCGCCGCCACCGCGCGGGTGCAGCGCACCGCCTCCGCGCTGGCGCGGCTGGATGTGTGGGCGGCGCTGGCGGAGACCGCGGTGCAGCACCGCTACGTCCGCCCCGCGGTGCACGACGGCCTGACGCTGACGCTCCGGCAGTGCCGCCATCCGGTGATCGAGCGGCTGATGGCGCGGGAGAGCTTCATCCCCAACGACGTGCGCTTCGATCCCGCCGAGCGGCTGCTCCTGGTCACCGGCCCCAACATGGCGGGGAAGAGCACCATCCTGCGCCAGATCGGGTTGTGCGTCATCCTGGCCCAACTGGGAAGTTACGTCCCGGCAGAGGCGGCCGAGATCGGCGTGGTGGACCGGCTGTTCACCCGCGTGGGCGCGAGCGACAACCTGGCCCGCGGCCAGTCCACCTTCATGGTGGAGATGAGCGAGACCAGCGCCATCCTCCACAACGCGACGAAGCGGAGCCTGGTGCTGCTGGACGAGATCGGCCGCGGCACGTCCACGTATGACGGCGTGGCGATCGCCTGGGCGGTGAGCGAACACCTGCACGATGCCGTCGGCTGCCGCACCATGTTCGCCACCCACTACCACGAGCTGATGCAGCTTCCCGAGAAGCTGGCTCATGCCCGGAACCTCAACGTCGCGGTGCGGGAGACGGGAGACCAGGTGGTCTTCCTGCACCGGCTGGAGGCGGGAGGCACCGACCGGAGCTACGGGGTGCACGTGGCGCAGCTCGCCGGCCTCCCCAATGCAGTCATCCGCCGCGCCCGCGAGGTGCTCAAGACGCTCGAGGGGGAGCACCGCATGGTCCCCGGCCCGCCTCCCGAGGACGATCCCAGCCAGCTCGGCCTCTTCCTCCCCGGCGAGGCCCGCCCCCATCCGGTGGTGGAGGAGCTCAAGGGGATGGACCTGGAGCGGATGACCCCGCTCGAGGCGCTCGTCACGCTCGCAGACCTCAAGCGCCGAGCGGAGCCGTAGCGATGACCCACCCGTCCTTCCCGCTTCCCGCTTCCTCCTTCCCCCCGCGGACGGCGCTCCTCGTCCTGCTCGCGGTGGCCGCCTGCAACCGCTCCCGCGCCGACACCGTGGCGTTGCCGGATGAATCCCCGGCCCGCCGGGGGGACGACGCGCCGGTCATGGTCAACCCCGAGTCGCCGGTGGAATACCCCGCGGCGCTCTACGCCCGCGGCATCGAGGGAAAGGTCGTCCTCCGGCTCTTCGTGGACGAAACCGGCCAGCTCAAGTCCGACTCCACCCGCGTCGCCGAATCCTCCGGCTATCCCGCCCTCGACTCGGCGGCGCTCGCGGCGGTGCCCGGCTTCCGCTTTGCCCCCGCGCTCCGCAACGGCACCGCCGTCCCGGCCACCTTCCTCCAGCCGGTGCACTTCCGGCATCCGGAGGCGGGGGGAGTGACGCCGTAGGCGGTTGGGCGGTTGGGCGGTTGGGCGATTAGGCGATTAGGCGGTTGGGCGATTGGGCGATTGGGCGGTTCGGCGCCGACGCGAGGGCGCGGCCGGACCGACCATCCACGTTCCCCCGTTCCCCGGTTCCCCGTTCCCCGTTTCTCCGTTTCTCCGTTTCTCCGCTTCCCCGTTTCCCCGTTTCTCCGTAGGTTTCCCCTCCCCCTTCCAAGGGCCCGTCCCGTGACTCCCCCGCACGTCAAAGCCTACGACTCCGTCCTCCCCACCATCGGCTGGACGCCGCTCATCCGCCTGGGGCGGGTGGGGGCCGGCCTCCGCACCCCCGTGTACGGCAAGGCGGAATACGCCAACCCGGGCGGGTCGGTGAAGGACCGGATCGGGCTCCGGATCATCGAGGACGCCGAACAGCGGGGGGAGCTGAAGCCGGGGGGCGTGATCGTCGAGGGCACCAGCGGCAACACCGGCGTGGGCCTCGCGCTGGCGGCGGCGCTCAAGGGGTACCGCTGCATCTTCACCCTGCCTGACAAGATGTCGCAGGAGAAGGTGCGGCTGCTCAAGGCCTACGGCGCCGAGGTGGTCATCACCCCCACCGCCGTCCCCCCGGACCACCCCGACAACTACGTCAACAAGGCCAAGCAGCTGGTCAAGGACACCCCGGGCGCCATCCTGGCTAACCAGTTCTACAACCAGGTGAACCCCCAGGCCCACTACGAGACCACCGGCCCCGAGATCTGGACCCAGACCGAGGGGCGGGTCACCCACCTCGTGGCCGGCGCCGGCACCGGCGGCACCGTGAGCGGCACGGGGAAGTTCCTCAAGGAGAAGAACCCCAGGGTCCGGGTCATCGCCGGGGAGCCGCAGGGCTCCCTCTACACCGGCTACAGCAAGACCAGGACGCTCGGCGAGGGCCATCCCTACAAGGTCGAGGGGATCGGCGGCGACAAGATCCCGGAGACCATCTGGTTCGACTACATCGACGAGTTCCGCCAGCTCTCCGACCGCGACGCCCTCGTCATGGCCCGGCGCCTGGCGCGGGAGGAGGGGATCCTGGTGGGCGGTTCCGCGGGGCTCAACGTGGCGCTCGCGCTCGACGTGGCGCGGGAGCTGGACGATCCCGGCGCCTGCGTCGTCACCATCCTCTGCGACACCGGCGAGCGCTACCTCTCCAAGGTCTTCAACGACGAGTGGATGCAGGAAAACCAGCTGCTGGATGCGCCTCGCATCACCGTGGAGCAGTTGCTGCAGCACCGGCCGGCCAAGAGCCCGGCGCTGGTGAGCGTCGCGGCGGCCGCCGCGGTGCGCCAGGCCCTCAACCTCATGAGCACCTGGGGCGTCTCCCAGATCCCGGTGCTCGAGAACGGCGTCTGCGTCGGCGGGCTCATCGAAAGCTCCCTCATGACCCGCGCCCTGGCCCAGCCCGCCCTCCTCGACCGCCCGGTGCGGGAGGTCATGGACGGCGCCTTCCCGGTGGTGGACGCCCTCACCCAGACCGACCGGCTGGCGACTCTGCTCACCCGCGAGAGCCCGGCCGCGCTGGTGCAGAAGGACGGCAAGCTCATCGGCATCGTGAGCCGGTATGACATACTGCAGCAGATGATTGGGACGAGGTAGCGCGCCCCGCGGCGCAACGCGCCGCGGGGGCGCGCGGGAAACGGACTCATCTCCGGACGGGCGCCGGAGGTACGCACCTGCCGGAGAACCGGGGAAACGGGCTCGCCATCGGAGACTTGTGCCTTCCGCTTCCCCGTTTCCCCGTTTCCCCGTTTCCCCGTTTCCCCGCTTCCCCGTTTCCCCGCTTCCCCCTACGATTCACTCACCTTAAGCCTCGAGCCCCCCATCCGTATCACCGTCCTGACCGGCGGCGCCTCCGCCGAGCGTGACGTCGCCCTGGCCTCGGCGCGGCAGATCGTCCCCGCGCTCCGGGCCGGGGGCCATGCCGTGGTGGTGGTGGACACCGTCTCCGGATTCGTCCCCGAATCGAGGGAGGCCGACCACCTCCTGGGCAAGGTCGGCAGCACCTGGCCCTCGGTGGCGGAACTGGCCGACCGGGAGCGGACGTTTCTCCTGACAGCGCTGGGGGCCCTGCCCGAGGTGCGGGAGGCGGACGCCGTCTTCCTGGCCCTCCACGGCGGGCGGGGCGAGGACGGCACCATCCAGACCATCCTCGAGACCCTCGGCGTCCGCTACACCGGCAGCGGCCCCATGGCCAGCGCCATCGCCATGGACAAGGACGCCTCCAAGCGACTTTTCCGGGATGCCGGGGTACCAACAGCCAAGTGGCGGATGACCCCGGTCACGGCCGGGGAGGCGGGGAAGGAACTGGGCTGGCCCGTCGTCGTAAAACCGAGCAAGCAGGGCTCCACCGTCGGGCTCACGGTGGTCAAGCAGCCGGAGGACTTCGAGCGGGCGGTCTGGTTCGCGGCCGAGTACGACGACGAGGTCATGGTCGAGGCCTTCGTCCCGGGGCGGGAGCTCACCGTGGGGATCCTGGAGGACCGGGCCCTGGCGGTGGGGGAGATCATCCCCAAGCACGAGATCTTCGACTACGAGTGCAAGTACACCCCGGGGATGTCGGAGGAGATCTTCCCGGCGGACCTCCCGGCGGCGGTTACGGCGGAGTGCCAGCGGCTGGGCCTGGCAGCGCACCGGGCCCTCCGGCTGGGGGGGTATTCCCGGGTGGACTTTCGCTTGACACCGGCGGGCGGGCTCTTCTGTTTAGAGGTGAATACCCTGCCCGGAATGACGGCGACAAGCCTCCTGCCGCAGTCCGCCCGCGCGGTAGGCATCGACTTTGCGGCACTGTGTGACAGGATCTGTCGTTGCGCCCGGACCCCCGGGCGCCAGGCGTAACCGGGAACCGTCGTATGTCCTTCAGCAGCCCCACTTTCCCCCGCCCGACCCCGTGGGTCGCAAGGATCATCGCGGTCACCGCGGTGGTGCAGCTGCTGCTGGAAACCATCTTCACATCGGGCCAGATCCACCAGCTCCTGGCCATGGACCCGGGGAGCTTCCTCACCCGGCCATGGGGGGCGGTGACCTACCTGTTCGTGCACTCCGGGTTCATCCACCTGGCCGCGAACATGATCTGGTTCTACCTGCTGGGAACGGCGGTCGAGAACCGGCTGGGCTCCCGGACCTTCCTCCTCTTCTATTTCTATTGCGGCGTCGGGGCGGCCCTGGTCTCCCTGATGCTCAGCTTCCTCGTCCCGGTGGGCCCGATGATCGGCGCCTCGGGGGCGGTCTTCGGCGTCTCGGTGGCGTTCGCGATGCTCTGGCCCGACGCCGAGCTGATGGTCTTCCCCATCCCGGTGCCGATCAAGGCCCGGACCCTGGTGCTGGCGGCGGCGGTGATCGAGCTGGTGCTGGCCCAGATGCCGGCCATGTCGGGCGTGGCCCATGAGGCCCACCTGGGCGGCATGCTGGCGGGGTGGCTCTTCTTCAAGATCCAGGATGTCTCCCGCCGCCGGCCGGTGCCGGCCCTGCGGGAGCAGCCGGAACGGGTCGTCATGGTGCAGCAGACGGCGGTGAGCCACGAGTCCGACCGCCCCGCGACCCCCATCCGTCCCCTGACCCCCCGCCCCGGCGCCGACCCCGTCGCCGCCGAGGTGGACCGGGTGCTGGACAAGATCAGCGCCACGGGCATCGAGAGCCTGACCGCGGAGGAGAAGCGGTTCCTGGCCGAGGTGAGCAAGCGGAAGCAGCGCGACATCAGCTAGCCATCGGCCCGCGCCGGCTCGCGGCTGAAGCAGTAGCTGGCCGCCCCGCCGGCTCGCGGCTGAAGCCGCGGCTCGGCATCGGTCGCTGAAGCGACCAGCAGGCGCGCCGACCCCACCGCCGGCCAGCACCCACAACATCCGACACGGAAGAACGAAAGCACGGAAGCTCATTCCGTGTTTCCCTTCCGTGTTTCCTTGCTTCCGTGGTGAACGTGAGCAGCCGGGGGACGCCAGTCCCCCCGCTGGCGGGTAAAGCAGTAACTGGCCACCCCGCCGGCTCGCGGCTAAAGCAGTTCCTAGCCACCCCGCCGGCTCGCGGCTAAAGCCGCGGCTCGGCGACGGTCGCTGAAGCGACCAGAAACTTCGCGTTCTTGTGCTCCCCCCTGCCATCCTCTGAACCCACCTCGGAAACGACATCTGTCAGCTTGAGGGATGCGCCATCGCCTCTTTGTCCACCTGGTCTGGACCACCATGGATCGCCGGCCGCTGATCAACCTGGCGGTCGCGCAGTACCTCTCCCGCTATCTCCCGGCGATCGCCGCCGAAGAGCGAGCTCAAGTGATCGCTCTCGGCATCGTCTCCACCCACCTGCACCTCCTCCTGCGGCTTCATCCGGCGACCCAGATCGCACGGATGGTCATGCGCATGAAGGGGGGATCCTCCCGCCTCGCCAGCACGGAAGGGCATGCCCCGAGTGACGCACCCCTCCGCTGGGCCCGGGGATACAACTTGGAGTCCGTGAGCGCGCGCGCGCTCCCCGCGGTTTCCCGCTACGTAGCGGATCAAGCCGCCCGCCACCCCGACGAAGCCATCGCGGGTTGGGTCGCCGCCGAAGTCCGCCACTCCATCGCCTGGCAGAGCGACCAGCCCCCAGCTTCCACCCCCCGCTCCACACGCTGGTCGCTTTAGCGACCGCCGCCGAGCCGCGGCTTCAGCCGCGAGTCGGCGTCTGGCCCGCCCCCCGCTTCAGCCGCGAGCCCGGCGAGTCCCCTGCCGCCCGCCCCCTGCCGCCCGCCCCCTGCCGCCTGCCCTCTGCCCCCCCCGCCAGCACCCACAGCATCCGACACGGAAAAACCGAAGCACGGAAGTTCATTCCGTGTCCCTTCCGTGTTTCCGTGCTTCCGTGGTGACCGTGAGTAGCTGGGGTGACTGAAACCCCCAACCCTTACACCCGTAGTAGCATCTAATTCCGCAACCCTTACAGAGGCTCACGGTGCCCCTCAGCCACCGGTCGCTGCTGCTCCTGCTGGCCATCCCCGCCGCGTCCCTCGCGGGCCAGGCCCAGTCGGTGACCGTCCCCAACGCCAGTGGCAAGGAGTTCAGTGCCACCCGCCTCCCCTCCGGCGGCTCCCTGGTCCTCGACGGCCGGCTCGATGACGACGCCTGGACCCGCACCGCCTGGCGCACCGACTTCACCCAGAAGGAGCCCGTCGAGGGGGGCGAACCCTCCGGCCGCACCGAGATCGCCTTCCTCTACGACGACAACGCCCTCTACGTCGGCGCCCGGATGCACTCCGCCGACGCTTCGAAGATCCCGACCACCGT
>JANRJZ010000225.1:0-4420 GCA_033763675.1 Gemmatimonadota bacterium
TCGACGCCGCCGAGAAGCGCGGCGCCGACACCGTGCTGGTGGACACCGCCGGCCGGCTCCACACCCAGGACGGGCTGATGGACGAGCTGCGCAAGGTGACCCGGGTGATCGGCCGGCGCCGCCCCGGCGCGCCGCAGGAGACGCTGCTGGTGCTCGACGGCACCGTGGGCCAGAACGCGATCCAGCAGGGCAAGCTCTTCGGCCAGGCGGTGCAGCCCACCGGCATCATCGTCACCAAGCTGGACGGCAGCGCCCGGGGCGGGGCGGTGGTCGCGCTGCGCAAGGAGCTGGGCATCCCGATCCGGTTCGTGGGGCTGGGGGAATCGCTCGAAGACCTCCAGCCCTTCGACCCCGCGGCCTACGCCGCGCGGCTGCTGGAGTAGCGCCCCCGGCGCATGCCCGCGCTCCGCCCCGATACTTCGGTCAAGTTCCTCAAGGGCATCGGCGAGCGCCGGGCGGAGGCCTTTGCCCGCCTCGGCGTCCGCACCGCGCAGGACCTGCTCTGGCACATCCCCTTCCGCTACCTCGACGCCTCCAGCGTCACCCCGATGGCCCAGGCCCGCGTGGGAGAGGACGTCGCCTGCGTCGGCACCGTCATCGCCAAGCGGCTGATGCCGACCCGGAGCGGGCTCCGGGTCTTCACCGCGGTGCTGCGCGACGCGAGCGGCCTGCTCGAGTGCGCCTGGCCGGGGCAGGGGTTCCTCGATCGCAGCATCCAGGTGGGGCAGACGCTGCTGGTGGCGGGGCCGGTGCGGTTCTATCACGGCCGCCAGCTCAATCCCCGCGAGTTCATCGTCCTGGCCGAGCCGGATGGCGACGACAACGGCTCGCCGGCGGGGCGGGTGCTGCCGGTATACCGCGCCACCGAGGGGCTGAGTCACAAGGTCATCCGGGGGCTGGTAGACCGGCACCTGGAGGCGATGATCGCCTTCTCCGTCGAACCGCTGCCGGAGACGGTGCCGGCGGACGCCGGGCTGCCGCCGCTGCCGGCGGCCCTCCGCGCGGTGCACCGGCCGGCCACGCTGGAGGAGGCGGAGGCGGGCCGCCGGCGGCTCGCCTTCGATGAACTGCTCGACCTCCAGCTCATGCTGGCGCGGGCCCGACTCATGGCCAAGCAGGGGCGCCGAGGCGTGCCTTTCACCCTGCACCACACGTATACCCGGGCGCTGGCCCGGGCGCTGCCCTGGCCCCTCACCGCCGACCAGAAGCGCGCCCTCAAGGAGATTACCGCCGACATGACCGCGCCGGACCGGATGCACCGGCTGCTCATGGGCGATGTCGGGACGGGAAAGACGGTGGTGGCGCTCTTCGCCATGCTGCTGGCGCTGGAGAACGATCACCAGGCGGCGCTGATGGCGCCGACCGAGCTACTGGCCGAGCAGCATTTCGCCACCCTGACCGGCCTGCTGGAGCCGCTGCAGCTTCGCCCCGAGCTGCTGGTGGGGCGCCAGACACCTGCGGAGAAGGCGGCGCGGCGGAAGAAGCTCGCCAGCGGGGAGGTGCGGCTGGTCATCGGCACCCACGCCCTGATCGAGGACACGGTGGCCTTCCGCCGCCTGGGGCTGGTGGTGATCGACGAGCAGCACCGCTTCGGGGTGGAGCAGCGGGCGCGGCTCACCGCCAAGGGCGAGGCGCCGGACGTGCTGCTGCTCAGCGCCACCCCGATTCCCCGGTCCCTCGCGCTCACCCGCTTCGGCGATCTCGATGTCTCCACCCTGCGGGCCAAGCCGCCGGGCCGCGGGAGCATCAGGACCGGGGTGCGCACGGCGCCCCAGCGGGACAAGGCGCTGGCCTTCGTGCACGAGCAGTGCGCGGCGGGGAGGCAAGCCTACGTCGTGCTGCCGGTCATCGATGAGTCGGAACGGGCGGACCTGCGCGCCGCCACCACCGCCGCGGAGAAGCTCCAGGCCCTCTGGCCCGACCTCACGGTGGGGCTGGTCCACGGCCGGCTCAAGCCGGCGGAACGGGACGACCGGATGCGGGAGTTCCGCGCCGGCCAGATTGATGTGCTGGTCGCTACGACGGTGATCGAGGTGGGGATCGACGTCCCCAACGCCACCGTGATGCTCGTCGAGCATCCGGAGCGCTTCGGGCTGGCCCAGCTGCATCAGCTCCGGGGACGGATCGGTCGCGGCGCCGCGGAGAGCTACTGCATCCTGCTGGCCGGGGAGTCGGTGCCCCCCCGGCTCAAGGCCTTCGCCGCCACCAGCGACGGGTTCAAGATCGCGGAGCTGGACCTGGCGGAGCGGAAGATGGGAGACCTGATCGGCGAACGGCAGGCGGGAGACTTCGAACTGCGGCTGGCGCGACTGCCGGATGACACCGACCTGCTCCAGGCGGCGCGCACCGCGGCGCAGGAGATCCTGGCGCGGGATCCGCTGCTGGCCCAGACCCGGCACCAGGCCCTCCGCGCCCGGGCGCTGCAGCGCTATCCGCGGGCGGTGGAACTGTTCCGCACCGGCTGACTCAGAACGCCACCGACACCCCGAACTGGGTCCGCGCCCCGATGACCCGGATGCTCGGCTCGAACGGGATATTCCGCGGCGGGTTCTTGGGCCGGGTCAGTTCCCAGATGAAGAGCCCCGCCGCGCCCACCAGCGCCGCCTCCCCGCCCAGCAGCCAGCCCCGCGCATGCCGGTCCCGGCTGAGCGATGTCTGGTAGTACCCCTCCGACACCGGGTCGATGTAGCTGCCATTGGGCCGCTGGCTGCAGCGCAGTTCGTCCACGTCGCAGTACCGCTCCAGCCGGTCGAATGCGTCCTCCGCATCATGGTGGGCGGCGCGGGCCTTGAGCCCCATCCCCACCGCGGCCGCGAGCGCCACCCACTTGCCATACTTGACCAGCGCCGGCGACCGGCGCACGAAGAGCGACTCCGCCGGCTGCTGCGCCACGAGCGGCGCCTGGCCCAGGAGCAGCGCGCCCAGCAGGATCGGGGCGAACGACGGGCGGGTCATCGGCGCATCCAGTGCAGGTCTCCCGCGCCGCCCAGCACCAGGAAGGTGCTGTCCCCGAAGGGGAGCGGGGCGAGTTCGACCGGGCGGCTGATCCGGGTCCGCCACGCCTCCGCGCCGGTCGTCGGGTCGAGGGCGCGGAGCATTCCGTCGGAGCCGCCGGCCAGGATCCAGGGGCCCACGCTGGCCGGCGCACCGGTCGCGGCCCAGGTCCCGGAGTCCAGGCGCTCCGCGGCCGGTACGGCACCGGGGAGGATCCGGTACAGGGTACCGAGCTGGGTCAGGGCGAGGATCGTGTCGCCCCGGAGGACGGGGGCGGCCAGCACCGGCGCATCCAGCCGCAGCGTCCAGCGGGTGGTCAGGTCGGCGGGATCGATGGCCACCACGAGCGAGTCGCCGGTGCCGGCTAACAGCAGGTCGTTGAACGGCACCCAGGGCGCGGTGACCGCGCCCGGGGCCCGCCGCCGGCGCGCGATGCTGCCATCCGCCGGGCTCACCAGGTAGAGACTGTCGTGCGAGGTGACCAGGGCCAGCCCGCTCGTGAGCAGTTGCGGCGCGAGCCGCTGCGAGGGGAGCCGACGGCGCCACTGGACCTTTCCCGAGCCGAGGTCGAGGGCGAGCATCTGGCCCCGGCGGTTGAGTACCAGCAGCCGGTCCTCCGCCAGGGCCAGCGGCGCCTCCACGTTGCCGGTGCCGGTGGACCAGAGCTCGTTGCCGCTCCGGACATCGAAGGCGTGGACCTTCCCGTCGGGCCGGTCGGTGGCGGCATAGACGGCCCCGCCGCGCTGTATCACCCCGCCCAGGAGCGGCCCGGCCACCCGGTGCGCCCAGCGGGTCTTCCCGCTCGCGAGGTCCACGGCGATCACCCGCCGGTCGGCGCCGCCCAGGTAGATGTTGGTCTCGTCCCGGGCGACCGGGGCGGTGGGCCCGCGGAGGGGGCGCACCCGCCAGAGCCGGGTGAGGGGGGTGCCCTCGACGGCCCGCGCGGTCTGCTGCTCCCCGGGATCGAACTGCGGAACCGGGCGGTACCCGCTGCACCCCGCGTTGACGGTGAGGAGGGCGGCGGCTAGACTCCACGCCCCGCGCCCCCGGCGCCAGGCTCCCCGTCCCCGCTGATCATGACCACCGTCCGCATCGCCGAACTCGCGCGCCACGAAGGCGCCTCCGTCACCGTCCAGGGCTGGGTGCTGACCGTCCGCACCAGCGGCAAGATCGCGTTCCTGGTGCTGCGGGACGGCACCGGCTACCTCCAGGCGGTGCTCTCCAAGAAGGAAGTTTCGGAGGAGACCTGGGCCCGCTTCGGCGGCCTCAGCCAGGAGGCCTCGGTGGCCGTCACCGGCACCGTCCGGGCGGAGCCGCGGGCCCCCGGGGGCTACGAGATGCACGCCACCGAGCTCACCCTGCTCGGGGCCAGCGTGGACTTTCCCATCCAGCCGAAGGAGCACAGTACCCAGTTCCTGTTCGAGCA
>JANRJZ010000226.1:0-7280 GCA_033763675.1 Gemmatimonadota bacterium
GTGATGGTGGTGGATGTCCGGGGTGCGCTTGCCCGCTGACGGGCGGCGGTTTATCCTTGCCGCCTCTTGGAATGCGGGCGATTAGCTCAGCTGGTTAGAGCGCGCGCCTCACATGCGCGAGGTCGGGGGTTCGAGCCCCTCATCGCCCACTCGTCCGAAGTCCCCGCCCTGCCGTCACTTGCTGACGCGCGGGGCGTTTGGCTGCCGGCCCGGGCCGCGCCGTGACCGTGGCACCTTGGTAGCTCGCTTGCCATGACCCGAGGGAGTCCAACACCGACGGGCCACCCGAAGCGGGCGATCGCGGGTGGCCGTCCAGTTGCCAGTCACAGCAAGTGCTGCATCAACTGATCCCGATAGCTCCGACTCATCCGCAGCCGTTGACCGTCGTTTAGCAGCACCAGGCAGTCGCCGGCGAACCAGGGCTGGATCTCGCGGATGGCGTTCAGGTTCACGATCGTCGAGCGGTGGATGCGCCGGAATACCTCCCGATCGAGCTGCGGCAGCAATACCCGCAGGGTCATGCGTACCTCGTAGCTCTCCTTGCCGGCGTGAAACCGGACGTTGTTCCCGGCCGCCGCGATCCAGTCGACCTCCTCCAGCCGCAGGAAGCGGGCCCGATCGTCCGCATCCTTCACCAGCACCCGGCGGACGGGCACCGGGCCCGCCGGCTCCGCCACAGCGCGTGCCGCAGGCGCGAGGTCCTCGAGCAGGGCCGCGACCCGGGAGCGGAGCAGGCCCAGCTCCCCGGCCGACTGCCGGGCCCGCACCTCCTCGATCGCCCGGCGCAGCCTGACATCCTCGAACGGCTTGAGCAGGTAGTCCACCGCGTGCACCTCGAAGGCCCGGAGCGCGAAGGCGTCGTAGGCCGTCACGAAGACCACCGCCGGCACCTCTTCCTTGGCCAGCTCCCCCAGCACCCCGAAACCGTCCATCCCCGGTAACTGGATGTCGAGAAAGACCAAATCGGGCCGATGACGCCGGATGGCAGAGACAGCCTCGGCCCCGTCGCCGCATTCACCAATCACCTCGATCTGGTTCTCGGGACGGAGTGCCCGGCAGATGCACGCCCGGGCCAGGGGCTCATCGTCCACGATCAGGGCCCTGAGGCGGATCATCGGCCACCCGCTTCCAGGGCGACCTCAGGATTGCGACCGGTCCGCACCGCAGGCAGGCGCAGAGTGACCAGGGCGCCCTGGGGTGACACCGGCTGAATCGTCACTGTCCCGGCCTCCCCGTACAACTGGGTCAGCCGGGAGCCGATGTTCGTGAGCCCGATCCCCGCCCTCGAGGCTCCCCCGGCGAACCCCGGTCCCGTGTCCTGCACCATGAGCGCGAGCCGGCGGCCCTCCTCCACCAGCCCGGCCCGGATGGCGATCGTGCCCGGCCCGGGCATGCGGGCGATGCCATGGCGGACGGCATTCTCCACCAGCGGCTGCAGGCAGAGTACCGGTACAAGGCAGGCCAGCACCTCGTCGTTCACCTCGTACCGCACCGTGAGCCGGTCGCGGAAGCGCTGCCGCTCGATATCGAGATACAGTTCGAGTTGCGCCAGCTCCTGTTCGAGCGTGATCTGCTGGGTCCGGGCCTGTCCCAGCGAGATCCGCAGCAACTCGCCCAGCCGGGAAAGGACGGTCACGGCGGCGTCGAGCTCCCGCTCGCGCACCAGTCCGCTTACCGTGTTGAGTGAGTTGAACAGGAAGTGGGGGTCGATCTCCATGCGCAGGGCGTCGAGCCGCGCCTCGACCGCACTCAGTTCCAGCTCCGCCGCACGGGCCGCGAGCCGGGCCGCGTCCAGCTCTCGGAAGTGCAGCCGTCGGTGGTTGTCGAGGGCGTAGAACAGGCCGAGCGTCGCGCCGTAGGTGAGCAGTTCGAGGAGCAGGTAGCCGCGGCCGGCATTGGCGACGGCGCCCAGAAACCCGGCCTGCCGCACCTGGGGCAGCGGATTGGTGAAGTACCACAGTAACAGCGCCAGGGGCAAGTGAATGGCGATCACCGCCATCCCGGCCATGAGATGCGCGTGAAGCCACCGCCATCCACCGGGCAGGTCAAGCCGCCACCGGTCGGCCACGCGGAAGACCACCGGAGTGAGCAGCGCCCAGACAAACCACCAGGGGAAGTTGCCCACCAAGGCGTAGCCCCACGGAATGCTGACCACCCCGAGGGTGGCGGGGTCCTGCACCGCCCGGACTGTCTCCACCAGGCCGAGGACCATCCAGCCGGCCAGGATCGCACCGCGCTGCACGGCAGGCAGCCGGGTCCATCGGTATGGTGGGGGGGACGGCGAGGGGATCATCTTCGGCTCCCTGCGGGCGATGGCGATCATGCGGTGCCCACCACGATAGCTCGGCGGCCTCGAAGCACGCCAGCACCGCGACGTGCGCGCCCCTCCAGGCAAGGTACGATCACGGAGTGGGTACCCGAACCCACCGCAACGTGAACTGGGGAGCCCGCTCCGCGTGATCCGGCGGAACCGCTACCGACCAGACCTGGGACAATGTATCTGGACTCTCCACCCGCCACACGAGCGTCCCATTCACCGGCTTCTCCTCCAGCCCGGTGATCACACCGGCAACCCGGAGTGCGCCGTCAGTGACGCTCCCACCCAGCCGGTGGAACCGGCCATGAGTGTCGGTCTGGACCCGGTACCAGGTGTCAATGTAGCGATCGTAGTAGAGAAAGGCCGTCAGCCGGTACCGTGGGTCCCGTGCGGACGGATCCCCAATGTAGCTCTCCTCGATGAGGCAGCCGCCCGTGGTGGCCGCCAGGGTGGCGCGACCGACCTCCGTCTCATTGAACAAGACGCGCCAGGTGCCAAGCATCCCGTCCAGTGCCCGGTACCCCGGGCGATCGCGGCAGACCGCCGCCGGCGGGGGAGCTGGCGGCCGGTAATCCGGGTGCTTCCGGTAGCGCCCGTCGAAATTCACCGGCTCGGTGCTCCCGCCATCGGTGCTAAGCCACCAGATCTGTCGTACCTCCATGCTCGCACTGTCCATGCTCCACGCGAAGCGGCTCCTCAGCCGCATGCCGCCTGCCAGAGTTCGAATCGAGTCCTCCATCCGCATGGTCCCGTCGAGGACTCGGCCCCGCAGCCGAAGCGTGAGCCCCTGATGGTCCACATAGTCCTGGCTCCAGCTGACGCTGGCACGGTCGTAGGCCGAGAGGCTCCGACCCTGGCCGCCACCGAAGAACTCCATCACCGCGCAGCCATCGAGGTCGCTGGTGACCTCGCTCTGGCCGGCGGGCTTGCCGTTCGCCCCGGTCACGGCCCATCGGCCGAGCCAGAAGTCGAAGCCTCGGTACGGCGCGGCCACGCAGGGCCCTGTGAAGTGATCAACACCCAGATTGTATACAGGGTAGATTCCGGAGTACGCGCCAAGGGCCTGCGCCGGACATCCCGACGCTGCCACGGCCAGCAGGGTGAGCGTGACTACCGCGGCGCGGACCCGCCTCACCCATTCGACGGGGTGACCGCGCCGGGCGCGGCCACCCCTCTCCTGTCCCCGCATCACGAGTCACGGGCCCATTGGAGTTCCGCCCGGTGATGCCAGCTGCCATCGGGCTGCTGCTCTTCCCAACGCTGCACCAACCGATCGGCGCCGGATGGCGTCCAGGTAAGCCGCAGTGCCCGAGTCCGGCCCCGTGGACCGGATACCAGGCCCGTCATCTGCAGGTCCGGACCGTCGAAGCCTCCGCCCAAGTGGAGGCTATTGGCCCGGTTGTCCACCTGGACCCGGCGCCAAGCGGCCACGAACCGATCATAGTACAGGAACGACTGGAGCAGGAAGCCATCCCGCCCCCGGAACACTTCCTCGATGAGACAGTCGCCGGTGGTCAGGGTGAGCGTCGTGGTACCGAGCCGTTCACCCCGTTCGGTCGTCACCTGCCAGGTGCCGAGCAGCCCATCCGCGGCCCGATAGGCCGGGAGGGCGATACAGGTCGTGGCCAGGGGCGGCGCCGGTGGGGCGTAGGCCGGATCGGCGGTGTAGAGCCCGTTGAAATTGACGAAGAAGCTGGCCCCGCCGTCGAGACTGAATTCCCAGAGCTGGCGGACGGTGCCGTCAGGATTGGGCGTCCAGGTGAACTTGCTCAGCAGGGACGGGCCGTTGGGAATGGCCCGCACCGAGTCCTGCATTCTCATCTCCCCCTGGGCGAATGAGCCGAACAGACGGAGACTGAAACCAGTGGCGTCCACATAGTCCTGGTGCCACAGCCGGGTATGCCGATCGAAGTGGCTGATGCTCCGGCCGCTCCCGCCATTGTAGAACTCCAGCACACCGCAGCCCCCGAGATCGCGGGTGATGCGGCTCGCGCCGGCCGGGTTGCCATCGCCGCCGGTGATCGACCAGTCGCCCAGCCAGAAGTCGAACTGGCGGAACCCGGGAGACCGGCATCCTTCCCGGTCGCCGTGTTCCATGCCGTAGACCATCTCCATGGCCGACTCACTGCCATCGCCTCGCAGCGTCGGGGCCAGCGGGGTTCCGTCTCCGCTCGCCGCCGGCTCGGCGCAACCCGCCGCCGCCACCATGCCGACCACCGTCACCATGTGCAGGAACTTCATCGATCCCACCTTACGTTGGGCAGGCACCATCCACCCGAGATTCCTCGTCCGTGGCCCGGCACCCTTGCGTGAACTGCCGGGCACACAGTGAGTGACGGGTCGCCGCGCCGCCCGCACTTCGGGACCAGCCGTTCTCAGCCGGGGCGAGCCGAGCGGGGACCGGGATCGCTCCGGCCGGGCGTCAGGGGCGGTGCGTGGCGTCCGCCGGCAACGGGCGGCCGGCGCGGCCCGTCCGCACCGGCTCGGCCGAAAGCACCCCAGGCCAGCGCCGCACCACCTCGGCGAGCGAGTCCAGCGCCGAGAGGGTGGCCGCGACCGGAAACTGCATGACACAGGTGGTCTTGGTCCGTTCGCTGTCCGGCAGCGCGCCGAGCAGCCGGGCCCGATGGGCGGCCAGGAAGCCGGCCAGTCTCTCCTGAGTGAGCGTGGTCCGTTCCCACCGGACGGCGAGCACCTTCCCCTCATAGGTCCAGATGATGCCGTCCGCCCCCACCTGGATGGACGGATCCCCCTCCACCAGCGGGAAGTTGAGAATGAAAAGGGTATCGGGCTTCTGATACCATGGACCCCATTGGCCCCTGGGTCGCTGGAACGGCGGGCACGGCTCCTGGGCCCGGGCCAACCGGGGCGCGACGGCGTTCAGGGCGAGGGTGATTGCCAGCGGCGCGACGACCCGGTACGACACGACCGCCTCCAATGAAGGGAGCACTCAACGGACGGCCACCCGGCAGGAGACTCGCACACAATCCACCCCGCCAGGATACGTCTCGTCACCAATCGCTGGTGTGGCCGGCTCGCCCGGGCCACCTTGGTGTACCCCCTGAGTGCGAGCGTACATGAGGAGTCGCAGGTCCTTCCTTGCGGCCGGGACCGCAGCGCTCCTTCCCCGGCAGTTGCGCCAGCCCTGGCCGACCGATCCCGACTGGCGGGCGCGGAAGCGCGTGGCCCCGGTCCATGGTCGGCGCATGGCGTACGTCGCGTCGAGTCCGCCGGCCACTGCCCTGTTGCGTCCGGTCCCGACCTTCGTGCTGCTCCACGGCAATCCGACTTCCTCCTACCTGTGGCGGAATATCTTCCCCGCCCTCGAACCGTTGGGGGCTTGCATCGCCCCCGACCTCATCGGAATGGGAGACTCGGACAAACTCGAGCAGGCCGATCCGGATCGCTACCGGTTCGTTGAGCACCGGTGGTTTCTCGACGGCCTGCTCGATGGACTCGCGGTCAACCGAAGCGTGATCCTGGTGCTTCACGACTGGGGCGGTCTGCTCGGATTCGACTGGGCACGCCGGCATCCGGAGCGGGTGGCGGGGATCGCGCACATGGAAACGGTACTGGAAGGCGTCGATTCGTCCTCAGCGCCGCCGGCGGTGCTCGATTTCTTCGAGCGGTACCGCACCCCTCAGGGTGAGGCGGCCGTGCTCCAGCAGAACCAGTTCGTCGAACAAGTGCTCCTCCGGAGCCTGGGAGACCGACTGACCGAGGCCGATCGCACCGAATACCGCCGACCGTTCCTGACCCCGGGTGAGGGCCGGCGGCCCACGCTGGTCTGGCCCACCGAGGTGCCGATCGACGGCCAGCCGGCGGACGTCGCCGCCACCATGGAGGAGTGCCAGGCGTGGTTGGCCACCAGCCCCGTGGCCAAGCTGTTCGTGAACGTGGAGCCGGGGGCGCTTGTGGCAACGCCGGGTCGGAAGGCCCGCCGCCGAAGCTGGCCCAACACCACCGAGGTGGTGATCCCTGGCCATCACTTCGTGCAGGAGGAGTCTCCCGCAACGCTCGCGAGTGCCCTGGCCGCCTGGGCCCGGGATCTCGACTCCTGACCACTTCGGTCGGCGGCGCCGAAGGCGCGCCACACCCCTCAGGAGCCATGCATGGCTACCTCGACGATCCCCCACCGGTTCCCCCTTGGAGCGGCTGCCGTGCTCGCCGCAACCTGGGGCCTTTCCCCTCCCGGCGCGCCGCGACCGAATGGAACTGGTCTCCCTCAGCGATGGCGTGCCCCAGCCGCCCTGGACCGTGGACGCCGGTCGCCTCGGGGCGGCCGGCCTGGCCGGCGCTGACCGCGCTCCCGCCCAGCTGCGCAGAAACCCGCGTCTCAAGGTCGAGGCGGGGCGCTTCTGTCTCACCCACGAGACCCCCTATCGCTGGAGCCGATCGGCGAACCGCTGGGAGAGCGCCCGACCAGCCGCCCTCTCGAACGCCAGGCGCTGTTGCAGCGGACCGCCACCGGGAAGAGATTCGGGCGCCTCGACTCCGCCCGACCGGGAGGGTGGAAGCCTCGATCCACCATTGTGCTCGCCGAGGGACCGCTGCCGAGGACACGCGCCTGCAGGCACTCCCGCGCGTGTCGCCCGCACAGGACGACGTCTCAGCCTGGCAGTCGTTGTCACGCGCCTGGGTCGCTGGCGCCCACGCCAAAACCCGCTAGGTCCGCCACCCAAAGAATCGTCTCGCCGATCCGCGGCAACCCACCTGGGTTCCGGAACGACACGGCCAATTGTACCCTCCCGGCGCCTTGACCTGTTGGCTGTCGCCGCTGACCTTGGCCCGGTACCCGTCATTCGGGGAAAGGTGGAATGTGACACCGGCCACAAGGGTAGTGTCACTTCCGGAGCTGACGGTGAGCGTGCACATCGATCCGGTGATACCACTCACCTCCCTCCATGACACGACAACTCGGGCCGACTCCGCGGTCGCCGTGGGGGTGAAGGTCGCGCCGCCG
>JANRJZ010000227.1:0-25280 GCA_033763675.1 Gemmatimonadota bacterium
CCCGCGGCGGTGAGGGCCGTGAGGAAATGATGCGGGGCGTGCCGAATCGGCCGGGATTCCGGCACCAGCTTCGGATCCGCGGTGCGGAGACCCTCCGCATCCTTGACGAACAGGACCCGGCTGCTGCCAAGCGCGGCCGCGACGGCGATCGCCGACGCGTCGGTGCCTCCCCGGTGCAGCGTCGCCACCCGTCCCCGGCGCCAGCCCTGGAACCCGGTGACGACCGGAACCACCCCGCGCGCCAGCAGCTGCGCGATCCGGCGCGGATTGACCCGTTGGATCCGCGCCCCACCGAAGCGCCCGGCGGCGGCGATGCCGGCCTCACGGGCGTCGAGGGAGACGGCCCGCACCCCGAGGCGGTTGAGCGCCAGCGCCAGCAGCGACGCGGCCACGACTTCGCCGCTCGCGACGACGCGATCGCGTTCGGTGCAGCCGCCGGGCCGCTGCGGGGCGGCCGAGTCGCCGAGTCGCCGAGCCGCCGAGTCCACTTCTTCGGCGAGCCCGAGCAGCCGGTCCGTCACGCCCCGGCGCGCACTCGCGACCGCCACCACCGGGCCGGCCGCGGCCAGCCGGGCGATCCGCCCCGCCTCGGCCGCGATGCGCTCGGGGGAGGCCAGTGCGTCTCCCCCGAGCTTGACCACGAGCGCGAGGCTCACCGGCCGGCTCCCGCGGCGGCACCACGACTGCCGGTGACGGAAGTCTCCGCGTCGCCCAGTGCCTGGTCCAGGTCGGCGATGAGGTCCCGGACGTCCTCCAGCCCCGCGGAGATGCGGACCAGTTCGGGCACCACCCCTGTGGCCCGCTGCTGCTCCGGGGTGAGCTGCTCATGGGTCGTGGAAGCGGGGTGGATGATCAGCGACTTGGCATCCCCCACGTTGGCGAGCAGGGAGTAGAGCTTCACCCGGTCGATGAGCGCCCGCGCGGCGACCGCACCCCCCTTGACCCCGAACGTGAGCACCCCGCCAAACCCGCCCTCGAGGTACCGGGCGGCGTTCCGGTGTTCCGGGTGGCTCGGCAGCCCCGGGTAGGACACCCACTCCACCCGGCGATCCTGCTCCAGCCACTGCGCCAGGGCGAGGGCGTTCTCCGAGTGGCGCCGGATCCGGAGGGGAAGCGTCTCCAGCCCCTGCAGGAACAGGAAGGCGTTGAACGGGGAAAGCGCCGGCCCCAGGTCCCGCAGGAGCTGCACCCGCAGCTTGATGATGTATGCCAGGTTGGCGAACGCCTCGGTGTAGACCAGCCCATGGTACGACGGGTCGGGGCTCGAGAACTCGGGGAAGCGGGCCCGGGACTGTTTACTGGACCAGTCGAAGGTGCCGGCATCCACCACCACGCCGCCGATCGACGTGCCATGCCCGCCGATCCACTTGGTGGCGGAGTGGACCACGATGTCGGCGCCATACTTGATCGGACGGCAGAGGGTCGCTGCCCCGAACGTGTTGTCCACGATCAGGGGGATGCCGGCCTGGTGCGCGATGTCGGCCAGGGCAGTGAAATCGGGGACGTCCAGGCGGGGATTGCCCACGGTCTCGACGTAGAGCGCGCGGGTCCCCGCGTCGATGGCGGCGCGTACCGCGTCCAGGTTGTGGATGTCCACGAAGCGGGTGGTGATGCCCCACTTGGGCAGGGTGTAGGCGAAGAGGTTGTAGGTGCCCCCGTACAGCGTCTGCGACGAGACGATGTTGCTCCCCGCGTGCGCCAGGTTGAGGATCGCGAGGGTCTCCGCCGCCTGCCCGCTGGCGACTCCCAGCGCGGCCACCCCGCCCTCGAGTTCCGCGATCCGCTTCTCGAACACGTCCGTGGTCGGGTTCATGATCCGGGTGTAGATGTTCCCGAACTCCCGGAGTCCGAACAGGTTCGCCGCATGCTCGGTGTTGTTGAACACGTAGCTCGTGGTGGCGTAGATCGGCACCGCCCGCGCATTGGTGGCGGGATCGGGACTCTGGCCCGCATGAATGGCGAGCGTGTCGGGCTGGTAGGGCATGTGCAGCATCCTCTCGGTCAACGGTTGGGGGCTCGATCCTCGGAAAAGCGAACGGGCCCGGTTCACGTTGGGTGAACCGGGCCCGGGCTGTGTCTGCTGGTACTGGCGGTTAGATCAGGTCGCCGGACCGAGACGCGCGCTGGCGCAGTCCACCCCGCGGGGGGTGCACTTGCACATGCAGCGACAAATCTTCGGGCAGCGCAGCATCACTCGGTGCGTTTCCCTCGAAGCGCGCGGCGGGCACAAAGACAAAACCCCCGCGGCAACGAGCGCGGGGGTTATGGACCCTACCGGCGCTTTAGCTCTTTGGTTTGAGGCTTGCGCCCCGGGCGGTAGCAAGTTGCCTTAAATCCATCCGCCGGAAGACAAAGTATGGCTCGGGACGGCGTTCGTCAAGTCGGGCCGGCGGACGACTCGCCCAGGTCCCCGAAGTCTTCCACCGTGGGGTCGGCGTCGGTGGTCGGGTATATCGCGATGGAGATGTAGTCGGCTGGATGGTCCAGGCTCCAGGCCCGGAAGGCAAGCTGCTGGCGCAGCGCCGCTTCCAGTTGCGACCGCGCGTGCTCGGACACGCCGTCGTACCCGTCCCGCTGGTGACGCCGCATCTCCAGGATGCTGGCGCCGAGCAGCGTGATGAGCAACTCCCGGTTGATGCACAGCTCCACCGGCATCAGCATGTTGATGCCCCTGGGCAGCGGGTAGGGGCCATTCCGCCGGGCCCGCGACGCCCGCCGGGGCGCGGGGACCGACGGGTCAGGTCCGTCGTGGAGGAGGTGCCGGATGCGGTTTTCCATGGTCCAGGAGTCCTTGAAGGTCTCCTTGAATGGTCGGGTGGAGGCGGTGAAAACTTGAGGGCTCCGGCTTAGATTCAAAGCCCAAGCGGTATCAGGGCTTAGACCAATCACCCCTGGGGACCATGGCCAGCAATCCCTCGTTCGACATCTCTACCGGCGCCGACCTGCAGGAAGTGGACAACGCGGTGAACCAGGCGGTGAAGGAGGTCGCCCAGCGCTACGACTTCAAGGGCAGCCATTGCACCATCGAATTCGACCGGGCCAAGGCGGAAATCCGCCTTCACGCCGATGACGAGTTCCGGATGGAACAGCTGCTGGACATCGTGCAGACCAAGATGGTCAAGCGCGGCGTGCCGGTGAAGAACCTGAAGACCGGCGATCTCATCCCTTCGACGGGGACCTCGGTCCGGCGGGTGATCGGGCTCACCCAGGGCATCGAGACGGAGGTCGCGAAGAAGATCACCCGGGCCATCAAGGAGCAGGGCTTCAAGAAGGTCCAGGCGGCCATCCAGGGGGAGGAGATCCGGGTGAGCGCGCCCTCCCGCGATGAGCTGCAGGCGGTCATCGCCTTCCTGCGCACCCAGGACTTCGAGATCGAGCTCAAGTTCGGGAACTACCGCGGTTGACGCGGGCCGCCCCCCTCCGCCCGGCGGCCCTGGCCGTCGCCGCCATCCTGCTTCTTGTCACCTGCGCCCCCCCCGAGACCCCAGAGGCGGTCCCCTTCCCCGAAGTTCGGTCGCCCGAGATTCGCATCGGGCTCCTGACCGGCGCCGCCCGGGTGGAGGCCACGGGGGACAGCGGGCTCGCGATGCTGGATGGGGAGGGCGCCTCGCTGGCCGTGACCGAGCCAGGGATCGCCGCCGTTGGCCGCCTCGCCGGGGGGCGCCTGTCCCTCGCCCCCGGCGCCGGGCAGCAACTGGCCGTGCCGCAGTCCATCACGGTGGTGCCGCGGAAGGCCGGTGGGCTCGTCTACCTCAATGGCAAGGCCTACCGCGGGATGCTGCAGCTGGCCCCGGATCGCTCCGGGATCACCGTGGTCAACCGGGTGGAACTCGAGGCCTACCTGGCGGGCGTGGTCGGCGCCGAGATGGGTCGCCGGGACACCGCGGACGCCGAGGCGCTGGCGGCCCAGGCGATCGTCTCCCGAACCTTTGCCATCCGGAACCTTGGCAAGCGGGCCACCGAAGGGTTCGATCTGTACGCCACGGTGGTGGACCAGGTCTACGGCGGGGTGAGTGCCGAGTATCCCCTCGCCCGTTGGGCCGTGGCCCGGACTGCAGGTCAGATCCTCACCTGGCAGGGGCTCCCGATCGACGCCTTCTTCTACTCCACCTGCGGCGGTCGGACCGCCACCGGCACCGAGGTCTTCGCCGCCGCCGACCGCCCCTATCTCCAGTCGGTCAGCGATACCGATGGTGGCGGAGCGGCCTACTGCAGGATTTCTCCGCGGTTCCGCTGGCGGGAGGAGTGGTCCGCCGAGCAGCTCAGCGTGAGCCTGCGGCAGTCCCTGCCGCGGCTCGCGGGCACCGTCGCGGAGGACATCGCCCCGGTGTCGGGGGTCACGATCACCCGCCGGACCGGCTCCGACCGGGTCGCCCGGCTGACGTTCGCGCTGCGTCGCGGCACGGCCACCGTGGAAGGCCCGTCGGTGCGCCAGGCGCTCCGGCCGGTCGGCGAGGGCTCCCTCCGGAGCGCGCTGTTCCAGCTGATCGAGACCCGGACAGGGGGCCGCCTGACCCACCTGGTGGCGGAGGGCGCGGGTGCCGGGCATGGGGTAGGCATGTGCCAATGGGGGGCGGTGGGGCGCGCCCGCGCGGGACAGGATGCGGCCGCGATCCTGGGCGTCTACTTTCCGGGCACCGAGCTGCGCCGCGCCTACTGACGTCCTCGCTGAGGAGCACCCATGTCCGAAACCCTCAAGCTGGCCATCATCGGAGCCGGGGCCATCACCCAGGTAGCGCACCTGCCGGTGCTGCGGAAGCTCAAAGGGGTGCAGGTGGTTGCCATCTGCGACACCGACCTTCCCAAGGCCAGGGCACTAGCCGACCGCTTTCAGATCCGGGACGCCTTCAACGACATCGAGGAAACGCTCGAATACGAGCAGCTCGACGCCGTCGCCATCTGCACCCCCAATCACCTCCATGAACCGCACGTCCAGGCGGCCCTTTCGGCGGGGCTCCACGTGCTGGTGGAACGGCCACTGGCCCCCAGCGCGGCGGGCGTCCAGAAGATCCTGCGCCAGGCGGAGAAGAAGGACCGGGTGCTGATGGTTGGCATGAATCACCGCTACCGGACCGATGTCCAGATCGTGCGCAGCTTCGTCCAGAGCGGGGAGCTGGGCAAGATGGAAAGCGTGCGTGGGAGCTGGCATGTCTTCCGGCCCAGCCGGGCGCAGCTCGGCTGGCGGCAGCGGCGGGACGAGTCCGGCGGGGGGGCCATCCTCGACCTGGGGCATGCCATCCTCGACCTCGGATTCTGGCTGGCCAACAATCCGAAGCCGATCCGGGTGAGCGCCAGCCTGACCGGCGGTGAGGGAGGCCGGGGGGTGGAGCAGTCGGGCAGCGCGTTCGTGGTCTGCGAAGGGGGCTTCTCGATGTTCCTGGACGTGACCTGGCACCACGTCGGGGAAGGGGAACGCTTCGGCCTCGGGATCCGCGGCACCAAGGGCACCGCGGGCATCAATCCGCTGAATGTCTGGAAGGAGCTGCACGGGGTGCCGACCGACGTGGCGCCCACCGGTGCGATCGGGCGGGAGAATGCCTTCTCCGCCTCCTACCGCGCGGAGTGGGCACACTTCCTGGCCGTCCTGCGGGGGGAGGCGAAGCCGTTCGACAACCAGGAGCAGGTCATCCTGCATCGGGTGATCGACGCGATCTACGAATCGGCGGCGGAGGGCAAGGACGTGGAGCTGTGAGGGGCGCGGTTTGGCGGTTGGGCGGTTGGTTGCTCGTGCCCATGCTGGCGGCCGCTCCCGTCGCAGGCCAGGTCGTGGCGCCGGCTCCAACTGTCCCAACCGCCCAACCGCCGAACCGCCCAACCGCCGAACCCGGCTCCGAACTCACCATCTCCGTCCTCACGATGGGCGTGGGGGCCGAGGTCTGGGAACGATTCGGGCACAACGCCATCGTGGTTGAGGACCGCGCCCAGGGCACCAGCATCGCCTACAACTACGGGATGTTCAGCTTCTCCCAGGAGGACTTCCTGCTCCGGTTCGTCCAGGGGCGGATGACCTACTGGATGGAAGGCTTCGACACCGAGCGGGACCTCGCGCGCTATGTGCGCCGCCGGCGCGCGGTCTGGCAGCAGGAGCTCGACCTGACCCCCGCGGAGCGGGTGGCGATGCGGGAGGCACTGGCCTGGAATGCCCGGGAGGAGAACCGGTACTACAAGTACGACTACTACCTCGATAACTGCTCCACCCGGGTCCGCGACGCCCTCGACCGGATCCTCGGCGGGGCGATCGAGCGCCAGTCCCGGATGCCGGGGAGCGGCAGCTTCCGGTTCCACACCCAGCGCCTCAATGCCCATAACCCGCCGCTCTACTTCGGGCTGTCCCTGCTGCTCGGCGCCACCGCGGACCGCCCCATCACCCGCTGGGAAGAGATGTTTCTTCCCCTCAAGCTCCGGGACTACCTGCGGGACATCCGGATCCCCGATGGTGCGGGCGGGTTCAAGCCGCTGGTCCGCTCGGAGCGGGTGCTCTACGAGAGCGACGCCTTTCCGGTCCCGGACGCGCCCCCCGCCTGGTTTCCCTGGTTCCTGGTGCTGGGGACGGCGGTGGGGGGATGGCTGGCGTGGAGCGGCCGTCGCTATGGGATCAGCGGGCGGGGGCGGGCAGGATTCGTGATTCCGGCAACTGTCGTCTCCCTGTTGCTCGGATTGGCGGGGACCACCCTGGGCGGCATGTGGGCCTTCACCGATCACGTCGCGACCTCGCACAACCAGAACGTCCTCCAGGTCACGATCCTGGCGCTGGCGCTCGGGGTGCTGCTGCCGCTGGCACGACCCACCCGGCCTGGGGTGCGGCGGGCGGTGCGGTCACTGGCCTGGATGGTGGTGGGGCTCTCGCTGGCGGGGGTGCTGCTCAAGCTGCTGCCGTTGTTTCACCACGTGAACGGTCAGGTGCTGGCCCTGCTGGTCCCCATCAATCTGGGGCTGGGGTTCGGCGTGCTGACCGCGCTCCGTGGCGGGCCGGCCGCGCCCCGCTGACCCTCAGGGCCGCGCCACCGCGAAGCTGTCCCGCCGGCCCTCGTTCGTCGCCTCATACGCCTTCGCGTCCACGAAGATCTGAAACAGCTCGGCATCAAGCTGGCCCTGCTTGACCTCGGCGGCCAGGATGTCGAGCGCGCGCGTGGCGGGCATGGCCCGCTTGTACGGCCGGTCCTGGGCGGTCAGGGCGTCGAAGATGTCGGCGATCGTCATCATCCGGGTCTGGAGCGGGATGGCCTCCCCGCGGACCCGGCGCGGATAGCCGGTGCCGTCGAGCTTCTCGTGGTGCCCCCGGGCAATGTCCGGCACCTGGGCCAGCCCCTTGGTCCAGGGAATCTTCCGCAGGAAGTCGAAGGTGTGGCTCACATGGCTCTCGATCTCGAGCCGCTCCCGCTCATCCAGGCTCCCCTTCCGGATCGAGAGATGCTTCTGCTCCTCGGGGGCGAGGTAGGGCTTCGGCTCGCCGTCGATATCGAGGAACTCCAGCCGGGCGAATTCCTCCAGGGCCGCGAAGTCGCCCTCGGCCAGCACGGTGGGCTCGTTGGAACTGAGCACCACGGCCAGGAAGCGATCGGCGGTCTCCAGCGCCGCGCGCTGGCGCTGCTCCAGCCCCGCCAGGAAAGCCTCGTAGCCGTCGCGCCCGTGCCGCAGCAGGAACTCCGCGCGCTCCCGCTCGAAGGTCCACTCGGCGCTCCGGCGCACGAACGCATGCCGCTGCCGGATCAGCGCCAGCTCCCCCTCGTACAGCTTCTTGGCCTTGACCAGGACCTGCTCCCGCACCCCCACCTTGCCGAAGTCGTGCAGCAGGCCCGCATAGCGGATCTCCCGCAGCTGTTCGCGGGTGAAGTTGACGTGCCGGAAGGGCCCGTCCTGCAGCCGGTCCACCGCCGCGGCCAGCGCGACCGTCCGGGTGGCCACCCGCTCCGAATGGCCCGAGGTGGTCGGGTCCCGTTGCTCGATGGCCTTCACCGCCGCCTTGACGAACCCCTCGAACAGCCGCTCGATGGACTCGTAGAGCTGGCTGTTCTCGATGGACACCGCCGCCTGTCCCGCCAGCGCCTTGACGATCTTCACCGTGTGCGGACTGTAGGCGATGAGCTGGCGCGCCGCCTCCTCCGGCGTGGTCAGCCGGGCGGCGAAGTCGCGCTTCCGGTTGAGCAGCTGCAGCACCCCGATCACGTCCCCGTGATGGTTCTGCATCGGAATCACCAGCATGGAGCGGGTGCGGTACCCATAGCGCTCGTCGAAGGAGCGATTGAAGGAGTACTCCACATCCGGCGGGAGCATGTACACATCCTCGATCGCCAGCGGGTCCCCTTCGGTCGCGGCATAGCCGGCGAGGGAGCTGTGGTCGATCGGGATGGTGAACTCGACGAACGGGATATCCGGGCGGCTGTCGTTCTGGCTCAGCTTGAACCGGAGGCGGCGGGTCCCCACTTCGTCGGTCTCGACGATGTAGAGGCTGCCGGCGTCGGACTGGCTGACCCGCCGAGCCTGGGTGAGGATCAGGTCCAGCAGCGTGTCGAGATCCTTCTCGGTGGTGAGGCGAACCCCGATGTTGGCCAGCTCGGTCAGCTCGTTGAGCCGGGCCGAACTCTCGGCGCGGGCGCGGGCCTGCTCCCGGTGGGCCGCCGAGACCCGGAACGCGGAGCGGATCGCCACCAGCAGCTGGCGGGGGCCGACCGGGGCCTTCAGGAAGCCGGTGAGGAGGTCCGCCGGGAGGTCGGCGGGGAGGTCGTCCTCCCCCGGGTCGCCCAGGGCGATGACCGCCACGCCCTGGTCCTTGAGCGCGTTGAGGGCCTGCGGGGTCACGTGCGCCCGCGCCGAGCCGTCGAGCAGGTAGGCGGTGGGCCGGTCCTCCCCCCGGACTTCCCCCGGGGTCTCCACTTCGCGCAGCTCCACCTGCTCAGTCTGCAGTGTGTGGGCGAGGGCGCGGGGGGACCAGGTCGGCGGATGGTAAAGGAGGAAGCTCATGGTTCGGTGGCGACGATGGAATCGCGCGGGAGCGCGTTGACACCCGTGACCAGCCGGTGCGGCCGCCGGGTCACGGCGTCCACGAAGTGCTCCAGCTTGGCGCTCACCACGAACATGTTGGTGATGATGCGCTTGAGGTCCGGGCTCAGGTCGTTCGTGAGCCCGGTCATCGTGGTCGTGAGGGTATCCGCGTCGTTGATGAGGCGCCGGGCATCCGCCAGCGTCACCAGCAGCGAATCGTGCAGGGTGCCGACCCGGGTCTCGGAGCTCTGGATCAGCGCGGTGGCGCTCACGATCGCGGGCCGCAACTCGTCGAGCGCGGCCTGCAGCCGGCTGAGGGTGGCGCGGATCTCCGGCCCTGTGGCGGTGACCTGTTGCTCCGCCGACTGGGCCGTCCGATCCAGGGTGAGCAGGAGCTTCCGGGTATCGCGGAGGACGTCGGAGACCTGGGTCTTCAGGCTGTCGGCGACCTCCTTCAGCGCGTCGGTCGCACTCTGCTTGAGCGCCGCCCGGATGGTGTCGCCCGGGACCAGGGCCGTGGATCGCTGGTTGGGGGGCACCAGCAGGGCAACGGCCGCGGTGCCGATCAGGCCGCTGGAGGCGATCTCCGCGCTGGTTCCCAGCGGCAGCACGATGGGGACGCCGTTGGCGTAGCGCTCCCGCAGCCGGAGGGCCACCACGAACTGCGGCGGCCCCATGGCGCCGCTGTCCACCAGCGGGGAGATCGAGGCCACCTCGCCGATGTTGAGGCCCTGCAGGAACACCGGTGTGTCCTGCTTCAGGTCCTGCACCGAGGGGCTCAGCATGAAGATCGTGACCCGCTGCTCGGTCCAGCCCCGGGTGACCACGATGGCCAGGATGACCACCAGGATGGCCCCAAGCACCAGCACGCCGATCAGGGCGTCGGCGGTGCGCGCCCGCATACTCACCGGACCTCCTCGACCCGCCCCCGGGCCATCCGCACCGTGCGGTCGACCCGCGGCCGGAGCAGGGCAGGGAGGTCGGGGCCGGTGAGGAAGACGGTGCGGCGCGCTCCCTCGGCCGTCTCCCCGCCGCGCGCCGCCTCCAGCAGCTCCGCCGCGGCCCGGTCGGTGAGCCCGTCGAACGGCTCCTCCAGCACCACCAGCTCCGGATCGAACGCCAGCGCCCGTCCCAGGGCGGCGCGGCGGCGGTCCTCGGCATTGGCCTGGGCGGGCCGGAGGTCCGCCACCCGGGTGAGGCGGAGCTGGGCTACGATCACGTCCACGCGTCCCTCGATCTCTCTGGGGCGGAAGTCGCTGCCGAAGCGGAGCGGCAGCCGGATGTTGTCGCGCAGGGTGAGATTCTGCATCAGGCCGTCGCCGGCGGGAAGGTATCCGACGCGCCGCCGGAAGGCGAGTTGGGCGCTCCGTTCCAGGGTCGCGATCTCGGTGCCCAGCGTGAGCACCCGGCCGGTCAGCGGCCGTTCCAGCCCCAGGGCAAGGCCGCCGAGGGCATCCACGCCACTGGTCTCGTCCCCGAGGACGGCCACGGTCTGGTGCGGTGCCACCTCGAGGGTGAGCATGGTGTCGGGTTCGGTGCTGACCACCGGGAGGCTCGACATCGTGGTGCGCGCGGCGCGGCTCACCCCCACTTCCAGGAAGGCCACCAGCGGGGTCACCGGACCAGCACCCCGACGATGATCGCCGCCAGGACGAAGATCATCCCCAGGGAGTGCACCGTGCCGCGGATGACCGCCTGGGGAATCTCCGTGGGTCCCCGCCGGACGGTGAGTCCCTCGTACGCCGGGATGATCCCGATGACGGTGCCGAACAGCAGCCCCTTGAACACGGTGAGCACCACGTCCTGGGTGGTGAGGTTCGCCAGCACGATGCCGAGGTACCGGGCGCCGCTCATCCCGGAGAAGAGGCCGGCGGCGAGGTAGCCGCCGAGCAGGGCGATGACGTCGAACAGCACCATGAGGGTGATGACCGAGACCACGCAGCCGAAGATCCGGGGCAGCACCAGGTAGTGGTACGGGTCGATCCCCATCCCCTCGAGGGCCCGCACCTCGCCCAGGACGGTATTGGTGGCCAGCTCCGCGGTGATCGCCGTGCCGCTGCGTCCGACCACCGCGATCGCGGTGAGCAGCGGGCCCAGCTCCCGCACGATCGCGACCACCATCAGCTTCCCGATCAGCTCGGAGGCGCCGACCTTGTCGAGCTGCGCAATGGTGCTGGAGATGGTGAGGTAACTCAGCACCCCCGACAGCAGGATGATCAGCCCGACCGCCTCGAGGGCCGTGAAGCGGAGCTGATTCAGCAGCACCCGGGCCGCCACCCGCCGCCCCGCGCCCGGGAGCGTCCGGATCGAGGCGAAGGCCTCAAAGGCGAAGCGCGCCAGCAGGCCAACCCGGCCCAGCCAGCGCGCCGTCCCGCGTCCGATGGCCGCGAGCAATCCGGTCACGGATCAGCCGCCCTGGATCTTCCTCAGGCCCTCCTGGGCCTCCGAGTAGCTCGGAAAGGCGTCCACGGCCTTCTTGAAGAACTCGGCCGCCTTGTCCTTGTCGCCCCGGTCCTGGTAGAGCAGCGCCCGGCTGTAGTAGGTCAGCGCCTCGGTGGGGACGTTGCGCTGCCGCACCGCAGCGCCGAGCTCGGCCGGGAGCGGCGGCAGCTTGGTCTCGGTCATGAGCTTCTCGGCCAGGCCCTGGATCAGCTTGAACAGGTCCTCCCGCTTGCCGTCATTCTTCACGACCTTGAGGATCTCCCCGGTCTCCACGTTCACGATCCGGGCATCCATCCGGAACCGGCCGTAGAGATCCACGAAGCTCCCCATGATCATGTAGCGGGCGCCGACCAGCTTGCCGATCCGGGCCGCCGTGGCGGCATCCACCCGGCCGTCCTTGCCGAGGTCCTGTTCGCCCAGCATCGAGACGATGTTGTCGCGGTCCACGACGCGCGCCGCCGGGTTCTGGGCCAGCTCGCTGATGAGCATGCCCGGGATGCCCTTCTGGAGCGCCTCGAAGTTTTCCTTGTCCTGGCCGTAGGAGCCGCCGTTCTCGAACGGCAGCACGGCGATGCCCGGACGGGTGTCCTGCCCCGCGAGCGGGGACAGGGCGGCCACGGCCGCGAGCGAGAAGACCAGGAATAGACGGCGTCGCATAGGCTCGAACCTCGTCAGAGAGTCAGGGACATCCCTTCCATCGCGGCCTCCACCACCAGCCCCGGCGCCCGTGCCGCCGCGAAGCTCCGGGCTCCGATCACCAGGGCATCCACCGCCCCGTCGTCATGCTCCGGCTCGTGGTGGAACAGCACCAGCCGCCGGACTCCCGCCTCCCACGCCAGCGCCACGGCCTGCTCGGGGGTGGAGTGGCCCCAGCCTGCCCGGGACTCGATCATCCCCTCCGAGTACATCCCATCGTGGATTAACGTATCCACCCCCCGCAGGAATCTCACCAGCTGGGGCCGCCAGTCGTCCGGGACGTCGTAGCTGCCGCCGGACCCCAGTTCGTTGTCGGTCAGGTAGGCCATGGTCTTGCCCCCTTTCACCGGCACCAGCTTGTAGCCCAGCGTCGTTCCGGGGTGCCGCAGGCGGAAGGCCTCCACCAGGAACCCGTCGATCTCGAACGTGCCGCCGGTCACCTCGGTGACCTGCAGGTCCGCCGCGAGCGCCTTGAGCGGCACCGGGAACACCACCGGGTCCATCTGCCGGTCCAGGATCTCCTCCAAGGGCACGCCGGCCTGGGCCGCGCCATAGATCCGGACGCTGTTCCCCCGGGTGTTCAGCGGCTGGAAAAACGGCAGCCCCTGAATGTGATCCCAGTGGGTGTGCGAGAGCAGGATGTCCAGGTTCATCGGCATCGAGGCAACCCGCATGAGCTCCCGGCCCAGCAGCCGGATTCCGCTGCCGGCGTCCAGGATCACGAGCTGATCCCGCGCGCCGGAGACCGCCACGCAGGAGGTGTTGCCACCATACCGCGCCGTATGCACGCCCGGCGTCGGGATTGAGCCCCGGGTTCCCCAGAAGGTGACGGTGTAGGACACGACTCCTCTCGGCTACTGGGTGCCAGGACGGTGCAAGGACTCTGCCAACCGTGCTGCTGGCGGGGCTCACGCCGGCGGCGTGCGCGGGATCACGAACGGCCGGCGGCGCGCTCGAGCAGGGGGCGATTGGTGATCGTGATGTCCTTCCGGGTGACCTGAATCAGGCCGCGCTCGACAAAGTCTCGCATGGTGCGGGACACCGTCTCCCGGCTGGATCCAATCATCTGCGCGATGACGTGGTGGGTGATCTTCTTGGTGATGCTGTCGCCTCCCTCCTCCTCGGCCAGGCGGAGGATCAGGTCCGCGACGCGTCCATTGACGTCCAGCAGGACCAGGCTCCCGATCTTCTCGTCCGCCCGGCGGAGGCGCCGCGAAATCTCCCGCAGCAGGGCGATCGCGATCTCCGGTGACATCCGCAGCCGTGCCTGAAAATCCTCCCGGCGCAGCACCAGGACCGCCGCATCGGTCATGGCGATGACCGTTGCCGAGCGCGGCTGGTCGTCGATCAGGGCCATCTCGCCGAAGAAACTCCCCTCGCCGAGGACGGACAGGATGACTTCGCGGCCGTCCTCGCCAATCAGGACCACCTTCACCTGCCCCGAGGCCACGAGGTAGAGGGCGTCGCCGGGATCGTCCTCGAAGACGATGACGCTGCCCTTGGGGTAGCTTCGCTCCCGGACCAGCTCCGAAAAGGCGGTGATGTCGCTTTCGCGCATCGTCGCGAACAACGGCACCTTCTTGAGCACCTCAAGGGGGCTGAGCGGCACGATGCCCTCGACATAGTGGAAGTGTAGGTAAGCACGATACTTAGGTCGTTCCACGGTGTCAAACGCCGGGGCTTCCGGCGGATCAGGTCCGGGGGAAGGCGCCGGGCCCCCGCCGGGCGGGCGCGACGGCGCATTCCGCCCCCTCTGGGAGGCGTCGCGCCCCATGGAACGGGCGGAGCGGCCCCGGCAGGCTCCGCCGAGGTCTGGTTGCCCCTCGCCGACCTAAGCGGCTATATTGTCGTGCTTTACGGGAACCCCCATTGGGTGCCCGGCACCGCGGGAATCGAGGAGCGTACAGTGAAGGCGAACATCCACCCGGTCTACCACAAGGTCATGGTGAAGTGCGCGTGCGGGAACGAGTTCGAGACCCGCTCGACCAGCGCCAGCGTCCATGTCGAAGTCTGCGCCAAGTGCCACCCCTACTTCACCGGCAAGCAGCGCATGCTGGACACGCAGGGCCGGGTGGATCGCTTCCGCAAGAAGTACTCGGGCGACAAGGCCGCCTCCGGCGCCCAGAGCTGAGTCGTGGAGGCCCGACTCCGCCAGGCGCTCGCCCGGGCGGAGGAGGTCGCCTCGGCCCTCGCCAATCCCGCCACCGCGGGGGATCAGGCCAAGCTGCGTGTCCTGGGTCGGGAGCACAACCAGCTGGCTCCGGTGGTCCAGCTCGCCGACCGCCTCCAGAAACTGACCGGTGAGCTGTCGCAGGCTCGGGAAATGGCGCAGGACGCCGATCCCGAGCTTGCCGCCCTTGCCCAGGCGGACCTCGACCGGCTGCCGGCCGAGATCGCGGCCCTCGAGGCGCAGCTGCACGACCTGCTCCTGCCGCGGGACCCGCTCGACGATCGCGACGCCATCGTGGAAATCCGTGCGGGCACCGGCGGCGACGAGGCGGCCCTCTTCGCCGCCGACCTCTTCCGGATGTACCAGCGATTCCTGCAGCGCAGGGGACTGGGGGTCGAGGTGATCTCCCAGAGCGACGGCACCGCCGGCGGCATCAAGGAGGTGATCTTCGCGGCGCGGGGCGCGGATGCCTTCGGCCTCCTCCGCCGCGAGGCCGGGGTGCACCGGGTCCAGCGCGTGCCGGCGACGGAATCCGCCGGCCGGATCCACACCTCCGCCGCCACGGTGGCGGTGCTGCCGGAGGCGGAAGAGGTCGACGTCGTGATCCATCCCAACGACCTCCGAATTGACGTCTTCCGTTCCGGTGGGCCCGGGGGACAGAGCGTCAACACCACCGATAGCGCGGTCCGGATCACCCACCTCCCCACCGGGCTGGTGGTCTCGCAGCAGGACCAGAAATCCCAGCTGCAAAACAAGCTCAAGGCCATGGAAGTGCTGCGGGCCCGGCTGCTGGACCGGATGATTGCGGAGGCGGAGGCCGCCCGCTCGCGCGACCGGAAGGCGATGGTCGGCACCGGGGACCGCTCGGGCAAGATCCGGACCTACAACTTCCCCCAGAGCCGGGTCACCGACCACCGCATCAACCTGTCGGTCCACGATCTGCCGGCCGTGCTCGACGGCAAGCTGGACGAATTCGTGGATGCGCTCCGGATGGCCAGTCGGCAGGAGTTGCTCGGTGAGTGAGGAGGTCCTCCTCCGGGACCTTATCCTCCGCGGCGCCGGGCGCCTGGCGGCGGCGGGGGTGGCGGAACCTCGGCGGGAAGCGGTGCGGCTCTGGGCCGATCTGGCCGGCCTCGAGAGCTATGCGCTCCCGCTTCCAGAGCCCGCGGTCGATCCCGCGTCGGCGGACCGGTTCCGGGCCGCGGTCGAACGCCGGGCGGGGGGCGAACCGCTGCCCTATGTCACCGGGGTCGTGGGATTCCGGCGCCTGACCCTTGCGGCCGATCCCCGCGCGCTCATTCCGAGGCCCGAGACCGAAGGGTTGGTGGACCTCCTCCTCGCCCACGGGGCCGCGGGGCGGGTCGCGGACGTGGGGACCGGGAGCGGCTGCATCGCCCTCGCCCTGGCGGATGAAGGTGAATACCGCGAGGTGATCGGCGTGGAGCGGTCGCGGGACGCGCTGGCGCTGGCGGCGGAGAATCGGGGCCGGACGGGTCTTCGCGTGGCCCTGGTGGCCGGCGATCTGCTCTCCGGATTCGCGGACCGATGTCTGGATGCCGTGATCTCCAATCCGCCCTATCTTACCGAGGCGGAGTACCAAGCCCTGGATCCCGCGGTGCGGGGCCACGAACCCGCCGAGGCGCTGGCCAGCGGAGCGGATGGGCTGCGCGCCTCCGAGGCCGTGCTGACCGGCGCGGCCCGGGTGCTGGTTCCCGGCGGGGTGGTGGCGCTCGAGATCGATGCCGCCCGGCCGGGCGAGTCCGCCGCGCTGGCCGCGGCCGCAGGTCTGGTGGATGTGACAGTGCACGCTGACCTTTTCGGCCGCGCGCGGTATCTCCTCGCGCGGAGGAGCGAGATGCCGTGATCTGGGAGAAGGCGGAAGAATTGGGTCGGCTGATCGGCCAGACGCAGGAGTACAAGACGCTGCGCCGCGCCGAGGGCGCCCTGCGAGACGACCAGGAGGCCCAGGGGAAGGTGGAGCTGATCCAGAAGCTCGCCCGGCAGATGGACGAGCTGGTGTCGCAGGGGCAGATGCCGGACCAGGCGACGGCGGAGACCTATGAGACTGCCGTGCGGGAGCTCGAGGTCAGTCCCACCGGCCAGGCCTACGCCGTGGCCCGGGCCAACTTCGAGAAGGTCATGATCCGGGTGAATCAGCTCATCGCCCAGGGGATGGAGAAGGGCGCCACGAGCAGCATCATCACGCTCGGATGACCCAGGGCCGGTTCCTCGTCGTCGAGGGCCCGGAAGGGGCCGGCAAGAGCACCCTCCTCCGCGGCCTCGCGGAGCGCTACCAGGAGGGGGGGACCGTGCCCCTGCTGGTGCGCGAGCCGGGTGGCACCCCGGTCGCGGAGCGGCTGCGTGAACTGCTGCTCGATCCGGCGCACCCGATTGCCCCGGTCGGTGAGCTGTTCCTGTTCCTGGCGGCCCGGGCGGAGCTGGTGTCCCAAGTCATCCGCCCCGCGCTGGCCCGGGGGGTGACGGTCCTGGCGGATCGGTTCCAGCTCTCGACCGAGGCCTACCAGTGCGGCGGCCGCGGCCTGGATCGAGAGCTCTTCCGGGCCGCCAACCGCGCGGCCACGGGAGGCCTGGAACCCGACCTCACCCTGGTGCTGGATCTTCCCCCGGAACTCGGCTTCGAACGGATCCGTCGTGCGGGGCAGGGGTTCGACCGGATCGAGCGAGCGGGCCCCGAATTCCACGCCAGGGTTGCCGCCGTGTTCCGAACTGCGACCGGGCCGGGGATCACCCACCTGGATGCCACGCTTCCCCCGGAACAGCTCTTGCGCTCAGCCTGGGAGCTGGTGCAGGCCCGGGGCTTGGCGGCGCATCCGGCGCGCCGGGGTTAGTTTAAAGTGTGGAATCGAGGCAGCCGGGGCGGCTGCCAGGGACTCCAGCAGCGGAGGCTGAGATGCGGCAGCGATGGGGCCTGGTCGCCCTGGTGGCGGTCATTTCGTTTTTCACTGGTGGCTGGCTCCTGCAGCGGGGCGCCGCGCGGGACGGGGATGTCTACCAGTCGGCACGGCTCTTCGACGACGTGCTCTCCCATGTAAGCGCCTACTACGTGGACTCGATCCCGCAGGGAGAGCTCTACCAGCGGGCGACCAACGGACTCCTGGACCAGCTCAAGGACCCCTATTCGGTCCTGCTGCAGGGGGATGACTACAAGCAGCTCACCGAGACGACCACCGGTAACTACGGCGGCCTCGGCATCCAGATCGACGTGCGCGACGGCTGGATCACGGTGGTGGCACCGCTGCCGGAGACCCCGGCGGAGCGGGCGGGCGTGGAGACCGGGGACCAGATCATTTCGGTGGACGCCAAGTCCACCGAGGGCTGGACCAACGACCAGGCGGTGAAGGCCCTGCGGGGCACCGCCGGCACCAGCGTGGAACTCCGCATCCGGCGCGCCGGTTTCGACCAGCCGATCGTCTATCAGCTTACCCGCGCCATGATTCACGTGCGCTCGGTCCCGCCCGGCAATCTCTTCCCAGCCGGTATCGGGTACATCTCGCTCAATCCGGTTGCGGAGAGCTCCACCCAGGAGCTGCGCCGGGAGATCACCTCGCTGCTTTCGAAGGGGATGAAGAGCCTCATCCTCGACCTTCGGGGCAACCCGGGGGGGCTGCTGGATCAGGGCGTGAAGGTGGCCGACCTCTTCCTCGATGCCGACCAGGAGATCGTCGCCACCCGGGGACGCGCGCGCGGGGCCACCAAGAACTTCGCGGACCAGGCGCGCCAGGAATGGCCCGGGCTGCCGATCGTGGTGCTGGTCAACGATGGCACCGCGAGCGCCGCCGAAATCATCTCCGGCGCGCTGCAGGATCATGACCGGGCGGTCGTGGTGGGGGTGCCGACCTTCGGCAAGGGGCTGGTGCAGACCCTCTTTCCCTTCAGCGACAACACGGCGCTCAAGCTGACCACCGGCCGCTGGTATACGCCGAGCGGGCGGACCATCCAGCGGGTGGCCCGGAACGAGGAAGACCAGGCCCATCAGGCCGCCGCTGAGGCCCGGGCCGACAGCACCAAGCCCGATTCCGCGGCCCGGCCCACCTATCACACCGACAGCGGGCGCCTGGTCCGGGGGGGCGGCGGGATCGTGCCGGACCTCATCGTGCGCCAGGACTCCCTGACCGAGAGCGAGCGGGTGTTCGCCACGGCGCTGGCCGCGAAGTTCACCGAGTACCGGGACGCGATCACGGCCACGGCGCTGCAGCTCAAGAACACGCGGGCCGTGGCCAGCGAGGAGTTCAGCGTCACCCCCGCCATGCGGGCCGAGGTGCTGCGCCGCATGCGGGCCAAGGGCGTCGAGGTGTCCGACGAGGTTTACGCCAGGGCCACGCAGCTGGTGGACGACCAGCTCGGCTACGAGATCGCCCGGTATGTCTTCGGCCGCCCGGCGGAGTTTCGCCGGAGAGCCCGGGATGACCGGCAGATGCAGACGGCACTCGACCTCCTGACCCGGGCCCAGAACCCGAAGGACCTGCTGGCGATCGCCATGAGCCAGGCGGCTTCCGCGGCCACGCCCGCCTCGAGGAACTAGCGATCCCGGGGCCGTTGGAGGTCCCCGTCGCTTTCCTCACGGGCCTGCTGGTTGGGGTGCTGTCGGCGGTGGCGGGGGTGGGTGGCGGGGTTCTGATGGTGCCGTTCCTGTACCTGGTGTACTCCCGCTCCGGGGTCTCACCATCCGCCCAGACCGTCGTGGCTCACGCCACGAGTCTGGGCGTGGCGTTTGTGACCTCCAGCATCGGTACCTGGCGCTACGCCCGAGCTGGGGCTATCGCATGGCGGCCCGCGGCGGCCTACGCGGTGCCGGGGATCCTCTCCGCCTTCCTCGTCGCCCGGCTGCTCACGCGCACCGAGGAGGCCCACTGGGTGCGGGCCGCCTTCGGCGTGTTCCTGCTGGCCGCCGGCGCCGACCTGGCACGCCGGGCCCTGAATCATGTCGATGACTCCCACGCGATGCCCACGGAACATTCCTGGGGCTGGCTGGTCCTGGTGGGCCTCCTCGGTGGCGCCCTCTCCGCGCTGCTCGGCATCGGTGGCGGGCTGATTGCGGTGCCGGTGCTGATCTATGTCGGGAAGCTACCGGTCAAGGCGGTCGCCCCGACCGCGCTGGCCGGCGTCTGCCTCACCACGCTGTCCGGCGGGCTCGGGTATCTCACCGCCGGACCGGGTCCCCCGGTCTCCTCGCAGATGGCCGGCTTCCTCGATCTCCGGATGGCCATTCCGCTTGCGCTCGGCGCCGCGGTCACCGTGCCCCTTGGGGTCCGGGTCAATCGCAGCTCCAGCCCGAGGACGCTGTACTGGAGCTTCGCCCTGCTCTTTGCCGGCATCGGGCAGGCCCTGGTCTACACCTGGGTCCGGGGGCGCCCCGCATGATCGCCATTGTCGGCGGCGGGCGGATGGGGCGCGGGCTGGCGCTGGCGCTGGCCGACGCGGGGGAGCGGGTGGAGCTGGCCCCGGGCCGCGAGCGGGGAGCCGGCGAGGCCGCGTCGATGGTCGCTGAGGCGGAGACGATCATCCTCGCCGTGCCGGATGACGCCATCACCAGCGTCGCGGCCCGGCTGGCGGCCGGCTCCGCGATATCTCCAGGCCAGATTGTGCTTCATCTCTCGGGCTTGCACGATCGAGGCGCCCTCGCGCCGCTCGAGGGCACCGGTGCAGCGCTCGGGTCCATGCATCCCCTGCAGACGGTGCCATCGGCCGCCCTGGCCGCCGAACGCTGGCGCGGCGCGTTCGCTGCGCTGGAAGGGGATGACCGGGCGCTGGTCGAGGGGGAGCGGCTCTGCCGGCTGCTTGGCCTGACTTCGGTCAGGCTGCCGGTGGGAGCCAAGCCCGCCTACCACGCCGGCGCCGTCATCGCCTCCAACTATACGGTTACCCTCGCTGCCCTGGCCTCCAGGGTGGCGGCGGCCGCCGGGGTGGACCCGGCAACGGCGGCGCGCATCTACCTGCCGCTCCTGCGCGGGACACTCGAAAGCCTGGAGCGCCTGCCGCCCGCCGGGGCCCTGACCGGGCCGATCATGCGGGGCGACGTGGCGACGGTCCGGGCCCACCTCGGAGCCCTCCCCGGAGAGGCCCGGCGGCTCTACGCCGTCCTGGGAACCGCGACGCTGGCGCTGGCGCTGGAGGCCGGGCTGGACCGGGAGCGGGGCGGGGAACTTGAGGTGCTGCTGGGTGAGGCGGCCCGGTGAGCCGGGGCCGTGTACCGCTGACGCCCGCGGACTACTGATCCACGACCCGGACGCCGTCCGGAACGGTGAACGTGAACGTGCTGACGGGAATCCGGCGGTTGGTCTCGACGCCGGTGAAGGTGAGCGTGCGGCGCTGGCCGCCACGCTCCCGCAGCTCCAGCCGCCGGGGCAGGTGGTCGAACTGGTCGAGCCAGACCACCGCCTCGGTGAAGGGCAGGGAGCGGTCGATCGGCGTCATCGCGATGACGTCCACGCCGCGCCCGGCAATCTGGTCCCCGCGCAGGTAGCGACTCTGGTAGCGGCGGGCTGGGTCGGTCAGGATCCAGGCCAGGACGTTCGGGCCGTAGGTGGGATCGCTCGGGATCTTGAGCCGCACCACCTGTCCCGGGGTCGTGCTCGGGGTGTAGACCCAGATCCGCTCTCCATCCATCACGATCGCCTCGCCGCTGGGATCGGTGAAGCGCATCGAAAGCCGAGCCTCCCCGGCCTGCACCAGGCGGCCACGGCTCTCGAACGTGCCGATCATCGAATCCGCGATCACCTGCCGGAAATCCGCCGAAAACGAGGTGATCCCGCGATAGGACCGCGCCGCCTTCTCGATCAGGACCCGCGGATCGGGATCGGCCTGGGCTGGGGCGGCGGCGAGCGTGAGCAGGGCGAGGAACAGGTTCACGCGGTCACTCCCGCCGGCTGCGCGATGCGCCGGCCGATCGCCTCGGCAATGAGGCGGGTTTCCTTCATCAGGCGGGCGAACTGCTCGGGATAGAGACTCTGCGCCCCATCGGAGAGCGCCCGGTCCGGGGCGGGGTGCACCTCGACCAGGAGGCCGTCCGCGCCGGCCGCGACGGCGGCCCGCGCCATCGGCGTCACCATCTCCCGATGGCCGGTGCCGTGGCTTGGATCGGCGACGATCGGGAGGTGTGAGAGCGACTTCACCACCGGGATCGCGGACAGGTCAAAGAGATTCCGGGTGGCGGAGTCGAACCCACGGACCCCGCGCTCGCAGAGGATCACGTTGGGATTCCCTTCGGCCAGGATGTACTCGGCCGACAGCAGCAGTTCCTGGATCGTCGCGGAGAGCCCGCGCTTGAGCAGCACCGGCTTGCCCAGCCGCCCGACCTTCTTGAGCAGGGAGTAGTTCTGCATGTTGCGGGCCCCGACCTGGATAATGTCCGCCACCTCCGCCACCAGGTCCGCCCCCTCGGGATCCATCGCCTCGGTCACGATGCGGAGGCCGGTCCGCTCCCGGGCCCGCTCCAGGAGCCGGAGCCCCTCCACACCGAGACCCTGGAAGGAGTAGGGCGACGAGCGGGGCTTGAATGCCCCGGCGCGCAGCACCGTGGCGCCGGCGTTCCGCACGGCCTCCGCCGCCGCGAGGATCTGGCTCTCGCTCTCCACCGAGCAGGGACCGGCCATCACCACCACACTCTCGCCACCGATGGCGAGGCCGCCGGGCAGCGGCACGGTCGTCGGTTCGGCCCGCCACTCCCAGGATACCTGCTTGTAGGGCTTGGAGACGTGGATGACCTCGGCCACCCCGGGGAGCGCCTCGAAGCGGGAGCCGTCTACCCGGCCGTCGTTGCCCACCAACCCCACGGTGGTGCGCTGCTTGCCCGGCATGGGGCGGGCGGTGTAGCCCAGTTCCTGGATGGCATCGCAGACCCGGCGGATCTGATCCTCCGAGGCCTCCGCGTGCATCACGATCAGCATGGCGTGGTCCTCACACCCGCTCCAGCTCGCCCAGCCGCACGCCCACGATCGACGAGACGCCCGGTTCCTGCATGGTCACCCCGTACACCGCCTCCGCCGCCTGCATGGTGCGCGGGTTGTGGGTGATCACGATGAACTGGGTGGACTTGCGGAACTCCTCCAGCAGCCGGATGAAGCGGCCCACGTTGGCATCGTCCAGCGGCGCGTCCACCTCGTCCATCAGGCAGAACGGGCTCGGCTTGGTCAGGTAGATGCTGAACAGGAGTGACACCGCCACCAGGTAACGCTCGCCGGTCGAGAGCAGGTGGATGCGCTGCACCTTCTTGCCCCGGGGCGCGGCATGGATGTCGATCTCGCTTTCGAGCGGATCGTCCGGCGTCGCCAGCTTGAGGTCGCACTCGCCGCCACCGAAGAGCGTCTGGAAGACGTTCAGGAAATTGGCCCGGATGGCGGTGAAGGTCTCCATGAACATCTGCCGGGCCGTGCCGTCGATCTCCCGGATGGCCTGCTGCAGCGACTGCCGGGCCGCCACCAGGTCGTCCCGCTGGGCCACGAGGAACTCCAGCCGCCTGGCCTCCTCGGCGTGTTCTTCCACCGCCAGAGCATTCACCGGGCCAATCGTCTCCAGCGCCTCGATGATGCGACGGGATTCGTTCTCGAGGGTCTCGAGGTCGAGCTCCAGCATCGGGGCCTCGGCCAGCAGCGTGTCGAGCGGCTTGCGCCATTCCGTTTCCACCCGCTCGACGATCGAGCGCCGCCTCCCGGTCGCCTCGGTCATCTCCAGCTCCAGGCGATGGTACTCCTCGGTGAGGGCCGCCACCCGATCCCGGTTCTGGTGCAGGTCGGTCTCGGCCGTCTCCAGGGCCAGCCCCGCGGTGGCGGCTGCCTGGTCGGCCTCGGCGGCCGCGGTCTCAAGCTCGGTCACCGCGACGCGCCGCTCCCCCCGGGCTTCGATCCACTGGGCCTGCTGCGCCGCCAGCTGCGCGGTGTCGGTCTCGATCTGCTCCAGCTCGCCGGCGAGGGAAACGGCCGCGTGATCCGCCTCGGAGCCGATCCGCAGCGCGCGGTCGAGCGCGCTGGTCGCGCCGTCGATCCGGGCTTGGAGCTGCGCTTCCTGCACCTGCCAGTGCACCCGCGCATCCCGGGCGGATTCCTGCTGGGTCTCGAGATCGGCGAGGAGGGCACGGGCCTGGCCCAGGTTCTCGTCCAGGCGGGCCCGGGTGAGGTCGCCCTCGGTGAGGGCGGCGTCGATCTCCTGCAGCCGGCGTTCGGAGCGCTCGATCCGTTCGGTGAGGGCGCGGAGGTTGGTCTCCGCCTCGCCCAGTTCGCGGCCGACGGTGTTCGCAATCCGGATGGCGTCTTCCCGGCTGGCAATGGCCAGGCGCTCCCCTTCGCGGGCCTGGTCGGCGGCCTGACCGGCGGTCTCCTGATCGGCCTCGGCCTCGGCGAGGCGGGCCACCGTGGCGCCAAGCGCCAGGTCGGCGCGGTGCAGCGTGGCCTGGGCCTCCGACACGTCGGTGGCGAGGCTCTCCAGCTCGGCGCGGCGGCGGAGCGGCCCAGAGGGGCTGGGCGCGCCGGCCAGGAGGATGGCGCCATTGGGCCGGCGGAGCGCCCGGCCGGCCGGATCCAGCGCCTCGGTACCGGACAGGAAGGCGCGGACCCACCCCTCCGCCGGACCCTGGGCGTAGAGCCGATGGGCCATGGGATCCGGGCCGGGCGCACCGGCGGGGAGCAGGGATGCCGGCAGCAGGGCGATCGCTCCCGGCTGCTCCGCCGCGTGCCAGGCGAGGATCGCGGGGAGCGCGCTCTCGTCGCGAACCAGCACCGCGTGGACCCATTCGCCCAGCAGCCGCTCCGCCAGCTCGGCGTCCTCGCGACCGGTGCGGATGAAATCCGAGAGCGGGCCAATGATGGAATCGCCGAACTGCTCCCGGGCGGAGAGGAGCGCCGCGGCCCCGGGTGCCAGACCGACCCGGTCCCGCTCCAGCTCCTCCAGGGCCTGCCGGCGGGCGGTCATCTGGGCCAGTGTCTCTTCGGCCGTGCGCTTGTCGGCGCGCTCGAGCGCCTCGCGCCGACGCAGTTCACCGACCAGGTGCCGGGCCCGCTCCGCCTCCACCGCGGTGCGCTTGGCCTCGAGGCCGTGCCGCTCCGCCACTTCCACGGCATCGGCGCGCCGGCGCTCGGCCACCTCCTGCTCCGCCACCGCCGCCTGGCGGCGGGCGCTCGCGGTGGCGGCCTGCTCCCGGAGCGAGGCCAGGTCCGACTCCAGCGAGTGCCGCTCGCCCTCCAGGGCGCGAAGGGTCTGCACCCGCTTCTGGATCTCCTCTTCCAGTTGCCGCACCAGCTGGCGCTGCTCGCCCAGCCGGAGCCGCACCTCCTGCTCGGCGGCGGTGCGGGTCATCAGCTCCGCCTGGATCCGCTCGCGCTCGGTCTGGGCGCTGGCGTGTTCCGCCTGGGCCAGTTCCCGCTCGCGGGTGGCCTGCTGCCGCCGGCTCTCCATCTGCCCCCGTTCCTCGGAGGCGCGGAGCTTTCGCGCCGCCGCGTTCGCGAGCCGCTCGGCCGCGAGCGCGAGGTCACCGTCCAGGCGGCCGAGTTCGAGCCGCTCGTCCCCGAGGCGACGGGCGATGTCGGTCCGCTGGGACTCGGCGAGTGCCCGGGTTCGGGCGGCCTCGTCCCGGCGCGCCTCCAGGGCCACCAGCGACTCCCGGGCCTGCGGCAGCTCCTGGTCCAGCTCCCCGTGGCGGCGCTCGGAGCTCGCCATCTGGTCGGCGAGATCGGCCAGGTGCCGCTTCGCGAGGGTGAGCTGCACGGCGAACTTCTCCTCCATCAGCCGGGCGTGACGCTCCACCTTGCCCTTCTGCCGCGCGAGGCTCCGCAGCTGGCTCTGGACCTCGGCGATCAGGTCCTCCACCCGCTGCAGGTCGCCGCCGGTTTCCTCCAGCCGCCGCTCCGTGGTCTGGCGGCGGTCGCGGTACAGGCCGATCCCCGCCGCCTCCTCGAAGAGCGAGCGGCGATCCTCGGCCCGGTCCGAGAGCAACCACTCGATCATCTTTGCCTCGATCACCACCCCCGAGTCGGTGCCG
>JANRJZ010000228.1:0-8928 GCA_033763675.1 Gemmatimonadota bacterium
GGTTGTTCGGGTCGTAGACCATCTGTTCGGCGCCGGTGGCGATGTTCACCGCGGCCAGCGCGTTATCCCATTGCTGGACGCCGGGCACGGACGTCATCAGCCAGGCGCTGTCGGGTGCCTCCAGCTCCGCCAGTGCCTGCAGCACCCCGGCGACATCCGTGTTCTCCCCGCGGATACCCCCAGGCCCCCCCCAGAAGGTGTTGCAGGCCCGGAGACTCTCTACCAGGGCGCTTCGCTGCTCCACGACCTCCGCGGCGAGTTCCTTGTGGGGCACGGTGACGTTGCCGCCACCCCCGGCATGGGCCAGGCCCCGGAGCAGCCCCGGGAGTTCTCCGGGCGTGGTATGGATCGGAACGTAGACCGCGTCCAGGCCCAGGGCGCGGAAAGCGGCATTGTGCATGGCGGGAGACAACGAGTGCGCCACGGGGTCGCCGAGGATGGCGAAGACCCGGGTGCGGCCACTGATCACCGGGGCGATTCCTTCGCCAGTCGCTGGGCGACCTCGCCCACCAGCGTCTCGAGCTCGCCGAAGGTCTCGCGGTACCCCTCGAGATCTCCCCCGAACGGATCGCGGACCTCGGCCTCCTCCCCCTGGCGGCCGGCGAACTCCCCGAGCAGGTGCGCCCGGACCCCGCCGCCGAGCTGCTCCACCCGGGCCCGGTGGTGGCGCGCCATGGTGAGCACCATGTCGGCCCCCTGCACCAGCTCCCTGGTCAGCAGGCGGGCGCGGTGGGCGGAGAGGTCCAGGCCATGCTCGAGCGCCACGAGGTAGGCGCCTTCGCTGGCCGGCGCGCCATCCCAGGCCCCGGTCCCGGCCGAGGCGACGCTCACCCCCGCGAGCCCCCGCTCCTCCAGCGTCTGGCGCAGCAGCGCCTCCGCCAGCGGGCTGCGGCAGGTGTTGCCGGTGCAGACGAACAGGATGTGCTTCACAGGAGCCGCTCCGCGATCCGCAGGTCTTCTTCGGTCGTGATCTTCAGGTTGCGTGCCGACCCTGGCAGCAGCCGGACCGGCACGCCTAACTGTTCGACCAGCAGGGCGTCGTCCGTGGCGGACCCGCCGCTCGCCGCGGCCCGGGCGTGCGCGGCCTCCAGCACCGCGCGGGGAAATCCCTGGGGGGTCTGGGCCCGGTACAGGCTGTCCCGGGGGACGGTTCGCCGCACCCGGGGGGCTTCGCCGGCGGGGACGTCCGCGTCCGCCTCTTTCAAGGTATCCCCGACCGGCACCGCGGGAACCGCCCCCTCCCCCCGCCGGGCCACCGCGATCACGGCCGAGATGAGCGCCGGGTCCACGAAGGGCCGGGCGGCGTCGTGCACCAGCACCACCCCGCAGGCCGCCGGCAGCGCCGCGAGCCCGCAGGCCACGGAATCGCTCCGCTCGGCGCCGCCAGCCGTCACGGTAAGGCTCCCGCCCAGGACGGCCGCGAGCCAGTCCGGGGGCGCGCCGGCCTCCGCGGCCGGCAGCACCACGACGGTGTGGGCCACCTCCGGGTGGGCGGTGAAGGGCCGCAGCGCCCGGAGCAGCAGGGGGACCCCGCCCAGGGGAAGGTACTGCTTGGGCGTTGCGCCGCCGAGACGGGTACCCTGCCCCGCGGCGACGATGACCACGCCCACGTCAGGCGGCAAGGGCCGCCACCAGCTGCTCGATATGGTCGAGGCCCACGAGCGTGAGCCCCTGGATCTTCCCCGCCGTGCGGCCGGACGCAAACACCCGCCGGAACCCGAGCCGGGTCGCCTCGACCAGGCGCCGCTCGATCCCGCCGACCGGGCGCACTTCGCCGCCCAGCCCCAGTTCCCCGAGGAAGATCGCGTCCGCCGGAGCGGCCCGGTTGAGCACGCTCGACACCAGCGCGGCAGCCACGGCCAGGTCGGAGGCCGGCTCCTTGAGGCGGACGCCGGCCGTCACCTGCACGAAGACGTCGAGATCGGCGAAGGAGGTGCCCCCCCGCCGTTCCAGCACCGCGAGCAGCACCGCCAGGCGCTTCTGGTCGAGCCCCGTGGCCACCCGCTGCGGCGTGCCGAAGCCGCTCCGGGCCGCCAGCGCCTGGACCTCGACCAGGACGGGCCGGGTCCCCTCCATGAGCGCGGTGACGGCGCTGCCGGTGCTCCCGGTGTCCCGGGCGGCCAGGAAGAGCGCGGAGGGATTGGGCACCGGCACCAGCCCGTGCCCGGTCATGGTGAAGACGGCGATCTCATCCACCGAGCCGAAGCGGTTCTTGGTGGCGCGGAGCAGCCGGTGGTCCAGGGTGGATTCTCCCTCGAAGTAGAGCACCGTGTCCACGATGTGCTCCAGCGTCTTGGGCCCGGCGATCCCCCCGCCCTTGGTCACGTGCCCGACGACCACGACAGCCGAGCCGGTTTCCTTGGCGTAGCGCATCAGCCGGGCGGCGCACTCCCGCACCTGGCCGACGTTACCGGGCGCCCCCTCCAGCAGGTCGGTGTACACCGTCTGGATGGAATCGAGCACCAGCAGGTCCGCCTCGATGGTGGTCGCCGCTTCAAGGATGGCCTCCAGTCGCGTCTCTCCCAGCACGTGCACGGGGCCCGCGTCCTCCTCCAGCCGGCCTGCGCGGAGCCGCACCTGCTCGGGCGACTCCTCTCCGCTGGCGTACAACACCGTCCGCCCGCCTGCCTCGAGGCGCGCCGCCGCCTGCAGCAGCAACGTGGACTTGCCGATCCCCGGCTCCCCGCCCACCAGCGTCATGGAGCCCGGCACCAGCCCGGACCCCAGCACGAAGTCGAGTTCCGGCAAGCCGGTACTCCACCGCACCAGGCGGGACTCCTCGATGTCCCGCAGCCGGCTGGGCGGCTCGGCGGAACGGCGGCCCGCGACCGCCGACCGCCGGTCGGGGGGCCGCAGGGTAACGGGTTCCTCGGCCACGCTGTTCCACTCGCCGCACGCCTCGCAGCGTCCTACCCACTTGGGATGGTCGTGGCCGCACTCGGTGCAGCGATAAACGGACTTGGCCTTAGCCACGCGGGACCGGCTCAGACATACTGCGGCTCCTCCCGCTCGCTCATGCTGGCAAAGCGGGTGAACTGCTTGTGGAAGTAGAGATCAATGTGGCCGGTGGGGCCGTTGCGGTGCTTGGCCACGATCAGCTCCGCCTTGCCCTCGTTGCTGTTGCCATCCTTGTCCACCTGCTCGTACATCTCGGAGCGGTGGATGAAGAGGACGATGTCGGCGTCCTGTTCGATGGCGCCCGAGTCCCGCAGGTCGCTGAGGATCGGCTTCCGTTCCCCGCCCCGCTGTTCCGACGCGCGGGAGAGCTGCGACAGCGCGATCACCGGCACCTCCAGCTCCCGGGCCAGGGCCTTGAGGGAGCGGGAAATGTCGGAGATCTCCTGGACCCGGTTCTCCGCGTAGCTCGGGCTCCGCATCAGCTGCAGGTAGTCCACGATCACCAGGCCCACCTCGTTCTCCATCCGGAGCCGCCGCGCCTTGGAGCGCATCTCCAGCAGGGTGAGCGCCGGGGTATCGTCAATCCAGATGGGGCAGCTCGCCAGCACCCCCGCGGCCCGCGCCAGCATCGTGAAGTCGGCGTCCGACAGCGTACCCCGCCGCACCCGCTGGCTGTCCACCCGCGCCTCGGCGCAGAGCAGCCGCTGGACCAGCGACTCCTTGGACATTTCCAGCGAGAACACCGCCACCCCCTTGCCGCTCTCCGCCGCGTGGGCGGCGATATTGAGGCAGAAGGCCGTCTTCCCCATCGAGGGCCGGGCCGCCACGATGATCAGGTCGTTGGGCTGGAACCCGGTCGTCATCTCGTCCAAATCTCGGAACCCGCTTGGCACCCCGGTAACCTCTTTGCCCTGCGCGTGGAGCTTTTCGATGCGCTCCATGGTGGGCCACAGCATCTCCTTGAGCCGGCTGAACCCCTCCGCCCTCTGGTACTGCGAGATCTGAAAGATCCGCGACTCGGCCTCGTCCAGCAGCTCGTTGGCGGGAAGCGCCCCCTCGTAGGCCTGGGAGACGATCGCGGTGGAGGCCTCAATCAGGCGGCGCAGCACCGCCTTCTCCCGCACGATGCCGGCGTGGGCCTCGAGGTTGGCCGCCGTGACGGCGGCGTCCAGCAGCTCCGCCAGGTAGGACTCGCCCCCCGCGGCCTCCAGTTCTCCCTTCCGCTCGAGCTCGTCGCGCAGGGTGATGTGATCGATCACCACCCGCCGCTCGATCAGCCGCCGCATGGCGCGGAACAGCCGCCGGTGCCCTTCCCGGTAGAAGAGGGAGTCATCCAGCAGCTCCACGGCGCGGAGCCCGGCGTCCTGGTCGAGGAGGATGGCGCCGAGCACCGCCTGCTCGGCCTCGTTGCTCCAGGGCGCGGCCCGGAGCGGAGAGGCCGCCTCGGTGGTGCCACCGGAGCCGGCGTGGGGATGAAACGAGGGACTGGTCATCGCATCAGCTTCTGGAGGAGTGGGGCGGCACGACGCGGGGTGGCCCTATCGTAATGAATCGCCCGCGTCCGGGCCACCGGCTTGACGACCGCGAAAAGCGCGCGACGGCTTGTACGCGCTTCCCACAGCCTCCACACGCCATCCACAAAGCTATCCACACGGTGCGACACTACCGATCCAGCAGCTGCCGCGCGATCCGCACATCATCCCACGTCGGCTTCTTCCAGTTCGGGTTCCGGAGCAGCGCCGCGGGGTGGTAGGTGACGACGAGGGGGATGCTGCCGTACCGGTGCACCTGGTTGCGCAGGTCGCCCAGGCTCCGCTTCACCCCCAGGAGCCATTCCGCCGCGGTGCCGCCCATGGCGAGCAGCACCGTCGGCTGCACCAGCGCGATCTGCCGGTGCAGGTAGGAGAGGCAGGCGGTGGCCTCGTCCGGCAGCGGCTTCCGGTTCTGGGGCGGCCGGCACTTCACGATGTTGGCGATGAAGACCGATTCCCGGGGGCAGTCGATGGCGCCGAGGATCTGGTCCAGCAGCTTCCCCGCCGCGCCCACGAACGGCCGGCCGGTCTCGTCTTCGTTGGCGCCGGGACCCTCGCCGATGCACATGAGCCGCGCCCGGGGATTGCCCTCCCCCGGTACGGTATGGGTCCGGCCCTGGCAGAGCCGGCACCGCTCGCAGCCCGTGATGAGCGCGGCCACCTCCTCCAGCGTCTCGGCGCGGGTAATCTCGTCGCCGAGCAACGTGATGGCGGGCGGCGCCACCGTGAGGCCCGGGCCGGGGATCGGCGGGGCGTCCTTGCGCCACTTGTCCATGGTCGGCTCGGCGGCTCGGCGGCTCGGCGGCAGGATTGACGGCTCGGCGGCTCGGCGACTCGGCGGCAGGTTGGGCGGCTCGGGGGCGGGTTCACCCAGCCGCTCCGGCGGCGCGGCGGGTGGGACGGCGGCCGAGCCGTCCAGTCGCCGAGCCGCCGAGCCGTCGTCCTCTAGTCGCCGAGCCGCCGAGTCGCCGAGCTGCCGAGCCGCCGAGAGCACCACCTCCGCACCGCCCAGCTCCACCTGCTGGCGGAGGTACCGCGCGAGCCTATCGTCCAAGCCGCGGCTCCACACGGTCAAGGATGGCGTCGGCCACGACGCGCTTGGAGGCGAGCGGCACGATCCGCTCGCCACCATCGCGGTCGAGGATCACCACCCGGTTGGTGTCCACCTCGAAGGCGGCCCCCGGTTCGAGGGCGTCGTTGACCACGATCAGGTCCAGCTGCTTCCGCGCCAGCTTGGCCCGCCCCTTGGCCACGGCGTCGCCGGTCTCGAGCGCGAACCCCACAATGACGCTGCCTGGCTTTCGCAGGCTCGCGGTGCGACGCAGGATGTCGTCGGTCGGCTCCAGGGCAACCGTGAGCGGCCCCTCCTGCCGGGGCCGCTTGGCCCCCGCCGTTTCGGCGGGACGGTAGTCCGCCGGCGCCGCCGCCATGATCAGCAGGTCCGCCTCGGGGAGCGCCCTCCCGACCGCCGCCTCCATCTGGGCCGTGGTCTCGACCGTCACCACCGACACTCCCACCGGTGCGTGGAGGGAAACCGGCCCGGTGATCAGGGTGACTTCCGCGCCCCGCTCCCACGCCGCCTCCGCCAGCCGGAATCCCATCTTGCCGCTGGAACGGTTGGTGACGACCCGGACCGGATCGAGGCCTTCCCGGGTGGGGCCCGCGGTGACGACCACCCGCCGGCCCGCCAGCGGTCCGCCCGAGCCCACCAGCCGCGCCGCGTGGGCCAGGATGGTTTCCGGCTCGCTCATCCGTCCGGGCCGGTCGGAGGGTCCCTCGGCCAGGGCACCGGTCTCCGGCCCCACGAACGCGAACCCCCGGCCTTCGAGGGTGGCGAGGTTGGCCCGGGTGGCCGGGTTGGCGTACATCTCGTCGTTCATGGCCGGGGCGAGGAGCACCGGCGCGATGCGGGCAAGCAGGAGCGTGGTGAGGAGGTCGTCGCCCAGTCCCTGGGCCACGCGGGCGATCAGGTGGGCCGTGGCGGGGGCCACGATGATCACGTCGGCGGCCTGGGCCAGGCGCACGTGCTGCAGCGCGGCGTCCCGGGTCCAGAGCGACGTGAGGACCGGCCGCCCGGAGAGTGCCTCAAAGGTGAGGGGCCGCACGAACTCGGCGGCCCCCTCGGTGAGGATGACGTGGACCTGTGCCCCCGCCTCCGCGAGGCGCCGGACCAGGATGCAGCTCTTGTAGCACGCGATCCCGCCCGACACCCCCACGACGACGTGGCGGCCCTCCCACCTGGTCACGCTTCGGAGCGGCGCCGGCGGGTGATCTTGTAGGCCAGGTCCCCGTTGCACAGCTTCTCGAGCGCCTGGGTCGTCATCTTGACCTGCTTCTCGATCAGCCGGTCCTTGGGCAGCTCGTTGATGTGCCGCGCGAACTTCGCGGCCACCAGGACGCCCAGGTACTTGTTCCCGGTCTGCATGGCGGCTTCGGTCGGGGTGTAGATCTTCATGGTGCTGCTCCTCTGGGGTTACAGCCTGCGCACCGCGTCCGCGACTTCGCGGCGCAGGCGTTCGGTTCGAGTCTCCAGGTCGTCCTGGCGGCACACCCGGCGGCTCTCGGCATCGAGGATCCCCGCCACGGCCTGCACCGCCCGCTCCAGCTCTTCATTGACAACGACGTAATCGTACTCGCTCGCGACCGCCAGTTCCTCGGTGGCGATGGCCAGCCGGCCCTCGAGCGCCGCCCGGTCCTCGGTGCGCCGCGCCGCGAGCCGCTCCACCAGCGCGGCCCCGCTGGGCGGGATCACGAACACCAGCACCGCCCCGGACATCTGGCGCCGGACCTGGCGCGCGCCGTTGACCTCGATGTCCAGCACCACGTGCCGCCCCGCCGCGAAGTGGCGCTCGACCTCGGTCCGCAGGGTGCCGTAGCGCCGGCCATGATAGCTGGCATGCTCCAGGAACTCCCCGGCCATGACCTTGGCCTCGAACTCAGCCTCGGACAGGAACCAGTAGTCCCGGCCGTTCACTTCCCCGGGCCGCATGGCGCGGGTCGTGGCCGACACCGAATACCCGAGGTCGCTCCGCGAGGCCAGCAGCTGCCGGGCGATGGTGGTCTTGCCACCCCCGGAGGGCGAGGAGAGGACCAGCAGGAAGGGCGTCACTCGAGATTCTCGAGCTGCTCCCGGAACTTCTCCAGCTCCCCCTTCATCGCGATCACCTGCTGCACGATCTCGGCGTCGTTCCCCTTGGCGCCCATCGTATTCACCTCCCGGCCGAGCTCCTGCGCCAGAAAGCCGAGCTGCTTGCCCACCGGCTGGTCCTTGGCGAGGGCGTCGCGGCAGGCCGCCAGGTGGGCCCCGAACCGCACCAGCTCCTCGGTGATGTCCAGCTTGTCCGCCAGGAACGCCAGCTCCTGCACCAGCCGCTGCTCATCCACCGTGCGGCCATCCAGCAGCTGGGTCACCGACTGCCGCAGCCGGTCCCGTTCCCGCACCAGGCGGCCCGGGGCCCGCGCCGCAATGACCGCCGCCGCGGCCTCCAGCTGGGCCAGCCGGTGACGCAGTTCGTCGGCCAGTACCTGCCCCTCCCGGCGCCGCATCGCCTTGCAGCTGGCGATCGCCTCGGCCACCACCGGCTCCAGGTCGGCCCACTCCACGGTGGGGGCCTCGTCCCGGGCACTGGTGATCACCTCGGGCTGCCGCACCACGAGGCCGAGATCCACGTCCCCCGGCACCCCGATCTGGCGCTGCAGGTCCTGCAGCGCCTGGGCGACCGCCCGGGCGCGTTCCACGTTCACGGTAAACCCGGCGGCATGCCGTTCCGGCGACTCCACCCAGTGCGCGAGGACGCTTACATGCCCGCGGTCGAAGTCCTTGCGCAGCCGCTCCCGCAGCTCCCCTTCCAGCGCGGTCAACTCGTGGCTCAGCTTGAGCGACGGGTTGAAGTGCCGGTGATTGACGGTGCGGATCTCGACCCGCATCCGTCCCCCGGCCACGGGACCTTCCGCCGTCCCGAATCCCGTCATGCTGTAAGGCACAGACCGCTCCGTCCGCAGTTCCGGAAAGGGCCGAAGTATAGCCGGGACCGTGGGTTAGGGCTAGGGAGCGGGGTTCCGCGAGGCTTGCGCCCACCCGATTCGACGGGATCTTACCCCCCACCATGACCTCCGCGACCAGCCCGCGCCACGCCCCCGACCGCATCCGCACCCTCGCCCGCTGGGCAGGCCCGGGGCTGGGACTGGTCGTAGCGCTCCTGGCGCCCGCCGAGCTGCCGCCCGCGGCCCGCCGGGCGCTTGGAGCGGCCACCTGGATGGTGATCTGGTGGATCACCGAGTGCGTCCCGATCCTGGCCACGTCCCTGCTGCCACTGGTGCTCTTTCCCCTGCTCGGCGTGGCCGGCACCGCGCAGGCGGCCGCTCCCTACGCCAACGAACTGGTGTTCCTCTTCCTGGCCGGTTTCCTGCTCGCGGCGGGGCTGGAGCGGTGGTCATGCCACGTACGGATCGCGTACCGCCTGCTGGCGCTGGTGGGGCTCACCAGCCGGCGGGCGGT
>JANRJZ010000229.1:0-7596 GCA_033763675.1 Gemmatimonadota bacterium
ACCCCCGCCTGCGCGGGGCTGATCCGCGCGCCGGCCCCCGCCGCCGGCGTACCCCCCGACCCGCCCACCCGCCCACCCGCCCGCGGGGAACCTGGCCGATGACGGTACTCACCGAGAGCAAGCTCCCCCTCCCCCTCCTCCGCAAGGGGAAGGTGCGCGAGGTGTACAAGGCCGATCGCGACCACCTGCTCCTGGTGGCGAGCGACCGGGTGAGCGCCTTCGACATCGTGATGCGCGAGGCGATCCCCCGCAAGGGGGCGGTGCTGACCCAGATCAGCGCCTTCTGGTTCGAGCGGCTCGGCTCCGGCGTGCCCAGCCATTTCCTCACCGCCCGGACCGGGGAGATCCTGCGCCGCTTCCCCGCCCTCCAGCCCCACCGGGCCGAGATCGGCGGCCGAACCATGCTGGTGCGGCGCACGACGCCGGTGCCGTTCGAGTGCGTGGTGCGGGGCTACATCTCCGGCTCCGCGTGGAAGGAGTACAAGGAGAGCGGCACCCTGGCCGGGGAGCCACTGCCCTCCGGCCTGGTGGAGAGCGGCCGGCTGGAGCCGCCGGTGTTCTCCCCGGCGACCAAGGCGGAGACGGGGCACGACGTCAACGTCCCCTTCGACACCGTGGTCGCGGCGCTGGGAGCACCGCTCGCACACCGGCTCCGGGACGCCAGCTTTGCGGTGTACCGCGCCGGCCGCGAGCATGCCGCCACCCGCGGGATCATCATTGCCGACACCAAGTTCGAGTTCGGGCTGGACCCGCAGGGAGAGTTGCGCCTGATTGACGAGGTGCTGACCCCGGACAGCTCCCGCTTCTGGCCGGCGGACGACTACCACCCCGGGCAGAGCCAGCCGAGCTTCGACAAGCAGCCGCTCAGGGACTGGCTGCTTGCGCTCAAGGCGCAGGGGAAGTGGAACGGCGAGGCGCCGCCGCCGACCCTCACCTCCGAGGTCATCGCAGCCACCAGCCGGCGCTACCTCGAGGCCTTCCGCCGACTCACCGGGTTCGACCTCCCGGAGGATGCCTGATGCGTATCGCCCCCGAGGGCTGGCCCTTCATCATCGGCTTCTGGGCGCTGGAGGCGGTGCTCGTCGCCTTCGCCCCCTGGTGGGCGGCGGCGCTGTGGCTGCCGGTCTGCCTCTGGGTCATCGCCTTCTTCCGCGACCCGGTGCGGGAGGGACCGCGGGGGGACAACCTGGTGATCGCCCCGGCGGACGGGCTGGTGGTCAGCGTGGTGATGGTGGACGAGCCGGACTACTGCCAGGCGCGGGTACAGCGGGTCAGCATCTTCATGAACGTGTTCAACGTGCACGTGAACCGCTACCCGATGAGCGGCACCCTGGAGTACCGGCACTACAACAAGGGAAGGTTCGGGCACGCCGGCACCGAGAAGGCGAGCCTGGAGAACGAGCAGAGCAGCGTGGGGCTGCGGACGGCGCGGGGGAAGATCCTGGTGCGCCAGATCGCCGGGCTGGTGGCGCGCCGGATCGTGACCGATCACCAGCCCGGGACCGCGGTGACGCAGGCCGAGCGGATGGGGCTCATCCGCTTCGGGAGCCGGGTGGACGTCTTCCTGCCTGACACGGCAAGGGTCCTGGTGCATACCGGGGACAAGACCGTGGCGGGTCAGACGGTGGTGGCCCAATGGGAATGATGCCAGCGCGGCCGGGGCTGCGGCGCCCGGACATGCGCCAGGTGGTGGTGGTGATCCCGAGCGCCTTCACGCTCGGCAACCTCTTCTTCGGCATGTGGGCGATCGTGAGCGCCGCCCGCGGCAACTTCACGGCTGCGGCGTGGTACGTCATGATCGCCGGGGTGCTCGACATGCTGGACGGCCGGGTGGCCCGGCTCTCCGGCACCGGCACCAAGTTCGGGGCCGAGCTCGACAGCCTGGTGGACGTGATCAGCTTCGGGGTGGCCCCGGCGCTGATCATGTTCTTCCTCGAGTTCCAGGGCGTCGGGAAGTTCGGCTGGCTGGTCTGCTTCCTCTATGTGGTGGCGGTGGCGGTGCGGCTGGCGCGCTACAACGTGCAGCACGGCACCGGGAAGCCGGGCTGGTTCACCGGGATGCCTTCGCCGTCGGCGGGGATGACGCTCGCGGTCTACTACCCCTTCAGCCAGACCCGCTGGTACCGCGAGTCGCTGGCCTACCTCGACTTCCAGCGCGAGGGGCTCACCATCCTGATGGTGCTGCTCGCGCTGCTGATGGTGAGCACCGTCAAGTACCCCCGCTTCCCCGCCATCGGGTTCCGTTCCGCCAAGGGGCTGTTCGGGCTGGGGGTGCACCTGGTGATGCTGGCCGGGGCGCTCATCATCCCGAGCATCTTCCTGTTCCCGCTGGGGCTGAGCTACCTGGCCTTCGGGCTGGTGCGGCACGCCTACCTGCGGCTGGCGGAGCGGCCGGATCAGGACGGCCTGACGGTGGTGGATGAGGGCACGACCGCCGACGAGCTGCTCGAGGGACGCCGCACCAGCCCCCGGATGACGAGCTTCAAGCGGGGGATTGGCGAGGAATGAGACGACGGGCGGAGCCGCCGCTCCGCCCGCACTGGGGTCGGTTCACCTGATTCGGGAGTAGCGCATGGCATTCAAGGTCCACGTTCGCGTCGTTCCCCGCGCCGGCCTGCTCGACCCGCAGGGCCAGGCGGTCGAGCACGCGCTCACCGCGCTCGGCTTCCGGGAGGCGTCGGGGGTGCGCATCGGCAAGGCCATCGAGCTCTCGGTGGACGCCAAGACCGCGGACGACGCCCGGGCCCGGGCCCGCGCCATGTGCGACAAGCTGCTCGCCAACCCGGTGACGGAGGACTACGAGGTGGAGGTGGAGGCCCGATGAAGCGCGTGGCCGTGGTCCGGTTCCCCGGCAGCAACTGCGATTTCGACACCCTGCACTCCGCCCGGCGCGCGGGGACCGACGCCTACTTCGTCTGGCACCGGGAAACCGATCTCCAGGGCGCCGACGCCGTCTTCCTGCCCGGCGGCTTCAGCTCCGGCGACTACCTCCGCTCCGGCGCGATCGCCCGCTTCAGCCCGGTCATGGCCGAGGTGCAGCGCTTCGCCCAGGCGGGCGGGCCGGTGCTCGGCATCTGCAACGGGTTCCAGATCCTGTGCGAGGCGGGGATGCTCCCCGGCGCGCTCATGCGCAACAGCCGGCTGAGCTTTGTCTCCCGGCCGGTGCTGCTCCGGGTGGAGCAGACCGACACCGCCTTCACCAACCGCTACGGCAAGGGGGCCCTGCTCCGGATGCCGGTGGCGCACGGCGATGGCCGCTTCACCGCCGACGAGCGGACCTTGAAGGAGCTGGAGGCGACCGGGCGGGTGGTGGTGCGCTACTTCGACCTGGATGGCACCCCCCTCTCCGAGACCGTCAACGGCTCGCTCAACGACATCGCCGGCATCTGCAACGCCGAGGGGAACGTGGTGGGGCTGATGCCGCACCCGGATCGCGCGGCCGATCCCGCCATCGGCAATACTGATGGGCTGGGGTTCTTCACCTCGGTACTGAGCTGGGCGGGGGTGGTGAAGTGAGGGCGAAGGGTCGATTGGGCGATTGGGCGATCGGGCGATTGGACGGTTCGGCGGTTCGGCGGTTCGGTACTGCCGCTACCCTCGCTACCGTCGTTACCGCCGGTACCCTCTCCGCCCAGGCCTTGCCGACGATCAAGCCCGGCATGACCGAGGCCCAGGTGCGGACCGAGTGGGGGGCGCCGCTCACCGTCCGGAGCGCGGGACGGATGAGTTACATGTATTACACCAACGACTGCCTAAAGCGCTGCGGCACCTATGACATCGTCTTTCTCGAGGGCGGGCAGGTGGTGGACGCCATCGTGCGGGACGGCCGGCGGCGCTATGACGGCATTTCCTCCTCGCCGGCGGACCGGAAGCCGGAGCCGACGACGGGGCAGTAGGCAGGACGGCAGGACGGCAGGACGGCAGGACGGCAGGACGGCAGGACGGCAGGACGGCAGGACGGCAGGACGGCGAACGTAAGCGCGCACGTCGGTGCGTGCCAACCATATGGGGATCGAACGAACATGACCGCAGAGAACAAGCCCAGCCGGAACGAAGAGGAATACTTCACCAAGCTCGAGGCCGAGCGCATCGAGCGGAAGAAGGCGGAGCTGGCCCGGCTCAGCCAGGACGCGGAGCGGAAGAGCCATCACATGCGCTGCCCCAAGTGCGGCGGGCACCTGGCGACCAAGGACTTCAGCAAGGTCCAGATCGACCAGTGCCCCGACTGCCAGGGCGTCTGGCTCGACGCGGGGGAGATGGAGGCCGTCATGGCGCTGGAGGAGCGCGGCATCATGTCCCGCTCGCTCAGCGACATCTTCGGCAGCCTGCGGGGGAAGAAGAAGTGACCCAGGCCCACCCGTTTCCGGGCGAGCGTCCGGTGACGCCGGAGGTCGTGAAGGAACACAACCTGAACGACCTCGAGTACCAGCGCATCGAGGCAATGCTGGAACGGAAGCCCACCCTCACGGAGCTGGGCATCTTCAGCGCCCTCTGGTCGGAGCACTGCTCCTACAAGCATTCCAAGCCGGTGCTCAAGACCTTCCCCACCCAGGGCCCGCAGGTGCTGCAGGGGCCGGGGGAGAACGCGGGCGTGCTCCGGCTGCCGGACGGGTGGGCCGTGGCCTTCAAGATCGAGTCCCACAACCACCCATCGGCGGTGGAGCCGTACCAGGGCGCGGCCACCGGCGTCGGGGGCATCCTCCGGGACGTCTTCACCATGGGCGCCCGGCCGGTGGCGGTGCTCAACAGCCTCCGCTTCGGGCCGCTGGACTCGCCGCGGAACCGGTATCTCTTCGCCGGCGTGGTGAAGGGGGTTGGCGACTACGGCAACTGCGTCGGCGTCCCCACCCTCGGCGGTGAAGTGGACTTCGCCCCTGGCTACAGCGGCAACCCACTGGTGAACGCGATGTGCGTGGGGCTGCTCCGGGCCGAGGACCTCACCCTGGCCGCCGCGCATGGGGTGGGCAACATCCTGCTCGCCATGGGCGCGAGCACCGGCCGCGACGGCATCCACGGCGCCAGCTTCGCGTCCGAGGATCTGTCGGAGAAGAGCGAGGCCCGCCGGCCGCAGGTGCAGGTGGGGGATCCCTTCACCGAGAAGCTGCTGCTGGAAGCGACCCTGGAGCTGATCGAGCAGCGGCTGGTGGTGGCCATCCAGGACATGGGCGCCGCCGGCCTGACCAGTTCCTCCGCCGAAATGGCGGCCCGGGGCGGCGTGGGCGTGGAGCTCGAGACCGACAAGGTCCCCACCCGCGAGCCGGGGATGACGCCGTACGAGATCATGCTGTCCGAGTCGCAGGAACGGATGCTGATCGTGGCGGAACCGCACCGGATCCCCGAGATCCAGGCGGTGTGCCGCAAGTGGGAGCTGGATGCCACCCCGGTGGGCCGGGTGACCGACGACGGCATGTACCGCATCAGGCACAACGGCGTGACCGTGGCGGAGATTCCGGGGCAGCGGCTGATCGAGGACGTGCCGATCTACACCCCTGTCGCGCGGGAGTCGGATGCCGCACGGGCGCTCCGAACCGCCGAACCGCCCAACCGCCCTCCCCGGGCGGATGTGCAGGGCGCGCTGCCCCTCCTCCTCGACCAGCCGTCAATCGCCAGCAAGCGCTGGGTCTTCGAGCAGTACGACTCCACCGTCCAGGGCGCCACGCTCATCGCCCCCGGCGGCGACGCCGGCGTGCTCCGGGTGGCCAACACCGGCTTCGGGCTGGCGGTCACGGTGGACTGCAACAGCCGGCTGGTCTCGCTCGACCCGTACGAGGGGGGCAAGGCCACCGTGGCGGAGGCGGCGCGCAACATCGCCTGCACCGGCGCCATCCCGCTCGGCATCACCGATTGCCTCAACTTCGGCAACCCCGACCGGCCCGAGGTCTTCTTCCAGTTCACCGAGGCCTGCCGCGGCATCGGCGACGCCTGCCGCGCCTTCAACACCCCGGTGACCGGCGGCAACGTCAGCCTCTACAACGAGAGCCCCACCGGCGCCATCGACCCCACGCCGACCGTGGGGATGGTGGGGCTGCTGGAGCAACTCGAGCACAAGGTCGGGAGCCATTTCCAGGCCCCGGGCGACCGTATCATCCTGCTGGGCGGCGCCAGCTCCGGGAAGCTCGGCGGCTCGGCCTACTGGACATATGTGCGAGATTTCGTGGGCGGGGAGCAGCCCAAGGTGGACCTGGAGGCCGAGGCGGCGCTGCAGAAGTTCCTGGTCACAGCCGCCGGGCGGCGGCTGCTCCGGTCGGCGCACGACTGCGCCACCGGCGGCCTGGCGGTGGCACTGGCGGAGGCGGCGATGGGGGGGCCCTACGCCACCCAGACCTTCGGCGCCAAGGTCATCCTGCCGGGGGAGACCGCGGGCGACGAGGCGCTGCTCTACGGCGAGGACCACGCCCGGGTGGTGACCAGCGTGCACCCGGAGCAGGAGGAGACGGTGCTCCAGCTGGCCGCCAGCATGGGCGTCCCGGCCCGCGCTGCCGGCACGGTGGGTGTGCCGGGGGGCGAGATCGTCATCGTGACGCCAGGCGGCCGGTATGCCTGGGCGATCGACCGGTTGCGGGAGATCTACCACCAGGCCATCCCCCGGCGGATGAGCCACGTGGACGAGGACCGGGCGGCGGTGGCGTAACGGGCGGCCACAAGGGCCGCCCGTACGCCCGCCGCCCTTACGGGGGTGCGGGGGAGGGTTCAGCGATGTGCGGAGTGTTCGGCGTCTCCGGGGTGCCTGATGCGGCGCGCCTCACCTATCTGGGCCTCTATGCCCTGCAGCACCGGGGGCAGGAATCGGCCGGGATCGTGGCGGTGGACGAGCATGCGCGGGCCCGGGCCCACCGCGGCATGGGGCTGGTCTCGGAGAACTTCAACGAGGGCAGCCTCTCCAAGCTGCTGGGGGACGTGGCCGTGGGCCACACCCGCTACAGCACCGCCGGCAGTTCGGTCATCGGGAACGCCCAGCCGCTGCTGATCGACTACCGCGAGGGGCCGCTCACCGTGGCCCATAACGGCAACCTGACCAACGCCCCGGCACTCCGCCGCGAGCTGGTGGATGCCGGCTCCATCTTCACCACCACCACCGACACCGAAGTCCTGCTGCACCTGATCGCCCGGTCGCGGAAGACCTCCCCCGAGGAACAGATCCGCGAGGCGCTGGAGCGGTGCGAAGGGGCCTTCACCCTGCTGCTCTCGGTGGGCCGCACCATCTACGCCGTGGTGGATGCGCGCGGCTTCCGGCCGCTGGTGCTGGGGCGGATCGCGGGTGGCGTCGTCGTGGCTTCCGAGACCTGCGCCCTCGACCTGGTAGGCGCCACCATGGTCTGCGAACTGCAGCCGGGGCAGTTCCTGAAGATCGAGGACGGCCACATCACCGAGCTGCCGCGGCTCCTCCCCCGCCCCGAGAGCCGCTGTGTCTTCGAGCTGGTCTATTTCGGACGGCCGGACAGCCGCATCTTCGGCGAATCGGTGGACCGGGTGCGGCGCGAGCTGGGCCGCGAGCTGGCCCGGCGGCATCCCGCGCCGGGGGCCGAGGTGGTGTTCAGTGTCCCGGACAGCTCCAACGCGATGGCGCTGGGCTTTGCCGAGGTGAGCGGGATCAAG
>JANRJZ010000230.1:0-3853 GCA_033763675.1 Gemmatimonadota bacterium
GGGGGCAGCACCAGGGGCGCGAAGAGCACCACGGACAGCAGTGTGGCGAGCAGCACCAGTCCGAGCCGCCCACCGGGCTGCCGCCAGAGCGCCGCGCCGATCATGTGGCGCGGAGCCTCGGGTCCAGCCAGCGATGCAGCAGGTCGGCGATCAGGTTGCCGGCGACCACCGCCGTGGCGACCAGCAGCGTCGCCCCCATGACGACCGGATAATCGCGAGAGCCGATCGCCTCCGCCACGAGGCTGCCCAACCCGGGCCAGGAGAAGACCTGCTCCACGAAGACGGAGCCGGCCACGAGGAGCGGCAGCCACAGCCCGAAGAGCGCCAGCACGGGGCCCAACGCGTTGCGCCACGCGTGGCGCCACCGGACCCGCCGCTCCGGCAGTCCCTTGCTGCGCGCGGTCCGCACCGCGTCACTCCCCAGGGCCTCGATCATCGCGGCGCGCTGGAAGCGCACCGTGGCCGCCACGGTGCTTACCGACAGGGTGATGGCCGGGAGCACCAGGTGCCACCCCAGGTCCGTCAGCCGCGGCCACCACCCGGCATCGGCGGGGAGCCAGGGGGTGCGCATGAAGCCGACGGGAAACCAGCGCAGCTCGGTGGCGAGGGCCCAGGTCAGGACGATCCCCAGCCAGAAGGAGGGCATCGCGTAGGCGATCAGGGTGACCAGCGTGGCCGCCCGGTCCGCCCGGCTCCCGTGCCGGGAGGCCTGCCAGACGCCAAGCCAGATCCCGAAGCTGAAGTTGAGCAGCAGCGCCGTGCCGCCGAGCAGGAGGGTTGGTGGAAGGCGTTCGGCGAGGAGGGCGGTGACCGGGCGGCCGTTGTGCTCGATGGAGGCGCCGAGGTCTCCGCGGAGGAGGCCGCCCACGAATGCGGCGTATTGCCGGGGCAGCGGCTGGTCCAGGCCGTACCGCGCCTTCAGGGCGGCCACGGCCTCGGGGGGGAGCGGGCGGTCCTCGCCCAGGCGGCTCAGGGGGTCGCCGGGGGTGAGGCGCATGAGGAAGAACACCAGCGTGACCGCGGCCAGCAGCGTCACCGCCGCGCCCAGGGTGCGGCGGATCAGCCAGCTGTTCACTGGCGGTCGCGCTCCAGCGCTGCGCCGGGCCGGAGCGACCAGCGCCAGACATCCGCCCAGCTGGACTCGGGCCGGATGCGCACCCCGGTGAAGCGGCGGTGGACCGGGGTCCCGGCCACCAGCGCGGCGAGAAAGATGACCGGGGCGTCCGCGGCGATCAGCCGGAGCGCCTGGCCGTAGGTGCGCGGCGCCCCGCGTCCCTGCACCTGCGCCCGTGCCAGGAGGGAGTCCACCCGCGGGTTGCAGTAGCGCAGCACGTTGCTCCCGCCGATGCCGGCACAGCTCCAGCTCTGCGTGAGGCCAGATGGGGTGGGGTCCTGGTTCACCCCATACATGTCCATGTCGAAGCGGAGCGCGTTGCGCCGCTCGGTGAAGACGGCCGGTTCCACCAGGTCCAGCTCGGCGGCGATCCCCATTCGGCGCCAGGCTTCCTGCATCTCGGTGGCCATCCGGACGCGGCTGGCGGAGACGCTCGGCACCATCAGGCGGAACTGGAACGCGCGCCCGTCCTTGTCGAGCACGCCGTCACCATTCTGGTCCGTCCAGCCGCTCGCGGTGAGCAGCTGCCGAGCCGCCACCGTGTCGTGGGGCGGGGCGGGCGGCGCCTCCACCGCCCGGGCCACGAGCGCCGACACCGGGCCTCCGGGGGGGCGGGTCAGGGGGCCGTAGGCCGCCCGGCTCATCCGCTCCCGGTCGAGGGCCAGCGCCAGCGCGCGGCGCACCGCCACGTCGGCAAAGAGCGGATGCGGCTGGGTGGTGTCTCCGGGGGCGAGGCGGTTGAAGCTGGCGTAGTTGAGTCCCAGCCCCGGCAGGGGATAGAGGTGGTACTCGGCGAGGTGTTCCAGGCGGGTCCAGTTGGGCAGCGCGAAGATATTCTCCAGCGCGTCCACCTCTCCCGCGAGCAGCATCGTGGCGCGCGCCTCGGGGGAGCCCACTATGAGGAAGAGCACCCGGCCGATGCCCGGCTTCCCGAGGAAGAAGCCGTCGTGGGCCGTGAGCTCGAGCTGCTGGCCCGCGACCCGGCGGCTGTAGCGATAGGGTCCGTTCCCGACCGGCTGCGCCACGAAGCCGCTGGTGGCCAGCGACTCCGGCGGGATCCCGGCCAGGAGATGGGCGGGCAGGGGCGGGGCGTGGAAGACGGCGTCGTAGAGTTGCTCGCCGTACGCCTGGGTGAAACGCACCACGACCACCCGGTCTCCCTCGGCAGTCACCCGGTCGATCCGCTTGAGGAGGGTGGCGGTCTGGGCCGCGACCGCCGGGTTGCGGCCGCGTTCCAGGCCGAGCACCACATCGCGCGCGGTCACCGGGGTGCCATCCTGCCAGTGCGCCCGGGGATCGAGCTCGAAGGCGAGGGTCAGCGAATCCCTCCGGGTCCAGCGCCGGGCGAGCCGCGGTACCCAGGCGCCCTCGTCACCCAGCCGGTAGGCGGGGTCGGGGTCCGCGAGGTGAAGGAAGAGCAGGTCGGAGATCTCGCGGTTGGCCTGGTCATTCCTCCACAGGGAGGGGACGGGGGCCACCGGTTCCCGGGGAATGGCGATTACCAGGGTACCGCGTGGCGGCTGCTGGGCGGCCAGCGGAGAGGCGCTGCCGAGCACCAGCAGCGCGGCGAGCGTGCGGAGTTGAGTGGGGGTCACGCATATCATAGTAGCGCCGGCCTCGGTGCCGGCGCTACGGGGGAAACGCGTGGAGCGGGGTGCCGGCAGGACGCAGTCAGCGGGCCCAGGTCCAGGCCGGATCGAGAAAGCGGTCCGCGTGGGTGGCCGCGAGGGCGTCCGGTGCGTGGCCGGTGGCAGGTGATCCCCAGTCGCCCGGCAGCCGGCTCAACGCGGCCGCGACGGCGGCCGCGGCCTCGGCGTAGGGGACCGGCCGGCCGAGCAGCATTTCCAGAGTGATCTCCCCACCAGCCGGCGCCGCGCCGAGCGTCACGCCGGCGACGCGCGACTGGTCATCGGCAAGCAGCAGGCTCCCGTGCTGCAGCAGGGCGCTGCCCTGCCGCAGCTGCGCGCTCCCCACCAGCTTGCGTCCGAGGGCGATGACCTCCCCCCCGGCGGGGGAGGAGAAACAGGCGCCGGCCCCCGGCGTCAGGGGGCGACTGGCCGGGGCGAGCGAGGCGGCCGCGCCCAGGGATTCCACCGCGTGCGCGAGCAGGGCATGGATCTGCCGGTAGGCCTGCTGCATGCCGCCGAATGCGGTGAGGGGCGCGACAACCGCGTAGGTGAGTTCCCGAGCGTGCCAGACCGCTCGCCCGCCGGTGGGCCGCCGGACGACGTCCATCCCCGCGGCCTCGATGCGGGCGCGATCATAGCGGCGCAGGGCCGGCTCGTGCCGGCCGAAGGAGAGGCACCACGGCTCCCAGCGGTAGCAGCGCACGAAGCCCTCGCCGGTCTGCTCCGCGCGATCGAGGAGCGCCTGGTCGAGGGCCATGTGCCACCAGCCCGGGTGGGCGGTGGGGTCGGAGATGAGGGTCCAGCGCATTAGAAGCCGGCGATTAGGCAATTGGTCGATTGGACGATTGGAGCAACGATTGCGAATCGTCCAATCGCCCAATCGCCCAATCGCCCAATCGCCCAATCGCCCAATCGCCCAATCGCCTACAACTCCCCCCGCTTCATGGCGCCGGTGATGTACGCGCTGGCCCGCATCGAGAGCGCCAGGATGGTCCAGGTCGGGTTCTTGTCGGCCTGGGAGACGAAGGACCCGCCGTCGGCCACAAAGAGATTCCTGACGTCCCAGGCCTGGCAGTTGGCGTTGAGCACCGAGGTCGTCGGGTCGCTCCCC
>JANRJZ010000231.1:0-21305 GCA_033763675.1 Gemmatimonadota bacterium
GACGGCGGTGGCGTCCACCGAGAGCGTGCTGTCCACGATGATCGGGAGTCCGGGGATCTTCCCCGCGCGGAACAGGGTGTGCAGGCTGTTCACCAGCTCCTGTGTGCGCCCCACCGCGAACGAGGGGATCAGCAGCTTGCCCCCCCGTCCCGCCACGCGGCGGACGAGGTCGCCGAGGTGGGTCTCGGCGTCGGCGATGGATTCGTGGGTGCGGTTGCCGTAGGTGGACTCGATGATCAGCGTGTCCACCGGGCCGGCAGGGGGATCGGGGTCCCGGATGATGGGGAGCCCGGTGCGGCCGATGTCGCCGGAGAAGACCAGCCGGTGGGTCGGGGCCTCGGTGATCCGGAGATCCACCGACGCCGAGCCGAGGATGTGGCCGGCGTCGGTGAACTCGAAGGCCAGGTGCTTTCGCAGGTGGTGCACCCGGCGGTAGGGGAGCCCGACGATCAGGTCCTGCACCGCGACGGCGTCCGCCAGGGTGTAGAGCGGCTCGCTCTCCGGCCCCACCTTGCCGCGGCGCGAGAGGAACTCGGCGTCCTTCTCCTGGATGTGCGCCGCGTCGGGGAGCATGACGGCGCAGAGGTCCCGGGTGCCCGGGGTGGCGAAGATGGGGCCGTGGTAGCCGCGGTTCACCAGCAGCGGCAGCCGGCCGGCGTGGTCAATGTGGGCGTGACTCAGGATCACCGCGTCGAGGGTGCGGGGATCCACCGGCAGGTGGGCGTTGAGCGCGTGGCTCTCGGCCCGGCGCCCCTGGAAGAGGCCGGCGTCGAGCAGCACCCGTGCCCCCGCCGTCTCCAGCAGGTGCATCGAGCCGGTGACCTGTCCGGCGGCGCCATGGAAGGTGAGGCGATGGGGCATGGGTAGTCGGCTCGGCGGCTCGGCGAGGGGTTGAGTTGGCACTAACTTAGTCTAGCGTCCTGCCGTCCTGCCGTCCTGCCGTCCTGCCGTCCTGCCGTCCTGCCGTCCTACCGTCCTACCGCCTTGCCGCCTCCTGCACCCACCCCGGTACCTCCGGCTCGCCGGCATAGGTGGAGGTCGGCAGGCGGCGGGTCAGCGCCCAGCGGTGCAGCCAGCTGATCCCCGCGGGACCGGCATAGGTATCCGGCGATTGATAGACCGGGTCTTCCAGCACCTCCGAGAGGGGCGCGAAGCGGTAGCCGCGGCCCCGGAGCATCGCGGCGAGGCTGTCGAAGGTCGCGGCATTCAGGGCGTTGGCATGGAGCAGCAGCACCTGGGGAATCTCCCGACCGGCGATCGCGACCGCCTGTCCTTCATACCAGGTGACCACCCGTTCCATATAAGCCAGGTACTCGGTGGCGATGCGGGCCGCCTGGGCGGTGTCCCGCGCCTCCCGCGCCGCCAGGAAGGCGCTGGCGAAGATGTAGTCGGAGTTGTCTATGGTCACCGGTGCCACCCGGTAGCCGTGGGCGGCCAGGAAGGCGAGGAGCGAGTCCCGCACCGCCACGCTCCGGCCGGTGTGCAGGAAGGGGTGGCGGAAGAAGCGGGGCGCCTGCTGTCGCGCGGCGAGGAGGGGGCGGAGCTGGCGTTCACCGCGAAGCAGGTCGGCGGTGAACTCCGCGAGGGTCACCCGGTGGAGGTCGGGGTGACCCCAGGTATGGTTGCCGAGCTCGAGCCCGGCATCGAGCCAGCGCCGGAGCAGCGCCAGCTGCCGCGGGTCGGCGCGGCCGGCGGCGTCCTCGAGCTGCATCTCGTTCACGAAGCCGATCGCCGGCACCCGGTGCTTCCCGATGGCGCGGAGCAGGCCGGCGGTGACCGACTCGCGCGCGGCGATCGACACGGTGCGGCCCGCCACCGGCAGGTCGTCGAAGGTCACCGCGACCGTGCGGCGCGGCGGGTCCTGCGCCGTCGCCAGCGCCAGCAGCAGCGCCAGCTGGATCATCGGGTGCCGAACAGGCGGTCGCCGGCGTCGCCCAGGCCGGGAACGATGTAGCCGTGCGCGTCGAGCCCGCGGTCGAGCGCGGCGGCGTAGATCCGCACGTCGGGGTGGCCGTCGAGCATCCGGCGCACCCCTTCCGGCGCGGCCACGATACAGAGAAAGCGGATGCGGCGGGCCCCGGCGGTCTTGAGGGTGGTGACGGCCGCGGTGGCCGAGCCGCCGGTGGCGAGCATGGGATCGAGGATGAAGAAGTCGCGATCGGTGGCGCGCACCGAGAGGTCCGCGTTCGGCTCGCTGGGATCGCCCGGGATCTTGGCGTAATAGCGGGTGGGCTCGAGGCTGGTCTCGTCCCGCGCCACGCCGATGTGCCCCACCCGCGCGGTGGGGAGCAGCTCGGACACCCCGTCCACCATGCCGAGCCCGGCGCGGAGGATGGGGACCAGGGTGAGCTTCTTGTCGGAGACCATGCGGCCCTGCATCCGCTCCAGCGGGGTGTCGATCTCCACCGCCTCGGTGGGGAGGTCCTTGGTGGCCTCGTAGGCCATGAGCATGGCGATCTCGCTCACCAGGTGCTTGAAGTCGCGGGTGCTGGTGGCGCGGTCGCGGAGCAGGGTCAGCTTGTGCTGGATGAGGGGATGATCCAACACCAGGAGATTGGGCAGGGAGGGGTGGGTCATGGGGTTAAGATGGTGCGGGGGTCCGGGCAGGGGGAAGAGGGAAGGGGGAACGGGGAAAGGGGGAAACGGGGAAAGGGGGAAACGGGGAAACGGGGAAACGGGGAAACGGGGAAGTGACCTAGTGCCTCGTCGCCGGGTCGGTTCAACAGGTGAACCGCCAGGACGCAAAGACGCCAAGGTATCGCCGCGTGGTCTCCGCGGTGAACACAGGGCCAGAACCGAGGGGGTGGACATGCGCGGCTGGATCGCGGCGATCGGGGCCGGAGTGCTGGCCGGGTGCAGCGGGGGCGCGACGCCGGCCGGCGAGCCGGAAGCGGTCCTCGGCGCCCGGGAGGTGGTGCTCGCGATCGGGGAGCGGGTGGCGGTCCCGGAGGCGGGGCTGACGGTGGGATTCGAGGGGGTGCCGCAGGACCAGCGCTGCCCGATTCCCTGGCAATGCCTCGTGGCGGGGAACGCCGACGTGGCCCTCCGGATCGACCGCACCGGCACCGAGCGGCCCTATACCGTGGTGGTGCTGAGTTCCGACCGGCCGGAGCTGATCGTGGCGGTGGACGGGGTGCGCCTCGAGCTCCGGTCCCTCATCCCCCAACCCCGCGCGGAGCGGCCGACGCCCCCGGGCGAGTACCGGGCGGGGATCCGGATCAGCCGGCTGGCCCCCTGATCGCCGAGTTCAACCGCCAAGACCGCGGAGACCGCCAAGAAAGATTGTGGCAATGCGTGGCGGTCTTTGCGGACTTGGCGGTGAATTCCTGCGCGCTCATCGCAGCGTGAGAATCTCCGCCTTGCAGACGAATTCGCCGGCGGGGCAGATGGACGCCACCAGGCGGCCACGGGTGGAGCCCGGGACGACCAGCTCCGGCGGCTCGGTGAAGTAGGCGGAGTCGGCGGTCAGGGCGGGGGAATCGAACCGGAGCACGGTGCTGTCCGGCCGCTCGAGGGCCGGTTTCTGCTGCGCGTTGATCCGTACCCCCGGTGCCGGCTCGAGCCGGAGCCGGGTCCCCCCCGGCACCGGCTCCCGGACCACCGAGAAATACGGGCTCACCTCGGCGGCGCAGGCGCCGAGCAGCAGGACGAGGGATACGAGCAGGGTTCGCATCGGTGCACCAGAATAGCGGGCTCACGCCGCTTCGGCGAGCAGGGCCTGGATGCGGCCTTCCCATTGTGCGTGCCAGCGGTCTCCCACATGAAATTCGCCGTAGCCTTCCCACCGGATCTGTCCCTTCCGGTCGATCAGGACGTAACTGGGCCAGTAGCGGATGCCGTAGAGATCCCAGGTGGCGCGGTCGTTGTCCTGCGTATTGGGGTACCGGATGCCATGCTTCGCGAGCGCGGCGGCGACGTTCTGCCGGTCGTGCTCGCCGCCGAAGGGCGGAAACTCCGGCGTATGGATGCCGACCACCGTGAGGCCGGCCGCGCGGTAGAGGCTGTCGTACGCCACCAGCGACGGCAGCGCTCCGGTGCAGTTCCAGCAGGTGAAGGTCCAGAAGTTGAGCAGCACCACGCGCCCACGGAGGTCGGCCAGGGCGAGGGGCCGGCCGCCATCGGTGTTGAGCCAGCTGGTATTCTTCCAGGCGGGGGCAGGGCGGCTGGGCATGCGGCTCGGGTTCCCCGAGGCAGCGGCTGAAACCGCGGCCGGGCTGCGGTCGGCGGAGCGACCCTCAGGGCTGGATCGCGGGGATCCAAGGTTCGACCCGCCTCGGGCCACTGCGGTGAGCCCGAGCAGGCCCGCAAGGACGATAGCCGTCGCGGCGCCGAGGGTCAGGAGGGGGCTGGGCATGAGGCTCCGAGGAGGGGGTCGCGGGGGATACGCCCGGAGGGGCTATCTGGTTCTCCGGGGCCCCTTTCCGCCCGTACCCCGGGCGTCGTATATTCCCGCCCCTTCCCGGCTGGGTAGCTCAGTTGGTAGAGCAGCGGACTGAAAATCCGCGTGTCGGGGGTTCAATTCCCTCCCCAGCCATTCGAATGACCGGCAACGACCGAGGCCCCCTTCACGGAGGGGGCCTCTCTCTTTCCCGACTCGCTAGTTCCCCGGCGAGGTCCCGAGGACGGGGGTGCTGTAGGTCAGGCAATCGGTCGCGGCGCAGACGGCGGCGAAGACCACCAGCACCCCGAGGATAACGCCGAAGAACAGCCCGATGCTCCTTCCGGCGCTCGGCTTCCGCAGCGCCACCGAATCCACCTGCGACAGGGCGACGGCCACGCTCTCCCTGGCCGCGGCGGGCGCGACAGCCCGGCAACCGGTGGTGTCGCTGCGCACGCCGATCACCGAATCGCTGACCAGCCGGGGGCAATGGATCTCCACCCGGCCGCCATCCACGAGCGTGAGCCGTACCCGCTTGTGCGGCTGCTCCGCCAGGACCTCCGCCGGGGCCACCGGCTGTACCCGCCAGGTGCTGCAGCCGGCCTGCAGCACGAGCAGCAGGGCCAGCACGGCACGGATTCCCGGATGTCTGCGCCAGAACCGCATGGGGCCTCCTTGAGCGGGGGCCGTGATCGCCTGCGCGACCGATCGGGGTCCCCGGCTTCTAGGTGGCGGCCCGGCGCGGGCCGGTCAAGGGCCCCGCGGCTGGTGCCTGGCGCCCCCCGCCCGCCACCCTGCCCCCACCAGGCGCGTCCGCGCCGCTTCCTGCAGCCGCCGGATGGTGAGCTCGGGGATGTTGGCCATCCCCGGGATGGACTGTGGCAGCGTCAGCGGGTCCACGCCCGCGACCGTGCCTAACAGCACCACCGCCGCCAGGTAGGTCCCCGCCGGCGAAGGATGGAACCCATCCCCCGCCGCCACCGAGAGGGTCTGCCGCTCCGCCAGCGCCAGCTGCCACGCCTCCCCCACCGGTGCGAAGTGTCCGTTCACCCCCGCCGCGGCCGCCGCATAGGAGGCTCGGCACGCGGCGAGCGGCCCCGGCTGGTCCACCCCCGGCCACACCATGTAGAGCACCGGCTCCGCGCCCGCGGCGCGGATGGGCGGCCCGAACTGCGTGGTCCACGCCACCAGCGAGTCCCGGCTTTCCGGCAGCGTCGAGGGCCCCTGCTGCAGCACCACGAAATCCCAGCGCTCCCGCGCAAGGGTCGCGAGCGCCGTGCCCTCCACGAGGTGGTCCTGCAGGGCGGCGTTGGGGAAGGCGACCATGGCCGTCGTCGGTCGCGGCAGCCCGGCCTGCAGCGCCACCGCCTCGAACGCGGCGGGGAGGTCGTTGGCATAAGTGAACGAGTTGCCGATGAAGAGGACGCGGAGGGGAGCGTCGTCGGCCGGCGCCGGCGGGGCCTGGCAGCCGAGCAGGAAGAGGCAGGTACTGAGGATCCGGAGGGGCATGGAGCGAACCTACGGCGGCCCCCCGGTCCGGGATACGGCCTAGGGGTTCGAGACCGGTAAGGCGGTGTAGGCCAGTTCCTTGAAGCGGCGGCGCCAGCCGCCTTCCACCGGCTCGTACACATGGCAGGCGGTCAGCTCCCCGCCGTACACGTGCAGGGTGACGGCGGGCTCGGCGCCGGCGTTCCGCAGGATGTGATACTCGAACGGCGGGATGAGCGCCCCCGCCTCTCCCACGCCCGCCACGACGGTCTGCTCCGGGGTGAAGTGCACCAGGCCCCGCTCGGGGTCTCCCCCGCAGATGGAATAGCTGGTCACCTCGATGGTGCCGCGGTACACGCACTCGACGCACCAGGTGCCACCGTGGTCGTGCAGCATCGTGCCCTGGCCCCGGTCCCAGACCATGACCAGGATGCTGAACCGGCCCTGCGGATCGAGATGCAGCAGGCGGCGGGCGTAGGTCCCCTGCGCGGGCGCCAGCCACTCCGCACCCAGGGCGATCTCGCCGGCACTCAGGGCACCCTTGAGCACCCGCTTCACGTTCTGGACGATGGTCTCGTCGTCGCGGATGCGCGTCGCGTCGTCGAGCCGGCGCACCAGTTCGGCGGTGGTCGTGGATTGGGTGGCGGTTGGCATCGGGCCTCCGGGCGCCCCCGGTGGGGAGGGCGCAAGGGGTTGGCGATACGGCGGTTGTCCGGCGGAGCCGGCAGTCCGGTGGCGAGCGATAGCCGAGCGTTCGTGTAGGCTACGCAGAATACATGCCGCCCGCCAGCCCGGCGGCACCGCATTCCGGGCCGGGAATCGCCCACCCTCTTTGCGCTGATATGACGCCGCTCAGTCCCTTCCCCTCTCACCGCCTTCGTGTTCGTCCGCCGACCGGTGACAACGGGCGCAGTCGGCCAGGTTCCGGACACCCTCCTCCCGATGCTCCCGCGCCATGTTCTCCGGAGTGTGTTCGTGACAGCCGTAACAGGTGTAGGCCCGGAAGCTGCCGGGCTGGTCGTGACAGGTGGCGCAGCGGACATCGTGATCGCGGTCCAGGACGAAGTACTTCTGGTGCTCGAAGTCGGCCGGGGTCCAGGCCCGGGTGGTGTGGCAGGCGGCGCAGTCGCTGGCGGCCTGGGTATGAAGCCCGTCGTCCGGCCGGTTGCCGTCGTGGCAGGCGGCGCAGCGGGCGCGCACGGTGGCGGCCAGCGCCTCGTGCTCGAATGCGCGCGTGGCGCTGGCCGGATCGGCGCCGGCGTGGTCGGTGTGGCAGGCCATGCAGTCGGTCAGCTGGAGCGAACGATGCAGCCCCGCCAGCCCGGGGCGCGGCGCCCACCCCGCGGGGCGCACCGTCCGCGCCAGCCCGATGCTGTCCGGCGTGTGGCAGCTGCTGCAGCGCGTCTCCGGTGTGCCGCGGAACGGTGCGTGGCAAGCCAGGCAGTCGTTGGCCAGGTCCGCATGGCCCGCCACCATGGGGCCAGGGAGGAGCGCGGTCCGCGGCGTGAGCAGCGCGAGTCCGGCACCCAGCAGCAGCGTGAGCAGGAAGACAAGGCGCGCGGGCATGGCGGCTACCAGTGCCAGAAGAAGGCGACGGCGGCGACGTGCACCAGGGCCAGCGCGGCGAAGATCGCATTGAGCGGCATGTGCACCACCCGCCACCGCCGCATGAGGTCCACCGTTGCGGCGTTGAGCACCCGGTTGTCCTCGGAGTCCGGAGTCGCCTCCTGCGCCTTGACCACCTCGACGGCCCGGCGGAGCAGCACCGCGCCGGTGAGCCCGCTCGCCACCACGATGAGCATCGCCCCGAGCGCCAGCCAGGGCAGCACCGCGCTGAAGTGAATCCCGCTGTGCAGCACCAGGCAGAGCGAGCCGGCCCAGGCCAGCGACTCATGCAGTGAGAGCAGCACCTTGGGGGAGCCGGCGCGGATCAGCTTCCGCTTGCGGAGGGAATAGAGCAGGGAGAGCAGCAGGAGGATGGTGCCGATCGGCCCCAGGTAGAGTCCCACCCAGGCCAGGCCGGCCCGGTGCAGCGCGTAGTCGAACACGATGCCCGCGAGGATGAGTCCCGCGAAGAGCGCGGCGCTGGGGAGCACCTGGCGGACCAGCAGTGAGCGGTGCATCGGCACATCTCCCGGAGCATGCGGGACCGAAGCTAGCCCCGGGGGATGAATCCACGATGAGCGGCGCGGCTACCGCCGTTCCACCACCAGGCCGAGCGGCACCTTGCGCCACCCCCGCCAGACGCGCCACCCCTCGGTGTCGGTGCGCACCGCGAGCTGGGCCGAGATGCCGCCATCCAGCGCCACCGCCCGGCGGCAGCCCTGGCGCCGGAGCAGGTCGGCGGTCTCCGCCAGCGTCAGCCCGAAGGGGATGCTTTCGCCGACGGCGCCCAGGCCGTCAAACCGGGTGAGCAGGGTGAGCAGCCGGCCGTCCCCGAACTGACACAGCGCCAGCCGGGCATCGCGGTGGGTGATGCCGACGCCCTGCTCGGCCGTCGTCAGGGCGGCGGGGATCTCGCCGTCTTTCACCAGCAGCGAGGGGTACGACTGGAACGCCATCGCCACCCCGCCGCGCGCCCGTACCGCCCCGATGCTGTCCGGCGGAACGAACCGCACCGTCCCCGCCGAATCCAGCACGACCGCGGTGGACAGCGGCCCCACGCCGGGGGGCCGGATCTCGAGCCCGTCCATCACGGTCCAGCCCCACGGCACGATCCCGCTGAACTGGCCGGCGTTGAACGCGGCGATGGCGCCGGGAGGTGTGGCCTCAACCGTCCACGCCCCCTGGGTGAACTCCGGGTTGAGCCGGGACGCGAGCCGGAGCCGCACCGCCGCCGGGTCCATGCGTAGGAGGATCACCCTGGTCCAGCGGCCCTCCCCCTGGCCCCGGATGCTCAGGCTGCCGAGTTCCACCCCCGGCGCGACCGCTTCCCAGGTCGCGTCGGCGCGAGAGTCCAGGCCCGCCTCCATGCCGCCAAGGGGGCCGCCGGTTGCGCCGGTCCCTGCGGCGCCCGAAAAGATCAGGCTCGCGCCCGCCAGCAGGTGGCCCAGCGGCGGCCGGCGCATGCTCAGCCCAGCCCCACGGCCTTGAGCCGGTCGCGCAGCTCGCGCTTCTTCGCCTCGATGGCCTGCTGCTCCTTCTCGGCCAGTCCCGCCCGCTTGGGCGACTGCAGGTGGGTGTAGACCAGCTCCTTGAACTGAGCGTAGTCCTGCGCCGACATCCCTGCCGCCTTCGCGCCCTGGTCCGCTGGGCTGTCCGAAGCCTGCTGCATCGCCTGCTGTTCCGCGCTGGGCTGGGCGGACTGGGCGCAGGCGGCCTGAACCCGGTTCTGCAGGTCCATCATCTTCACCCCCAGCTGCTGCGCGATCTGGCCGGCCTTGTCGTAATCACCCTTGTCTGCCGCGGCCTTCGCCTGCTCCTGCAGTCGCTGGATCTCCGGCCACGCCGGGTCGCTGTTCTTCTTGTCCTCGTAACACTGGGCCTGGCGGTCTGCCGCCGTCCGCGCGGCATCTGCCTGTTCCTGCCGCCGGCGCTCGGCCGCTGCCTGTTGCTCCGCCGCCGTCGCCTCCGCCTTGAGGCCGGCGAGGAGCTGGTCCACCGAGGCCGAAGTCACCTCCGGGCCGGCCATGCGGGCCGGCTGGTCGGTCGACGGAACTCCCGCGGTCTCTGACACCTTCTGGCGAGCCTTCTTGGTCAGGCCTCCCAACTGGGCCTCGGCCGGTGTCACGAAGAAGGAGAGGGCAAGGAGGGCGCTGGCCAGGCCCAGGGCGCGGCGGGACATGGACGAACTCCGTGGTTGAGGTGACGGGTCAAAGGTACCCAAGAGCATCACCCTCTGTTCACCCCCGGATCACTTGGGACCGTGACTCGTAACTCCAATGCCGGTAACAGTATGGGACGGAGTTTGTCGGCTTCCCACGGCCGGTGGTAACCCTGCGGACCCGGTGTTCGTCTCCTATCGTATCCCCGGAACGGAGCCTCACCTGAGCTGCACGTCGCGATGCTGTCGCACCAGTCTCTCCATGCTGTCGCTTCTGATGGGGCTCCAGGCCCCAACCGGTGCTGCCGGCCAGGCACCACTTGAGCCGGGCCAGGTCCACCAGCGACTGCAGAGCACCACCGACTCCACTCAGTCCTACGCGCTCTACCTCCCGACCCGGCTCCCCGCCGTCGGTCGGCTGCCGGCGCTGCTCCTGATGGACCCCCGCGGCCGTGCGCTGGTCCCCATGGGCCTGGTCCGGGAGAGCGCGGAGCGGCTCGGCTACATCGTCATCAGCTCCTACAACAGCGCCAGCGACACCGACCAGCCGGTGAACATCCCGGCCGTGAATGCGATGATCGCCGAGTTGCAGGGCCGCCGGATCCTGGACGAGCGACGGATCTACCTGGTGGGATTCTCCGGGACGGCCCGGGACGGCTGGCTCTTTGCCCAGCAACTCCGGGGTCATGTGGCCGGGCTGATCGGAGTGGGGGCGGGGCTCTCTGCGGGGATGCGGCTCGTGCCGCCCGCGGCGGGAGATTCGAGTTCGTTCGTGTTCTTTGGCAGCGCCGGCGACACCGACTTCAACTTCGACGAGATGCGCGGGCTGGATCAGCACCTGGATTCGGTGGGAATTCCGCACCGGGTCCGGTACTTCGAGGGACCGCACTCCTGGCCCCCGGCGGAGGTCATGACGGAGGCGGTGGAGTGGATGGAGTTGCAGGCCATGCGGCGGCGGCTCATCCCACCCCGGGAGGGGTGGGTGGATTCGCTCTTCCGGCGGGATCTGGTGGTGGCGGAGAGCCTCGAGGCGGCAGGCGACGGGTTCGAGGCGTGGCGTCGCTACGCGGCGGTGGCGGCGGACTTTCCGGGGCTGCTGGATGCCGCGGCGGCCGCCCAGCAGGCGGAGCGGTTGAGCCGAGACCGGCGGGTCCGGCAGGCGTTGGACCGGTACCGGGAGGTGGACCGGGTGTACGCCCGGTACCTCACGCGGGTGCGCGAGTTCCTGCTGCGGGTGCAGACGGCCGATCGGCCGCCGGGGGTGAAGGAAGGGCTGCGGCAGCTGGAGGTGGAGAAGCTCCGCCGGCAGGCGGTGGACGGCAGCGATCGGATCGGTCGCGGGGTGGCTATCCGGCAGCTGGAGCAGGCGTTCATCGCGGTGGCATTCTACGAGCCGCGGGCGTATCTGGCCCGGGGTGACGCGGTCAAGGTCTTGGCGCTGCTGGACTTGGCCGAGGCAATCCGGCCGGGTGGTTCGGCGGTCTGCGTTGCCCGGCAGCAGGCGCTGCGGCTCCTGGGCCGTGAGGCGGAGGCGGGGGCGTTGAGCTGCGGGGGGTAAAGGGCGTCTTTCATCCATTTGGTTGACGGACCAATCATGACTGGTTTGCGCTCCTGACGTGATCGGGCCGTGACGTTGGTCCGCCTTTGTTGGGCATGATCACTCTCGCCGACACCCTGCCCCCGCTTGCCCTCCTGGCGGCCGTCGCCGCCCTCGGCCTGCAGGCGCGGGCCATCGCCGCGCTCCGCGCGTCCATCGAGGAACTCAAGGAGGCAAAGCGCCCGGCGCCGCCGCCCCGCACGGGGCGCCCCTCCGCCCCTACTTTCGGTGGCCTCTACGCGGCGCGGCCGAGTCCGGTCTCCCGACTCGGTGAGATCCCTGGTGGCGCGCCGCTCGCCGCCGCCGGGCTCCTGGGTTTCGCGGGGCTGGTCCTCGGCCTGCTGGGGTCCGGAGCGGCCACAACACCAGCGGCGGATGGCGCTCCGGTAGCCGGGCTGCGCCAGACGGTGGATTCCCTCACCAGCGAAGTGCGCACCATACAGGATTCGCTGCGACTGCTCCGCAGCGCTCCCGCCACCGTGACTGCCGCTCGCCCCGCGCCGGTCCGGCGGGAGACACAACGTGCGGCAATCGTCCCCCCTCCTCCGGCCATTCTCCCCGCGCCGGTGCTGAGTCCGATCGGCGGCGTGACACCGTAACCCGCCCGGCGCCCCCGGTATCTGGTCGTTGGGGCCGGACATGTGTGCCTGACTGGAACCCGGCGCACCGTGCCCGGTGAAGGCAGGCCCCTCGGAACCCTTTCCGCAGGGCCTCCGTAGAGGGGCGATCTCCCGCACGCATCCCTTCCGGAGGCACCATGTCCGTCCGCCGTATGGCACTCCTGCTGGCCGCCCTTCCTGTCTGCACCCTTGTCCGTCCGGTCGCTGCCCAGCAGGGGGCACCGGTGATGGTGGTGCCCCGCGAAAGCCAGCACGCGCGGGTGTCCCAGACCATCGGCCTCACCGATCTCTCGGTGGACTACAGCCGGCCGGCAGTGAAGGGGCGGAAGATCTGGGGCGCCCTGGTCCCGTTCGACTCGGTGTGGCGGGCGGGGGCCAATGAGAATACGGTGCTGGCGGTGACCTCTCCCTTTACCATCGGCGGGGTCCGTCTCCCGGCGGGCCGGTACGGGGTGCACGCCATCCCGAGCCCCACGCAGTGGACCGTCATCCTGAGCCGGGAGGCGGGCAACTGGGGCAGCTTCAGCTACGATCCGGCCGCGGATGCCGCGCGCTTCCGCGTGACGCCGCAGCGGGCGGATCACGTGGAGTGGCTGCGCTACACCTTCGAAGACCCGGCGGACTCGTCGGTGGTGCTGACCCTGCGGTGGGAGCAGCTGGCGGTCGCCGTGCCGATCACGGTCTCCACCAACCAGGTCGTCATCGACAGCCTGACCCACCAGCTCGCCGGGCTGCAGCAGTTCTGGCCCACCGGGTGGCTGGAGGCGGCCCGCTGGGCGATCGCGCATAACACCGGCCTGGACCACGCCTCCCGGTGGGCGGACCGCGCCCTCGCGCTCGCGCCGACCTTTGCCGCTCTCCGCACCAAGGCGGTGATCCTGGACCAGCAGGGGAACAGGGTGGCGGCCGACTCGCTCCGTGCCCGGGCGCTGGCCATCGCCACGGAGCCGGAGGTGAACGCGCTGGGGTACCAGTACCTGGGGGAGCGGCGGGTGGACGAGGCGATCGCCCTGTTCCGGCAGAACGTGCGGGACTATCCCCGTTCCTGGAACGTGTACGACAGCCTGGGTGAAGCGCTGGCGATCAAGGGGAACAAGCGGGAGGCGCTGGCGATGTACCAGAAGGCCCTGGACCTGGCGCCGCCAGGGCAGCATGGGCGGATCCGCAGCGCCATGGCGGCGCTGCGCTAGGCGAAGAGCTTCTTCCGGGTGTGCGCTTCCTTCTCCAGGCGGCCGCACATCAGTTCGCAGAGCCGGAAGACGTCGTTGTCCGCCAGGCGGTAGTAGGTGCTGACCCCCTCCTTCCGGCGCTCCACGAACCCGGCGGCGTGGAGCACCCGGAGGTGCTTGGAGACGTTGGCCTGGCCCAGGCCGGTCTTTTCCAGGATCTCCCCGACATTCCGCTCGCCCGCCTTGAGCGCCTGCAGGATGTCGAGGCGGGAGGGCTCGGCGAGCGCCTTGAAGCGCTCGGCCACGTGGAGCAGCTGATCGGAGGTAAGTGCCTTGGCCGCCATGGGATCCGGACAGACTCTGGGGTGGTTGACCATAGGATGATATAGCAAAGGCTGACCGCCGGGTATGCGGCCCCGCTCGCGGCCTGGGCGGGGCTTGACGTTGTGTATATATGACTATATGGTTATCGAGTCTTTCGCAAGGGCCCTGCCGCCCGGATGCCGACGATGCTGACCATGCCCTCACGCCTGAGCTCCCCGATCGCCGTGGCCGCGCTCGCACTGGCCGCCGGCCCCGTCGCCGCCCAGGCGCCACTCCGCCTGGAACAGGCCCTGGCCCGGGCCGAGTCTGCGGCCTATGCCAACCGGATCGCGGCGGGGCAGACCCGGGAACGGGCCGGCCAGGCGCTGGCGCCCTATCGCGGCATCCTCCCGACGGTGCGCCTCGAGTCCGCCTATCTGCGCACCACCGATCCGCTCAACAGCTTCGGCATGCTGCTCCGGCGACGCGAGGTGACCCCAGGGGCCTTTGCCCCGGCCTCCCTCAATTACCCGGCGGCCATCGGCAGCCTGACGACCGGTGTGGTGGTGGAGCAACCGCTCTTCAACGCCGATGCCTGGCTGGGACGGAGCGCTGCCCTCGCGGCCCGGGACGCCGCCGCCGCCGCGGAGCAGTGGACCCGGAACGGCACCGCGGTAGAAGTGGTCCAGGCCTACTACGGAGCGGTCCTGGCGCGGGAGCAGGTCCTGACGCTCGAGACCGCGCATCGGGCGGCCCAGGCTCACGTCCGCCAGGCCGAATCCCTGGTGCGGCAGGGGATGGCGACCCGGTCGGACGCCCTGCTGGCCTCGGTCAAGGCCGGGGAAGTCGAGACGCAGCTGCTCGAGGCGCGGAGCCAGGAGCGGCTGGCGCGGCGCGGACTGGCCACGCTGCTCGGTGCCCCCGCCGATTCCGGCTGGAGCCTCCCCGATTCGCTTCCTCGCGCCGAGTGGGAGCGGCTCGTCGCCGGGCCCGCCGCTGGGGACAGCGGGGCCGCGGAGCGCCGGGCCGACGTGCACGCGGCCCGAGAGGGCCGGAAGGCGGCCGAGGCGGATGCCCGGCGCGCGGCGGCGCTCTACCTGCCGCGGCTGAACGGCTTCGGCCGGGTGGACTGGAATACCCCGGACCGGCCCTTCGGCGGGAAGAGCGCGTGGACGGTTGGCGTGATGCTCTCCTGGTCCCCCTTCGCGGGCGCCCAGGAACTGGCCGAGCGGCGCAGCGCCGGTGGGCGGCGCGAGTCGGCCGCGGCCATGGCGGATGCGGCCGAGGCGCAGGCGGCCTACGAGATCGCGGAGGCGCGGGACCGGCGGCAGCTGGCGCTGGAGCGGCTGGTGATCGCGGAACGGGCGGTGAGCCAGGCGGTGGAGGCGCATCGCATCGTGGCGCGGAAGTACGATGGCGGCCTGGCCACCGTGAGCGAACTGCTGGACGCCGGGGCGGTGGAGACGATGACGGCGCTCCAGGCTTCGGCCGCGCGCTACGGCGTGATCGTGTCGGTGGCAGCGGCGCGGCGGGCCGAGGGGCTCGACCTCTCGGTGATCCTGGACCTGGAACAGTAGACCATTCACCGGGCCAGAGGCCTGGGAGCAAGGCAATGCGACAGCTGACGGCGGTGGCACTCCTGATGGCGGGCGGGCTCGCGGCGTGCGGGGGCGAATCGCCCAATCGCCCGATCGCCCAATCGCCCGCCGGTTCGACCGGCCCCACCCTCGCCATCCAGGAAACCACGATCAGCGCCACCTTCGAGGCGACGGGGATCGCGGAGCCGGTGGAGCGGGCCACGCTCAGCACCCGGCTCATGGGGAGCGTCACCGAAGTCCTGGTGCAGGAGGGGGACCGGGTCCGGGCGGGCCAGGTGCTGGCGCGGATTGACGCGCGTGAGGTAGAAGCCAAACGGGCCCAGGTGGAGGCGGGGATCGCGGCGGCGGAGGCGCTGTACGCCGACGCGGCAACCCAGGCGGGGCGGTTCCGCGCCCTCTACGCCGACAGCGCTGCCACCCGCTTCCAGCTGGATCAGGTGGAGACCGGGCTGGCCCGGGCCGAGGCGGGACTGCGGACCGCGCGGGCGGCCCGGAGTGAACTGGATGCCGTGGGTGCCTACGCCACGATCACCGCGCCGTTCGCCGGGGTGGTCACGCTGCGCCACGTGGATCCCGGGGCGATGGCCGCGCCGGGCTCCCCGGTGGTCGAGGTGCAGGACGACCGCCGGCTGCGGATCGGCGTGACGGTGCCGCCGTCCGTGGCGCAGCGGCTCAAGCCGGGAATGACGATCGCCGCGGTGGTGTAGGGCGCCAGCGTTCCAGCCGTGATCGAAGGCGTAGTGCCCGCCCCCGGGGGCGGGGTGTACACGGTGAACGCGATGATCCCCAATCCCACCGGCGCCTTCCTTCCCGGCAGCTCGGCGACGCTGGCCATTCCCACCGGGACCCGGAGCGCGATCCTGGTGCCTGCGGGCGCGCTGGTGCGGGAGGGAGACCTGGTCGGGGTGCGGATGCGCACCGCGGCCGGCACCGAGCTCCGCTGGGTGCGCGTCGCCGGCCTGCCGCCGCTGACGGCCCCGGAGCCGCGGCTGGTCGAGGTGATCGCGGGGCTCCGGGCCGGGGATGTCATCCTCAGTGGGGGCAACTGACATGGGCTTCGCCGGACGCCTGGCCCAGCGGTTCCTCCACTCCCGGCTGACGCCGCTGCTGATCATCGCGTCGCTGGCGGTGGGCGCGATCGCGATCGTGGGGACGCCGCGGGAGGAAGAGCCGCAGATCTCGGTGCCGATGATCGACGTGATCGCGGCGCTGCCCGGGGCGAGCCCCGCCGAGGTGGAGAACCTGCTCACTCGTCCGCTGGAACAGCGGATGTGGGAGATCCCCGCGGTGGACCATGTCTATTCCATGGCCGGCGAGGGCTTCACCCTGGTGACGGTCCGGTTCAAGGTCGGAGAAGACCAGGAGCGGAGCATCACCCGGGTGCACGCCAAGCTGTTCGCGGATATGGACCGGATGCCGGCCGGCGCGCTCCCGCCGCTGGTCAAGCCGCATTCCATTGACGACGTCCCGATCCTGACCCTGACGCTGTCCTCGAACCGCTACTCGTCGAACGAGCTGCGCCAGCTCGCGGTGCACCTCGAGGACGAACTCCGCACCGTGACGGATGTGGCCGCCACCACGGTGACCGGCGGCGCGCCGCGCCAGGTGCGGGTGGACCTGGACCCGGCCCGGCTGACCGCCGCCGGCGTCACCCCGGGCGAGGTGGCGCTGGCGCTCAAGGGCGCCAATGCCCGGCTGGACGCGGGCGAGATGCAAAGCGCCGGCACCAGCTTCCGGGTGCAGGTGGGGGCGCCGCTCGCCACGGCGGCGGAGGTGGCCGCCGTGGTCGTGAGCGGGCGGCGGGGCGTGCCGGTCTACCTCCGCAACGTGGCCACGGTGCGGGAGGACTTCGGCGAGCGGGAGAGCTACGTCAGTCATGCCGCGGGGGACTCCGGCTCGGCGGCGGCGGTCACGATCAGCGTGGCCAAGCGGAAGGGCGCCAACGCCACGGTCGTGGCCCACCGGGTGCTGGAGCGGGTGGAGCAGGCCCGGGCGCGGCTGCTGCCGGCGGAGGTTTCGGTCACCGAGACCCGGAACTACGGCGAGACCGCGCGGGAGAAGGCCAGCGAGCTGATCCTGCACCTGGTCATCGCGACCCTCTCGGTGGCGGTGCTGATCTGGCTCTTTCTCGGCTGGCGCGAGGCGGTGGTGGTGCTGGTGGCGGTCCCCGTGACCCTGGCCCTGACCCTGTTCAGCTATTACGCCCTGGGGTACACCCTCAACCGGATCACCCTGTTCGCCCTGATCTTCTCGATCGGCATCCTGGTGGATGATGCGATCGTGGTGGTCGAGAACATCTACCGCCACCTGCAGCTCGGGCTCAAGCCGCCGGCCGAGGCGGCGGTGGAGGGGGTGGACGAGGTCGGCAACCCGACCATCCTGGCGACCTTCACCGTCATCGCCGCCATCCTGCCGATGGCGTTCGTGAGCGGGCTGATGGGTCCCTACATGCGCCCGATCCCGGTCGGCGCCAGCGTGGCGATGCTGGCGAGCCTGGCGGTGGCGTTCATCGTGACGCCGTACATCGCGCTCCGGCTGCTGCGGGGGCACGTGACGGCAGGAGGGCAAGACGGCAAGACGGCAGGCGGGCACGCGGATGCGCCGGCATCGCCCAGGGCAGCCGGTTTCTATGGCAGGCTGATGACTGCGCTCATGACTCGGAGCGGGATGCGCAGGCTGTTCTACGCCAGCGTCCTTCTCCTCCTCGTGGCCTCGATGGGCCTGGTCGCCATCAAGCTGGTGCAGGTCAAGATGCTGCCCTTCGACAACAAGTCGGAGTTCCAGGTGATCCTGGATCTTCCCGAAGGCGCCACCCTCGAAACCAGCGCCGCGCTCGGCGCCGACGTCGCCGGGTACCTCCGCACCGTCCCGGAGGTGCGCCACACCCAGGTGTACGCCGGGACCGCGGCGCCCTTCAACTTCAACGGGCTGGTGCGGCACTACTTCCTGCGCCAGGGGAGCAACGTCGCCGACGTGCAGGTGAACCTGGTGCCCGGGCATGACCGGGACCGGCAGAGCCATGCCATCGCGGTCGCGGTGCGGCCGGCGGTGGATTCGATCGCGCGGCGCTACGGCGCGAGCGCCAAGATCGCCGAGATCCCGCCCGGGCCGCCGGTGCTCGCCACCCTGGTGGCAGAGATCTACGCCGGCAGCGACAGCGCCCGGCTGGAGGCGGCGCGGCGGGTGAAGCAGGTCTTCGAGCAGACCCCCGGCGTGGTGGATGTGGACTGGACGGTGGAGGCCCCCGAGGGGCGGCTCCGCTACCGGGTGGACCGGGCCCGGGCGGCGCAGGCTGGCGCCAGCGTGGAGCAGATTGTCGAGACGGTGTACCTGGCGCAGGCGGGCGCTCCCGCGGGGCTGGCGGCGAGCGCGACGGCCCGGGAGCCGGTCGCCATCGTGCCCCGGCTGCCCCTCGAGCGCCGGAGCTCGGTGGGGGCGCTGCTGGCCCTTCCGGTGCCCACGGCCACCGGGCCGCAGCCGCTGGGGCGGTTCGTGACAGTGGATTCGGGGGTGCGGGAACAGAGCCGGCACCGTCGCGACCTGCGGCCGGTGATCTACGTGATGGGGGATGTGGCCGGGAGCATCGAGAGCCCGGTGTACGCCATCCTCGCCATGAACGCGGCGCTCGACACCGTGCGGGTGCACGGGACCGAGATCCGCCGCTACAACGCGGTGCAGCCGGAGCGGCTCGACGAGGTGGCGATGAAGTGGGACGGCGAGTGGCAGATCACCATCGAGGTCTTCCGCGACCTGGGCCTTGCCTTCGCCGCGGTCCTGCTGCTCATCTACGTGCTGGTGGTCTGGTGGTTCGAGTCCTTCGCGATCCCGCTGGTCATCATGGCTCCCATTCCCCTCACCCTGGTGGGCATCCTGCCGGGGCACGCCCTCACGGGCGCCTTCTTTACCGCCACCAGCATGATCGGCATGATCGCGCTGGCCGGGATCATCGTGCGGAATTCGATCCTGCTGGTGGACTTCATCCAGATCAGCGAGCGGCGCGGGGTGCCGCTGGCGAACGCGGTGATCGAGGCGGGGGCGGTGCGCTTCCGGCCGATCGCGCTCACCGCGGCCGCGGTGGTGGTGGGCGGGCTGGTGATGGTGCTGGATCCGATTTTTCAGGGGCTCGCGGTGGCGCTGATCAGCGGCGCCATCGTGGCCACGCTGTTGACGATGGTCGTGGTGCCGTTGCTGTACTGGGAGCTGCAGCGGCGGACGGCAACGGCGGGAGAATAGGAGGAACGGGGAAGCGGGGAAACGGGACGGCGCACCATTCCGTTTCCCCGATTCTCCGCTTCCCCGTCTCCTCGTTTCTCACGTACACCGGAGGTCGCTCGATGTGCAATGAACTCGTCATCCGCCGCTTTGCCGGCGTCTTCATCCTGCTGTCCCTGGCCCTGGGGCACTGGGTGAGTCCCTACTGGTTCCTCTTCACCGCCTTCGTGGGGGTGAACCTGATCCAGTCGAGCCTCACCGGGTACTGCCCGCTGGAGCGGATCCTGGGCCGGTTCGGGCTGTTCGGCTGCCGGCCCCGGGCCGCGGGCAAGGCGGGCTGACCCCGATCGCTACGGCTTGGGCTGCAGCACCGCGTCCACGAGGATGACCATGCCGTTGCTGGCCGGCGCCGCGCCGAGGACCTTGGCACCATCCACGAAGATGTCGTTCCCCTGCCGGGTCACGGTGGTGGGGCCGCCATCCAGCATCGCGAGCTGGAGACCGTCGGTGAGGTCCGCGAGCTGGTAGGTGGAGAGCATGACGTGGTGCCGCAGGATGGTCCGGAGCTGGACCAGGTTGTCCGGCTTGAGCAGCGTCTCCACGGTCCCGGCCGGCAGCTTGTCAAAGGCGGCGTTGTTCGGCGCGAACACGGTGAGCGGCCCCGGTGTGGCGAGGGCGTCGACCAGGTTGGCCGCCTTCAGCGCCGCGACCAGCGTGGTGTGATCCGTGGAGCCCACGGCGATCCCCACGATCGAGCCCGGATCGGCGACGGCGGCCTGGCCGGCGTCGCTGGCGGCGGCCGCGATCGCCGGCGTCCCCTCCTTCGCCTTGCAGGCCAGGGCGGGGAGCAGCAGGGCGAACGCCAGGAGGGCACGGGTGCGCATAGGGGAATACCTCATGCAGGGGTGAGATATAGCGACGGGAGGACCCTAGGGCCGGAAGGCTGAAGCGGAGATGAACCCGGGGTGAGACATCGCTTCGGGAGCCGCCTGACGGCAGACCCCGGCTCCCCCGCCGCGGGCCGGGAAGGGGGGACTGGGCGGGATGCAAGTGTGACCTGGGTCACCTCTTAACGCCTGCCGGGGTGGTACGTCTCTCCCCGTGAAGGCTGGCCGCGACTCGACAACCCCAGAAGGAGTGCTCCCATGACGTCTCTCCGTTCCCCCCTGGCCGCCGCGCTGTTCGCCGCGCTGGCGCTTGGCCTCGGCGCCTGTTCCGATAGCAACGATCCCTCCGGCGGGACCGTCAACACTCTGTCGCAGGTGCAGGCCAACGACATGAGCTCCGACATCGCGCAGGACGTGGATGAACTGGCCGAGCTTTCCATGTTCGATGCCTCGAACGGCGTGCCCCTCTCCGCCCAGGCCGCCATCCATGGCGCGCCGCCGGCGCCGTGCGTGACCGTCAGCCCGACCCCCGTGGTCAACAGCGATGGCGACGCGGTGCCGGACTCGGCCCGCTTCACCTACGACGCATGCGTCTTCACCCGCGGCAACGGCGCCATGACCGATTCGCTGGGCGGCACCATCGACTTCATTGATCCGCTGCCGCTGGCCGCGAGCCTCGGCGTCCGGCACGTCTTCACCAACTTCACCCGGGCCCGGATCAACACCGTCATGCCGGCGCGGAGCTTCATGGCGGTGCACAACGGCACCCGCGAGTGGGGCGGCAATGCCGATACCCTGGGCCACATCATCACCGGGTTCGAGACCATCTGGACCCATCCGAGCGGGCGCTCGACGACTCACGAGAAGAACTGGGTCGCGAAGTTCACGGCGACGACGCCGGGCACCATCGCGCTGCTCACCCCGCTCCCGGCCGGCAGCATCACCGTCAACGGCACAGGGAACTGGAGCACCCTGAACCGGACGTGGGCGGTGCAGGTCAGCACCGTGACTCCGCTGGCGTACGATCCGACCTGCACCGTGACGCCGCGGTTCACTGCCGGCGAGATCGCCGTGGTGGTGTCGCGGAATGGCGAAGTGACCAACGTGGACATCGTGTTCACGGCGTGCGGGCAGTACACCGTGACCCGGACGCCGGGAGCGGCGGTCTGACGGGAAGAGGGCAGGACGGCAGGACGGCAGGACGGCAGGACGGAAGGGCGGCGGGGCGATATAGCCCCCCCCCCCCGTCGCGTCAGGGTGCGGTCATCTCCCCCACCACAATCAAGATCA
>JANRJZ010000232.1:0-3204 GCA_033763675.1 Gemmatimonadota bacterium
GTGTATGAGCCTGGTTCACTGCCATGCCGGGACCCGGTCCCCGAAGAGCAGGCGGATGTGCCGCATTGCCTCCACCCAGTGCTGCGGGGTGCCCAGCCGGGCCTGTGCGTTCCGCAGGGCCAGGTAGAGCAGTTTGCCCGCCGCCTCCGCGGAGGGGAAGTGCCCCCGCACCTTGAGGCTCTTCCGCAGCGTCCGGTGCAGGCTCTCGATCGCGTTCGTCGAGTAGAGCAGGCGTCGCACCGGCACCGGATACGCCAGCGCGGGCGCCAGCCGCTCCCAGTGCCGCTGCCACAGCGCCGTGATCTCGGGGTGCGCCTGACCCAGGGGACTCGCCGCCCAGTCGGTGAGCGCCTGCTGCGCGGCCGCCTCGCCCGGCGCCTGGTAGATCCCCCGCAGGGCGCGCGCCACCGCTTTCCGCTCCCGCCAGTTCACTTGCGCCAGGCTCTGCCGCACCAGGTGCACCACGCACTGATGCACTACCGTCTGGGGAAAGACCGCGTGGATGGCCTCGGGAAAACCGGGGAGCCCGTCGATCAGCGCGATCAGAATGTCCTGCACCCCGCGCCCCTGTAGGTCGCTCAGCACCCGCTGCCAGAAGGCCGCCCCCTCGGCGGCCGCGAGCCAGAAGCCGAGCACCTCCTTCTCGCCGCTCGGCCGGACGCCCAGCGCCAGGTAGATCACCTGCTGCTGCACCAGCCCCTCGGTGCGGATCTTCACCCGGAGCCCGTCGAGCACGACGGCGATGTACACCGGCTCCAGCGGCCGCTGCTGCCACGCCGCCGCCTCGGCCAGCACGGCATCGGTGACCGCCGTGATCACCGCCGGCGACACCTCGACCTGGTAGCACTCCTCCAGGTGCGCCTGCAGCTCCCGCACCGTCAGGCCCCGGGCGTAGAGCGACAGGACCTTCTGGTCAAAGCCCGGCAGCCGGCGCACCCCCTTGGGCACGAAGGCCGGCGTGAAGCTCCCGTCCCGGTCCCGCGGGATCGCCAGCGGCAGCGCCCCCTCGTCCGTCAGCACCGTCTTCGCCGAGGTCCCGTTGCGGGCATTCCCGTCCGGCGCGCGCCCGGCCCCCGGGGCGTAGCCCAGGTGCTCGGTCAGCTCCGCCTCGAGCACCCGCTCCACCATCCGCTGCTTCAGCCGCCGGAACACCGCGTCGAGCTGCTCCGGGGTCTGCACCTGGGCCAGCAGGGTCTCCAGGGCCGCCGCCTCCTGCGGGTCCGCGGCCGGTCGCTTCTTCCGTGCCATATCCCCTCCTCCGTCCCTAGGATATGGCTCATACACAAACTTTCAAACACTCCCTTTCCCCAGCCCACCTCGCCTTCCCTCTTCCCGTCTCTCCGTTTCCCCGTTTTCCCGTTTCCCCGCTGTTATCCCACGAACTCCACCTGGACAGGATGGGGAATCAGCCCCGCCGCGTGGCCGCGACGCAGCAGCTCGCGGACCGCTTCCCGGCCCCGCTCGCCGTAGTCCACCGTCCAGTCGTTCACGTACATGCCGACGAAGCGGTCGGTCTTCTCGTCACCGATGCCGCGATTGAACTGCTTGGCGTGTTCCAGCGCCGGCTGCCGGTGCGCGAGCGCATAAACGATGCTCGCCTTGAGGTCGCGGGCCACCTGCGCCACCACCGCGGGGCCCAGGTCCCGGCGCACCACGTTGCCGCCCAGCGGAAGGGGCAGGCCGGTCTCGCCGAACCACCACTCGCCCAGGTCGGTCCAGAGGTGCAGGCCGCGGTCCTGGAAGGTGAGCTGGCCCTCGTGGATGAGCAGGCCGAGCTCCACCGTGCCCGCGAGCACGGCATCCTCGATCTGGTCGAAGGGCATCACCACCTCCACGAAATCCGGCTGGAACAGCTTGAGCGCCAGATAGGCGGTGGTGAGCTTGCCAGGGACGGCTATGCGCTTGCCCGCGGCGGCTCGGCGGCTCGGCGGCTCGGCGGCTGGGGAGCTGGGCGCTGCCGGGGGGGGCGTGCGGCCCACCAGCCGCGGGCCGTAGCGGTCGCCCATCGAGGAACCGCTGCTCAGCAGGGCGTAGCGGTCGGCCAGGTAGGCGTAGGCGTGGATCGAGACCGCTGTCACCTCGAGTTCGGCGCCGAGGGCCCGCCGGTTGAGCGATTCGATGTCGGAAAGCTCGTGCACGTAGCGCAGCTCGCCGGTGTCGATCTTCCCCTCGGCGAGGGCGTAGAACATGAAGGCATCGTCCGAGTCGGGCGAGTGGGCGACGTGGATGGTGCGGGCCATGTCCGGGTTCCTTACGGCTGGGCCGACAGCCGCTGCTTGAGCTGCTCCAGCATGGCGCGGTGTTCCTGGTACTCGGGCCGCCCGGCCTGGAGCTCGGCGTCGAGATGCCGCAGGAAGGCCTGGCCGGCGCGGCTGGCCTCGGCCTGGTTGCCGCGGGCCTGGGCCACCTCGAGCCGCAGCAGGTCGGCGAAGAGGTGATCGGGTGCGCCGGCCTGGATGGTGTCGGCGAGGGCGAGGGCCGCGGGAAACTGGCCCAACTGGATGTGGATGGCGCCGGCGTGGTAGCGGGCGTCGGCGTCGATCGGATCCAGCATGCCATAGGCCTGCAGCGCCATCGGCGCGAACCGCTGGGCGGTGGCGGTGTTCCCGGCGCCCGCGGCGCTCATGATCCGGTCGTGCAACCGGAGGAAGCGCTCCCGCGGGGTCATCTGGCTGATGTCCGGGGGCGCGCCCCCCGCGGCCGTGCCGCCGCCCGGGGCGGCGTTTCCGGCGTTTGCCATGTCGGGGGCCGCGGTCCGGGCGTCCTTGGTGTAGAGGAACCAGCCGATACTGCCGAGGGAGAGGGCCACCAGCGCCCAGGCCATGATCCAGGGGGCGCGGTCCACGCTCCCCCCGACGGCGGCGCGGCCGCAGCGGTGGCAGTAGCGGGCCCCCTCGGTGAGCGGGGCGTGGCAGGCGGGGCAGGTGCTCGGGTCGGTGGCGGTCATGGGGCGGGGAATCTAGCGGTGGGGGCGGCAGGGCGGCAGGACGGGTGGCCCGGCGATTGGGCGATTGGGCGATTGGGCGATCGGGCGATGGGGCGATTGGGGGATTGGGGGATTGGGCGATTGGGGCTATCCCTGAGCCGCCGAGCCGCCGAGCCGCCGAGCCGCCGAGCCGCCGAGCCGCCGAGCCGCCGAGCCGCCGAGCCGCCGAGCCGCCCTGCCTTGTCCCCCGCCCCCACCCTTGGTTAGTCTCCAGCAAC
>JANRJZ010000233.1:0-3888 GCA_033763675.1 Gemmatimonadota bacterium
GGCGCTGGCATAGGCCTCGGAGAGGGCGCGCCCCTCGAGCAGTCCCGCCACGTGTACGCCGGGAAGTCCGCAGCTCCGCAGCTGGGCCTCGAGCGGCCCCTGCCCCACCAGCACCAGCCGGGCCGACCCGCGCCGGGCCCCGAGCCCGCGCCACGCGGCGATGAGCCGCAGCAGGTCCTTCTCCCGCGCCAGCCGCCCGATGTAGGTGACGAGCAGGTCGTCGGGGCCCGCCCCGAAGCGCGCCCGCCATTCGGCCGAGCGGAACCGCGGATGGAAGTGGGCCGGGTCCACGCCGCGGGTCCAGAGCCCGGTATGGTGCACCCCGCGGCTGTGCAGAAACCGCTCGAACATCCGCGAGGGGACGAGGACCCGCTCCGCGTGGCGGTAGAACCAGCGCAGGTAGATCCAGCCCGCGCGGAGCGCCCACGCCACGCCGTAGCGCCGGGCGTACTTCTCATAGTCGGTGTGGGCGGAGGCGATGACCGGGATGCCGAGCTGTCCCGCCGCCTTGACCCCGGCGAGGCCCATGGCGAACTCCGTCGCCACGTGCACGACATCGGGCCGGAACAGGGCCAGGTCGGCCGCGATCTCCCGCGGCCGGGGGAAGGCCCAGTGCACGTCGGGGTACAGGAAGAGCGGCACGCAGGGGGACCGATGGGCCTCGGGGCGCTCGGCGCGCCCGGCGGGCAACGCGTAGTCGGGGCTGTACACCCGCACCGCGTGGCCCCGCGACGCCAGCGCGCCGACCAGCCGGTCGAGCGTCACCCCGACTCCGCTGACCATCGGCCAGTAGACCTCGGAGAAGATCGCGATCCGCATACCGGTCAGGCTAGCATCCGGGAGCGGAGGACACAAGCGCCGCGATCACGTCACCTGCTCCAGGCGTCGCAGGGCGGGCACCCGCCAGGCGATCAGGCCCACAACGACGGCGGGCACGATGCCCCCCACCACCACCGCCGGCACCACGCCGAGCAGCCGCGCTGCCACCCCGGACTCGAAGGCGCCGATCTCGTTCGATGACCCGATGAACACCGCGTTCACGGCGGCCACCCGCCCCAGCAGGTGCCGCGGCGTGAGGGTCTGGAGCAGGGTGGAGCGGAGCACCACGCTCACGTTGTCGAACATCCCGGAGGCCGCGAGCGCCAGGACCGAGAGCAGAAAGCTGGTCGAGAGCCCGAAGGCCGTGATGCAGGCGCCGTAGCACACCACCGACCAGAGCAGCGCCCGCCCCATCCGGCCCCGGAGCGGCCGGTGGGAGAGGTACACCGACATCAGCACCGAACCCGCGGCCGGGGCCGCGCGCAGCACGCCGAGCCCGCCGGCGCCCACGTGCAGGATCTCCGCCGCGAAGACCGGGAGCAGCGCCTCCGCGCCGGCGAACAGCACCGAGAAGAGGTCGAGGGTGAGCGCGCCCAGGAGCACCGGCTGGGTCCGGACGAAGCGCACCCCCTCGAGCAGCCCCGCCAGGCCGGCGGCCCCGCCCCCCGCCGCGGGGTAGAGCCGGGTGGCGACCCGGAACAGGGCCACCCAGGCCAGCGCCAGCAGCAGGCTCGCGGCGGCGTGGGTGACCGTCGCGCCGGCCAGGCCCAGCAGCAGGCCGCCCAGCGCCGGCCCGGCCACGGCGGCGAACTGCCAGGTGGAACTGCGCCAGGTGATGGAGTTGACGTAGAGCTCGCGGGGCACGAGGTCCGCCGCCAGGGCGGTGCGGGTCGGCTGCAGGAAGCTCCGGGCGATGCCGCTCACGAAGATGATGCCGTACACCATCCAGGTGGTATCGGGCCGGAGCAGGTCCGCCCGGGTGATGGCCCAGAGCGCCGTGGCGCAGCCGGTGAGCACGATCATCGCCGCCAGGCAGACCCGGCGCCGGTCCAGCCGGTCGGCGAGCTGCCCCGCCGGGAGCGCGCAGGCGATGAACGGCACCGCCTCCGCGAGACCCACCAGCCCCAGGGCCAGGGGATCGCGGGTCACCTGGTAGAGCTGCCATCCGACGACCACGGCCTGCATCATCGTGGCGAGCGTCTGGGCCATCAGGAACAGGATGAACCGCCGGAAGTCCGGCACCCGGAGGGCGGCGTAGGGATCGTGGGTGCCGGAGGGGGTGGTCACCCCGGCAAGCTAACCATGCAGGTCGCGGATCCGGACCCGGCCCGGGGGGCCGGCAGGAATCCCGGAATGCCGCCCGGCCATTCAGGAGTGGTGGCCGGGGTACTACTTTGGACATCCCGGCACTGCCCGTCACCCGTCCCCCGCACCCGATGCCCCGCCACGCACCATGAACAGCCAGTCATCGCTGACCATCGCCGGTCCCCGGGTCCCGGATGCCGACCGGGTCCTGACGCCGGATGCCCTCGAGTTCCTGGCGCAGCTGTGCCGCACCTTCGGGAGCCGGCGCACCGCGCTCCTGGAAGCCCGCCGCAGCCGGCGGGACCGGTTCCGTCGGGGGGTGCTGCCGGCGTTCCTGGCCGAGACCCGGCGGGTGCGCGACGGGACGTGGCAGGTGGCCAGCGCTCCGGCGGACCTCGACGACCGCCGAGTCGAGATCACCGGGCCGGTGGAGCGGAAGATGATGATCAACGCCCTCAACTCGGGGGCGAAGGTGTTCATGGCGGACTTCGAGGACGCCCTCTCCCCCAGCTGGGAAAACGTGGTCGCGGGGCAGGCGAACTGCCAGGACGCGGTGCGGCGCACCCTGACCTGGACCGCGCCGGAGGGGAAGGAATACCGGCTGGGTGACCGGCTGGCCACGCTGCTGGTCCGCCCCCGCGGCTGGCACCTGGTGGAGAAGCACGTCACCCTCGACGGGGCGCCGGTGTCCGGCAGCCTCTTCGACTTCGGGCTCTACCTCTTCCACAATGGCGCCGAGCTGCTCCGCCGGGGCAGCGGGCCGTACTTCTACCTCCCCAAGCTGGAGAACCACCTCGAGGCGCGGCTCTGGAACGAGGTGTTCGTCTTCGCCCAGGAGGCGCTCGGCATCCCGCAGGGCACCATCCGGGCTACGGTCCTGATCGAGACGGTGCTCGCCGCCTTCGAGATGGAGGAGATCCTCTTCGAGCTGCGGGATCACGCGGCGGGGCTCAACGCCGGACGGTGGGACTACATCTTCTCGATCCTCAAGAATTTCGGGCATCGGTCGGAGTTCCTGCTCCCGGACCGGGCCCAGGTCACCATGACGGTGCCCTTCATGAAGGCGTACACCGAGATGCTGGTGCGCGCCTGTCATCGGCGCGGCGCCCATGCCATCGGTGGCATGGCCGCGTTCATCCCATCACGGAAGGACCCGGAGGTGACCGCGCGGGCGCTGGCCCGGGTGCGCGAGGACAAGGAACGGGAAGCGGCGATGGGCTTCGACGGCTCCTGGGTGGCGCATCCCGACCTGGTCCCGGTGGCGCAGGCCGCCTTCGACCAGGTGCTCGGCACCCGGCCGAACCAGAAGGACCGCACCCGGGAGGATGTCGTCCCCCGGGCGGAGGGGCTGCTCAGCGTGGCGATTCCGGGGGGAAAGGTGACCGAGGCCGGGGTCCGCACCAACGTGCGGGTGGCGCTCGAGTACCTCGAGAACTGGCTGGAGGGGCGGGGCGCGGTCGGGATCGACAACCTGATGGAGGACTCCGCCACCGCCGAGATCTCCCGCAGTCAGCTGCAGCAGTGGATCCACCTGGGGGTGAAGCTCGAGGACGGCAAGGCGCTCACCCGCGAGCGCTACGAGCGGATCCGCGAGGAGGAGATGGCGGGCCTGCGGAACCGGCGCGGCACGGCTGGCCGGCTCCCGGAAGCGGCGGCGCTGCTGGACCGGCTGGCGGAGGAGCCGGTCCCGGAAGAGTTCCTGACCCTGGGCGCCTACGGCCTGCTGGAATAGCGAACGAGCGCCACGGCATGCCGTGGCGCTAC
>JANRJZ010000234.1:0-1845 GCA_033763675.1 Gemmatimonadota bacterium
TCCACCGGCTCCTGCGGGTCCCCCACCAGGCTGCGCGCACCCAGGTGGATCGTCTCCACCGGGCCCCGGAACCCCCCGTGCCCCCGCACGTCACCGGCCACGTACCGCGTGTCCGTCACCACCAGGTCCGTGCCCGCCAGCATGCGCCGGCTGCGCCGCGTCTGCCGCTCCAGCTCGCGCCCGGTCTTGCCGTAGACGTAGTTGAAGTCGTGCACCGTGACCATGCGGTGGCGCGCACCCAGCGGGGGGAGGTGCGAGATGAGCTGGTGGGTGCGGTGCCAGACGTCGAACCGCACCGGCCGGACGTGGAGGTACTTCTGGATCCGGTGGAGCTCCAGCCGTCCCACCCCCTCCCCGAGCAGGGGAAGGCGGTGGCGGCGCGTGTGGAAGTGGAGCCGGATGCCCTCCGCCTCGAGCTCCGGGGCGCGCGCGGCCAGGCGCCGGGCCAGCTGCAGGCTGAACTCCCCGAGCCCGTCGTGGAGCGACTCGAGCTTGCCGAAGCTGACGCCCACGTGGACGGGCCGGGGTGGGCTCACGCCGGCACCCCCGCCAGCCTGCGGTAGAGGGCGAGGTAGGCGTCGGCGCAGGCGTCCCAGGAGAAGCGCGCCGCCTGCCGCCGGATGGCCTCCGCCCGGCCGGGCAGGGCCGCCTCCCGCAGCCCCTGCTCCACCACCCGCCGCATCGACACCGCCTCGAAGTCCCGGAAGTACCAGGCCTCCTCCCCGCCGATCTCCGGCAGGCAGGTCAGGGTCGACAGGAACGCCGGCTTCCCGAAGTGCATCGCCTCCAGCGGCGGCAACCCGAAACCCTCCGTGAACGACGGGAACAGGAACCCCGCGCAGCTCGCGTACAGCCAGGCCTTCTGCGCGTCGCTCACGTCGGTCAGGATCCGCACGTTCGGAAGCCCCCGCGCCGCCACCTCCGCCCGCACCGCCTCCACCGACCCGCTCGCAGGTCCCGCCAGCACGAACCCCTGCTCCGGCCACGACGCCGCCAGCCCCAGGATGGCCGCCATGTTCTTCGACGCCGCCATCCGGCTCAGGTGGAACAGGTACCGGCCCGCCTCCACCCCCTCCACCGGCTCCTGCGGGTCCCCCACCAGGCTGCGCGCACCCAGGTGGATCGTCTCCACCGGGCCCCGGAACCCCCCGTGCCCCCGCACGTCACCGGCCACGTACCGCGTGTCCGTCACCACCAGGTCGGCGCCGAGCAGCTTGAGCCTCCCCTTGAAGGCGTGGAGGAGGCGGCTCACCCCCTGCTTGGCGTACAGGTAGTTGAAGTCGTGCACCGTGACCATGTGGTGCGCCGTCCCCAGGGGGGCGCGGTGGGAGATCTGCTGGTGCAGCCGGTGCCAGAGGGCGAAGCGGGGCCCGGGGGCGTGGAAGAGCTTCTGGGTCGTCGCCACCGGCACGTAGCGCACCGCGTCCCCGAACAGGCCGAAGCGCTCCGGCCGCATGTGGAAGTGGAGCCGGATCCCCTCCTCGGCGAGCCGCGGCGCCTGCGCCGCGAGGCGACGACCCAGCTGGAGGGCGAACTCCCCCATCCCGTCGTGGAGCGTCCGGAGCTTGCCGAAGGCGACGCCGATGTTGACCGTTTGCGGAACCGCACGCCTCCCGGTGGGTGCTCGACGGCGCCGATCGTGGACGAAAACCGCGTCCGCGGCAAGCCGTTCACGATCGCGGAGATCGTGACCCAGGCCGAGCGACTGCTCAGCCTGGCCGACTGAGAGGCGAGCGAACGACATGACCGAACCGACAGTCACCCGGGCCGGCTCCACGGCTCCGGCGAACGCGCCGGAGGGTGGCACTGCACCGCTCCCGCCCGCCCAGCCGGCGCTCAGCCCGG
>JANRJZ010000235.1:0-3513 GCA_033763675.1 Gemmatimonadota bacterium
ATATATCATCGCGCAACCAGGCGGCTCTGAGGCTCGGCGGTTTTCCGAGGAACCAATCGCCCAATCGCCCAACACTGATCCCGGAACCCCCCACGGTGCACCTCGACCAGCTCCTCGATCGCCTCCCCCGACGCCGCAAGCTCGCCACCCACGAGCTGGTGGCCGAGGTGCTGCGCGAGGCGATCACGAGCGGACACCTGCGGGCCAACGCGCCGTTGCCGCAGGACGAGATCGCCGCGCAACTGCAGGTCAGTCACATCCCGGTCCGCGAGGCGCTGCGCCAACTGCAGTCCGAGGGGCTCGTCACCTACCAGCCCAATCGCGGCGCCACCGTGAGCGCCCTGACTCCCGGAGAGATCCGGGAGATCTACGAGATCCGCGCCATCCTCGAGACCGCCGCGGTGCGCCGCGCGGCGCCGCGCCTCACGCCGGCGCACCTGGCGCGGGCGGCGCAGATCCTGGATGCCGCCGAGTCGGCCGAGGATGGCGCGGCATGGGGGACGCAGGATGTGGAATTTCATGAGCTGATCTACGGGCTCGAGGACCGGCCACGGATGCAGGAGCTGATCGACGGGTTGCTGCGCCGGGTGGACCGCTACTGGCTGATCCACGGCCTGATGCTCACCTACCGGGAGCGGTTCGAGCGGGAACACCGCGCCATCCTCGCGGCGCTCGGGGAACGGGACGCGGAGCGCGCCGGCGACCTGCTGCAGGCCCACCTGGCGGGGGCGGCGGAATTGCTGGTGGGGAAGATCGAGGCGGGTGAGACAGCAACAGCGGCGCACAGACCAGGAGCCTGACGAGTCATGCATTCCAAGGTCGTCTCCATGCAGGAGGCCGTCGCCGCTCATGTGCGGGATGGCGACACGGTGGTGATCGAGGGCTTCACCCACCTCATCTGCTTCGCGGCGGGGCACGAGATTATCCGCCAGCGACGGAAGGACCTCACCATCGCCCGGCTGACGCCGGACCTGATCTATGACCAGATGATCGCGGCCGGCTGCGCCCGGAAGCTGGTCTTCTCCTGGGCGGGGAACCCCGGCGCCGGGTCGCTGCACGCCTTCCGCCGCGCGGTGGAGAAGGGCACCCCGAAGCTCGAGATCGAGGAGTACAGCCACTTCGGGATGGTGGCGCGGATGTCCGCCGGCGCGGCGCGGCTCCCCTTCTGGAGCATGCGGAACTACATGGGCACCGACCTCCCGGTGGCCAATCCGCGGATCCAGACCGTCACCTGCCCCTACACCGGCGAAGTCCTGGCCACGGTGCCCGCGCTCAACCCCGATGTCACCGTCATCCACGCCCAGCGCGCCGACCAGTACGGCAACGCCCAGGTCTGGGGCCTCCTCGGCGTGCAGAAGGAGGCCGCCTTCGCCTCGAAGAAGGTGATCGTGGTGGTGGAGGAGCTGGTGGACGAGGCGGTCATCCGCGCCGACCCGAACCGCACCCTGATCCCCGGGATGATCGTGAACGCGGTGGTGGTGGAGCCGTGGGGCTGTCATCCGAGTTACGCACAGGGCTACTACGACCGGGACAACGACTTCTACGTGGCGTGGGAGGACATCTCCCGCGATCCCGCAAGGCTCGAGGAGTACCTGCAGCAGTGGGTGTATGGCGTGAAGGACCGGGCCGAGTACCTGGCCCGCCAGCCCGACCTCAAGGCGCGGCTCACCGCCAAGGATCACTACTGCGAGGGGGTGAACTATGGCTTCTGAGTACACCCCGTCCGAGATGATGGCCGCCGTGGCGGCGCGCGAGCTGGGGAACGGGGAGGTGGTCTTCGTGGGGATCGGGCTGCCGAACCTGGCCTGCAATCTGGCCCGGGCGCTGCAGGCGCCGGACCTGGTGCTGATCTACGAATCGGGGGCGGTGGGGGCGGTGCCGGAGCGGCTGCCGGTGTCGATCGGGGACCCATCGCTGGTGACCGGGTCCCTGATGATCTGTTCCATGGCGGATGTGTTCCAGCTCTTCCTGCAGAATGGGAAGATCGAGGTGGGCTTCCTCGGCGGGGCCCAGGTGGACCGCTTCGGCAACATCAACACCACCGTCATCGGCGGCTACGAGAAGCCCAAGGTCCGGCTCCCCGGTTCCGGCGGCGCGGCGGAGATCGCGGTGCACGCCCAGCGGGTGCTGATCATCAGCCGGCTCAACCCGCGCGCCTTCCCGGCGGAGCTGGATTTCCTCACCAGCCCCGGCCAGCGCTGCAAGGGCAAGACCCGCCGGGAGCTGGGGATGCCCGGCGCCGGGCCGGTCAAGGTGATTACCGACAAGGGAATTCTCGAGCGCGACCCGGAGAGCGGGGAGATGGTCCTCACCGCGCTCTACCCCGGTGTGACCCTCGAGGATGTGAAGGCCAACGTGGGCTGGCCGCTGCAGTCCCGGACGGATCTGGGCGCGGTGGCGCCGCCGAGCGGGGAGGAGCTGCGGCTGCTCCGGGAGGTGCTGGATCCCAGGAAGCTGTTCCTGGGGTGAGCCGCGCGGGGGGCCCCCCCCGCAACTGCAAGTTCGGCGGGTCGCGAGGCGGGATGACGATCAATCAAACGCGCCTCGGTTCCCGCGAACGCGGGCGACTCCTCCCACCCCCGCCTACGGCGCCGCCGTCGTCGGCAACCGCTCCGGCAGATCCGCAATGACATACGCCATCACCGCCATCGCCGCCACGCAGCGGGCCACGTCCGCCGGATCGAGCTTGTCCACCATGTCGCCCGGGGTGTGGTGATACCAGAAGTACCGCTCCCCTTCCACGTCGAGCCCCATCCCCGGAACGCCTCGCTCCATCAGCGGGCCGATGTCCGCTCCGCCCCCCGGGGTGGAGATGCTGTCCGCGTCTATCGAGGCCAGCAGGGTAGCCACCCGCCGGACGATCGCCACCGCGCTGTCGCTCCCGGTCATGTTGAAGCCCTCCGGCCGGAAGACCCCCGCGTCCGATTCGATGGCCATGACGTGATTGGCAACCTCCGCGCCCCGCGCATCGCGGTAGGCCAAGGCGCCCCGCAGGCCGTTCTCCTCGTTGGTCCAGCCCACCGCCCGGATGGTGCGCTTCGGCTTGAGGCCCAGCCGCCGGATCAGCCGGATCGCCTCCCAGGAGACCACGACGCCGCCGGCATCGTCCATGGCGCCGGTGCCGACATCCCAGGAATCAATGTGGCCCCCCAGCACCACGACCTCCTCCGGGTGCTCGGAACCGGTGATCTCCGCCATCACGTTCCGGCTCATGGCGTCCGGCAGGGTCTTCGCCTGCATCTTGAGCGTCACCATGACGCGCTCCCCCCGGTCCTGCATCCGGTGGAGCATCATCGCGTCTTCCATGGTGATTGCGGCGGCGGGAATCCGGGTGACGGTGCTGTCGTAGCTCATGACGCCGGTGTGCGGGGTGCGGATGCCATAGGGCCCGACCGAGCGGATCAGGAGGGCGACGGCCCCCGCCCTGGCGGCCGCGATGGCGCCGACACGCCGGTAGCGGCCGGTCTCGCCGTAGTTCTTCCACTCGGGATCAAACAGGACGATCTTGCCCTT
>JANRJZ010000236.1:0-4700 GCA_033763675.1 Gemmatimonadota bacterium
TGACGGTGGTCCGCCCGCCCCGCGGTCCCGCAAGGCCCACCGCGGCCGCGAGCCCGGCGAGAGCCAGGAGCAGCGGCCCCGCCTTCCCCGCGGCCCGGGCGCGAGCCGCGAGTTCCGGCGACCACGCCCCGGCCCGCCCGACGCGCCGCCGCCGCGCGAGCAACGCCACCGCGCCGACGCCGAGCCCCAGCACCGGCGCCAGGAGCAGCAACACGGGCGAGTCGAACGTCATGGGGTCCGCACCACCAGCGTGGCGCTCAGCAGCAGCTCCAGCCCCAGCGCCAGCAGGCCGATCAGCACCAGGGGCTTGGCGATCTCATCGTAGCGCACGTAGCGCGTCACCTGGATCGGGGTCTTCTCCAGCGCGTCGATCTGCTGGAAGATCCGGGTGAGGGATTCGCTGTCCTTGGCGCGGAAGTACCGTCCGCCGGTGGCGGTGGCGATCTCCCGCATCAGCGGTTCGTCGATCTGCACCGGCAGCATCTCGTAGCGGAAGCCCGACAACCCCCGCCCCGTGGGGATCGGCGCTTCCCCCTCGGTGCCCACCCCGATCGGGTAGACCTTGATGCCGAGGGTGGCGGCGGCCGCCGCCGCGGTGCGGGGATCCACCGTCCCGCGATTGTTCACCCCGTCCGTGATGAGCAGCACCACCTTCGACTTGCCGGGCGCCTCGCGCAAGCGGCTCACGGCGGTCGCCAGCCCGGTGCCGATGGCGGTGCCATCCTCCAGCATCCCGATCTTGAGCTGGTTGACCGACTCCTCCAGGACCGGGTAGTCCACGGTGATCGGCACCTGGGTGAGCGCCTCGCCGGCAAACGCCACGACCCCGATCCGATCGGCGCTCCGTCCCTTGATGAAGGCGATGGCCTGCTGCTTGGCCACTTCCATCCGGTTACTGGGGGCAAAATCCTCGGCCAGCATGCTGCTGGAGATGTCGATCGCGATCACGATCGCGATCCCTTCCTTCTTCATCTCCACCTGCGACCCCCCCACCCGCGGCCCCGAGGCCGCGAGGATCCAGGCGGCAAAGGCCAGCAGCCGGCACCAGGTCGGCACCCGCGCCAGCCAGGTCCGTTCCCGCACCAGCTGCAGCAGCCGGAGGTCGCTGAAGCCGGTGCCGGACGGCTTTCGATTGCGCCGCCACCACCACCAGGCGACCGGGAGGAGCAGCAGGAGCAGCAGCCAGGGCCGGGCGAAGGTCATGCGGCCCCCTCCAGCCGCTGCCGCAGCCGGGTGGCGCGCTCCGCGAGCGCCACGACTTCGGCGGCCGGGTGTTCCGCGAACTCCGCCGCCTCCAGGGCCCGGAGCACGGTCCCGATTTCTTCGGCCGGCCACTGCGGCCGCTGTTCGGTCAGCACCCGTACCAGGCGGGACGTGACCAGCCCCGGCGCCGTGCCGGGCAGGAGGCCGGTAATGGTGCGCCGCAGGGCCCGGGCAGCAACCACCGCGACCGCGCGGTGCTCCCCGGCCTCGCTCCATTCATCGAGCGGCAGCGCCACCGGCGGGAACTCCGTGCGAGCGGACTGCCTCGCCGGGCCGCGGCGGAGCCACCACCACGCGAGCGGCGTGAACAGCGCCCCGGCGACGAGCAGCGTGAACAGCAGCGGCAGGGGGGAGGTGATCCGCTCCGAGACGATGCCGGCCTCCGGCTGGGGCGCGATCCGCTCCGGTTCCGCACCGGCGGGGAGCACGCTAGCCACCTCGATGGTGCGCGCCACGGCGGGCAGGGTATCGGAGCGGCCGTCGGCGCGGATCAGGATCGGCCCCGGGACGGCGAGCTGATGGGTGCCGGCGGCCCAGGCCACCACCGGGTAGGCCACGATGACGTCGCCCCCCTGACGCCGCACCACCGGGCGGCCCAGCAACCCCAGAGTCCCCTCGAGGAGCCACGGGGCCGCGCGCACCTCGGCGCCGCCGGGGAGCGGCAGCCGGCGCTCGATCCAGATGGTGTCGCCCACCGTGGGGCTCGCCGCCTGGAGCAGCGCGAGGAGCAGGGCCGGCATCATCGGCCGAGCCGCCGGGCACGCTGGGCGAAGGCCCGCCGCAGGGCCTGCGCGTAGTCGGTATGGGTGGTGATCTGCACCTGGTCCACCCCGGCGGCGGCGAAGCCCCGGCTCCGCTCCTCCCGCCGCTTCTCGGCCAGGGCGCGGAACCGTCCCCGGACCTGGCGCTCCCCGGTGTCCACCACGAGGCGCGCGCCGGTCTCCGCGTCCTCCAGTTCGATCCACCCCGCGTCGGGGAGGTCGGTCTCCCGCGGATCCTCGACGGCCACCGCCACGACATCGTGCCGGACCGCCAGTTGGCGCAGGGGCTGTTCCCAGCCGCGAGCCAGGAAGTCGGAGAGCACCACCACAATGCTCCGGTGCTTGAGCAGTCCGGTGGCATACCGCAGCGCGCCGGCGAGGTCGGTCCGGCGCCCCCCCGGCGCAAACGCCACGAGGTCGCGGATGACGCGCAGCGCGTGGCGCCGGCCTTTGCCGGGGGGAATCACCCGTTCCACCTTTTCCGCGAAGAGCAGCGCCCCGACCCGGTCGTTGGTCGTGGCCGCCGCCAGCGCGAGGATCGACGCCACCTCCACCGCGATCGCCGCCTTGGTGCGGGGGGTGCCGAAGCGGGTGGACCCCGACTGGTCCACCACCAGGAGCAGGGTGATCTCCCGCTCCTCGATGAAGGTCTTGACGAACGGATGGCCCAGCCGGGCGGAGACGTTCCAGTCGATGGCGCGGAAGTCGTCGCCGTGCTCGTACTGCCGCACTTCGGCGAACTCCATTCCCTGCCCCCGGAACACCGACCGGTACTCGCCCGCGAAGAGGGACGAGACGATCCCCCGCGAGCGCAGCTCGATGGCCTTGACCTGCTTGAGGATCTCGGGGGAAATGGGGGGCATGGGCGCCCCTACGGCACCGGGACGGCGTCGAGGATGCGGGTGATCACCTGGTCGGTGTCGATCTCCTCCGCCTCAGCCTCGAAGGTGAGGAGCACCCGGTGGCGCAGGACGTCCAGCGCCAGGGCCCGCACATCCTCCGGGATCACGTAGCCCCGGCCGCGCAGGTAGGCGCTGGCCCGGGCCGCCTGCGCCAGCGCGATAGACGCCCGGGGCGACGCGCCGAAGGCCACCAGGGGTTTCAGGTTGGCGAGCCCGACGACCGAGGGGTCCCGGGTGGCCCGCACCAGGTCCACGATGTAGTCCACGACCTTCTGGTCCATGAATGTGGCGGCAATGGTCTCCCGCAGCGCCAAGATGTTGGTGGGGTGCAGGAGCTGCCGCACCGGGGCCTCCTCCAGGCCGCTCCGCCGCAGCAGGACTTCCTTCTCCTGGTCCCGGGTCGGGTACCCCACCCGCACCTTGAGCATGAAACGGTCGAGCTGGGCCTCGGGCAGCGGATAGGTGCCCTCGTTCTCGATCGGGTTCTGGGTGGCGAGGACCAGGAACGGCTCCTCCAGCTGGAAGCTGGTGCCGCCGATCGTGACCTGTCGCTCCTGCATTGCCTCGAGCAGCGCGGCCTGCACCTTGGCGGGAGCGCGGTTGATCTCGTCGGCCAGAATGATCTGGGCGAAGATCGGCCCTTTCTTGACCCGGAACTCCTGAGTCTTCGGATCGAAGATCATGGTGCCGATCAGGTCGGCGGGGAGCAGGTCGGGCGTGAACTGGATGCGTGAGAAGCTCGCCTCGACCACTTCGGCGAGCGTCCGCACCGCCAGGGTCTTGGCCAGCCCGGGGACCCCCTCGATCAGGATGTGCCCGCCGGTGAGGAGACCGACCAGCAGCCGCTCGACCATCATCTCCTGCCCCACGATGCGGCGGCCCACCTCGGCCATCGCCTGCTGGACGGGGCCCGCGTCAACGGTGCGGGCGGAGAGGGATGGGCGTGCGGTCATGTCGGGGCGCAGGTTGGAGGATGTCCGATGATAGTCGCGGCCCGGAGCGATGTCAGCCCCGCCGGCGGGGGGTGTGACCGCGCTCACGACGGGGCGCGGCCCGGGACTCGGTCCGGGGCGTGGGCTTGGGGGCCGGCCGGGCCTTCGGCTTGGGCCGGGCGCCTGACTTGGCCCCGGGCTTGGCGTCCGGACCGAGAGCAATCACGGCGTAGAGCTTCGCTTCCTCGGCCGGGGTGAGCGGACGGACCTGCCCCACCGGGAGGTCCCCGAGGCGGATCGGGCCGAAGGAGAGCCGGGACAGGCGTTCCACCTTGATGCCCATCGCCTCACACCAGCGCCGCACGATACGATTGCGGCCCTCGTTGAGTGTCACGTCGAGGATGGAGCGGCCCTCCCGCCCGGGGCGCACCCGCACCGCGGTGGGCACCACCGCCTTGCCGTCCACCAGCACCCGGCCCTGCACCGCCTTCTCGATGGCGGCGGCATCGAGCCCGTGCACCAGCGCGGTGTAACTGCGCGGGATGCGGTAGCTCGGGTGGGTGAGCCGGTGCACCGCCTCCCCGTCGGTGGTGAGGAGCAGGAGCCCGGTCGTGTTCACGTCCAGCCGCCCCACGTAGGTCAGGCCGCGGGGATCCCGCACGAAGTCGAAGACCGTCTTGCGGCCTTCCTCGTCGTCCGCGGTGGTGACCACCCCCATCGGCTTGTGGAACGCCAGCCAACGCTGCTCCAGCCGGGGAATCGCCTTTCCTCCGACGGTGATCTTCTGGATGTCGGGATCCACCTTCATGCCCAGGGTGGCCACCTTGCCGTCCACCCGGACC
>JANRJZ010000237.1:0-13509 GCA_033763675.1 Gemmatimonadota bacterium
GTGATGGCGGCCTCCGACGGAAACTCGGAGCCATCCTCGTAGATCGGGATATCGTTGGGCTGGATCATCTGGTCCGGCTCGGCCAGCACCGCGACGTGCTCGATCACGTTCTGCAGCTCGCGCACGTTGCCGCGCCACGGCCGGGAGCGGAGGAAGGCAATGCTGGAATCGGACAGCTTGGGCACCCGGTCGCCCATCTGGCGGTGCCGCTGCCAGTAATAGGTCAGGAAGTGGTTGGCCAGGAGGGGGATGTCCTCCAGCCGCTTGCGGAGCGGGGGCAGCTTGATCGGCACCACCCGCAGGCGGTAGAAGAGATCGCCCCGCAGAACGCCCTGATTCACCGCTTCCTGCGGGTCCCGGTTGGTGGCCGCGATATAGCGGACGTCCACCACCGCGTCCTGGGTCTCGCTGCCCACCCGCCGGACCACGCCATCCTGGATCACCCGGAGCAGCTTGGCCTGCAGGGGCATGGACATCTCGGTCAGCTCGTCGAGGAACAGCGTGCCACCGTTGGCGGTCTCCAGCAGTCCCGGCTTCTCGCGGTCGGCCCCGGTGAAGGCGCCCTTCCGGTGGCCGAACATCTCGGACTCCAGCAACGGCTCGGGCAGCGCGGCGCAGTTGATCGGCACCAGCGCCCGGCTGGTCCGGCGGCTGTGCTGGTGGATGAACTGGGCGATCACTTCCTTGCCGGTGCCGCTTTCCCCGGAGATGAAGACCGACGCATCCGTGGCCGCCACCTTCCGGGCCAGGTCCACGGCCTTCCGGAACAGCGGGGAGATGCCGATGAGGGAGATCTTGTCGCTGTGTCCGCCCTGGGTCGCGAGCTGCTGCTTGAGGTCACGGGTCTCGCGGGCCACCATGACGGCGTGCGAGGCCCGCCCGATGAGGACCTGCAGGTGGGTGGCGGAGAACGGCTTGGGCAGGTAGTCCCAGGCTCCGGCCCGGAGCGCTTCGATGCTGCTGGTGACACTCGGGTTGCCGGTCATCACGACCACGATGGTGTCCCGATGGAACTCGAGCGCCGACCGGAGGATGTCCATCCCCGAGGTCTGCGACATGTACAGGTCCACCAGGATGATGTCGAACTTGCGGCGCTTCACCACCTCGAGCGCCTCTTCGCCGCGCCCGATCAGGGTCACATTGTAGCCGTCCATCTGGAGCACGCTGGCGCAACTTTCCCGCAGGGTCCGCTCGTCATCCACGATGAGGATGCGGATGCTGGCCTTCACTTCGGCGGGGATGGACAGGGGGTCCCGGCCTCCGGAATCCCCCGGCGGGCCGTCCGGCCGGCGGGTACTATGGGTCAGCGAGGATCCCATCGGTCACTCCTTGGGCTGGGACGGGCCAGCATCCCGGCCATGCAATACGGCCAGATACGGGTAACTCGCGCGGCCGGAAGGCTGCGATTCGTGGACTGGTCCCTGTATCTTGCATCCTTGGTGCCACACCCCGATGCGAGGACGAGGCAGCAGGATGTTGCAGAAGCTACAGCATGGTGAGTGAAGGGAGCAACAGTGCTGCGTGAGCGCAACAGCCAGTGGCGACAGGGCTGATTTTCGGGCAGCTGGATCGGGTGCAATCATCCCGGACCCGCGCAGCCTGAAGTGCTGCCGTGCGGTATTGACTTTGCAACGCTCGGCCCCGACCGTGGGCACCCGACGGGTGGACCAGAACCTCCAGCAACGCCAGGACCCCAATGGCCGGCAAGATCATCACCTCCCAGAGCGCCGCGATCACCCAGCAGCGCGCCGTGGACATCACCCCCTTCCAGGGGCACGGGGCGCCGCTGGCGCCGCCGGAGCCGCGGGAGGAGGGGGTCAACTGGGGTCGCTACGTCTCCGCCCTGCGCCGCTACCGCTGGCTGATGCTGCTGATCGTGCTGGTGGGCAGCGCGCTCGGCGTCGTGGCCACCCGGTTCGTGCCCCCCCAATACGTGGCAAGCACGACCATCTGGATCGAAGATCAGAGCGGGCGGATGGGCCCGCTCCGGTCCGGCCAGGTGCTGGACGCCATGGGCTGGGTCCAGCTGCTGCAGACCTCCGTGGTGTACGAGCCGGTGGTACACCGGCTCCGCCTCTACGTGGATCCGAAGGAGATCCGGGACACCGCCCTCTTCACCACCTTCGACATCGGGGAACGGTTCCGCGTCGGGGAGTACACCCTGGAGATCGCGGAGGGGGGCAAGCAGTACACCCTCTTCCGGGGCAGTCGCGAGACCGAGAAGGGCCAGGTGGGGGATTCCATCGGCCGCCGACTGGGGTGGTTGTGGGCCCCGACGGCCGCGCAGCTCAAGGGGCGGACCGAGATCGAGTTCAAGCTGGTGGACCCGCGGCGCGTCGTGCAGCAGCTGTCCAAGGACTTGCGGGCGCAGATGCCGGAGAAGGGGACGTTTCTCAAGGTCGCGCTGGAGAGCAAGGACCGGCAGCGCGTGGCCGGCATCGTGAACGCGGTGTCGCAGGAGTTCACCGACGTCGCCGCGGACCTCAAGCGCCGCAAGGCCACCGAGTTGCGGGTTGCCCTCGACTCCCAGGTGAACACAGCTTACCAGAACCTCAGGGAAGCGGAGAGCCGGCTCAAGAGCTTCCAGATCGCCACCATCACGGAACCCCGGAGCGGCGGCATCCCGATCGCGCCGGGCCTCGCCCAGACCACCGGCCAGGCGACCAGCCTCTACACCCAGCAGAAGGTGGATCTCGACCGCATCCAGCGCGACCGGCAGCAGCTCGAGGCGGTGCTGGAGCGGGCCCGGGGCGGGGCGATCACGGTGGATGCGTTCCAGACGATCCCGTCGGCCAACCAGGCGCCGCAGCTCAAGCAGGCGCTGAATGACCTGACCATCCGGGAAGCGGAGCTCACGGCGCTGCTGCAGCGCTATACCCCGGAGCATCCGCTGGTGAAGCAGGCCCAGACCCAGATCGACCTGCTGCGCAACACCCAGATCCCCCAGTACGCGCAGGCGCTGGTGGACCAGCTCAAGTACCAGGAGTCTGACCTCAACGGCCGGCTGCGGCAGGTGGCCAGCGAGCTATCCCGGGTGCCCGAGGTCACCATCACCGAAAACCGCCTCATGCGGGACATGGATGCGGCGGACGGCCTGTACAAGATGCTGAGCCAGCGGCTGGAAGAGGCCAAGCTCTCCGAACTGTCCGCCATCCCCGACGTGCGGGTGCTGGACTGGGCGGTGTCGCCGCAGCAGCCTTCGAGCAACTCCGCGCCCAAGATCATATTGATGGCGGTGGGTGCGAGCATCGGCTTTGCCGTGGCCCTGGCCCTGCTGCTGGACCAGCTGGACAAGCGGTTCCGGTATCCCGAGCAGGTGTCCAGCGAGCTCGGGCTCCCCATCCTGGGCGCGATCCCGGCCATCAAGAAGAGCCGCCGCGGAGAACTGGCCGCGGAGCAGGCGGCCCAGGTGGTGGAAGCGTTCCGAACCGTACGGCTCAACCTCGCCCATTCCTATGGGGCGGCGGGCCCGGTCACGCTCACGATCTCGAGTCCCGGCGCCGGCGACGGCAAGTCCCTGGTCTCCTCCAACCTGGCCGTCTCGTTCGCCGAGGCGGGCTACCGCACCCTGCTGATCGATGGGGACATCCGCCGGGGCGAGATCCACCGGATGTTCGGCGTGGACCGGCGGCCCGGCCTGCTGGACTACCTGACCGGCGAGGCGGCGCTGGACGACCTGATCCGGCCCACCAGCCAGCGCGGGCTCTCGGTCATCCCCTGCGGCACCCGGCGGCACCAGGGTCCGGAGTTGCTGGGCTCCGCGGCCATGGCCGAGCTGATGGGCGAGGTCAAGGCGCGCTACGACGTGATCATCGTGGACAGCCCGCCCCTCGGGGCCGGCATCGATCCCTTCGTGCTGGGCACCGCGACCGGACACATGGTCATGGTGTTCCGCTCAGGCGAGACCGACCGCCAGATGGCGGAGGCGAAGCTGCGGCTGCTGGACCGGCTGCCGGTGCGGGTGCTGGGGGCGGTCCTGAACGAGATCCAGGCGGATGGGGTGTACCGGTACTACTCGTACCTGTACGGCTACACGTCGGATGAGGAGCAGCCGGCGCAGGTGGCGGCGCAGTCGAGCGCCTCGTCCGACCAGCCCGGCTGACGCGGCGTCAGCCGGGGGTCGTCTCGAAGGCCCGGATCCGTTCCGTGCCGGGGGTGGTCTGGAGCTGGCGGAGGGCAGAGGTGGCGCGGAGCAGGAGTTCCACCGCGTCCACGGGGGACGTGGCGAAGTCGGTGACGGCGCAGTAGCCGGCCTTGAGCGGGAGCCGGCCGCCTGCGCCGTTGCCGTTCTCCGCCTCGAGCAGCCGTTCGAGCCGTTCGAAGAGCCGGACGGCGCCCACCGATTCGGTGTCGGGGGCGATGACCGCGAACTCGCCCTCCCCGACGCGGCCGATGGCATCGGAGGATCGGCCCTGGGCCCGGAGGGTCCGGCCGATCCGCTCGGCGACCTGGTCCACGGTGCCTTCACCGGTCGGCGCGAAGACCACGCAGGCCAGGGACTGGTGGCGGCGGAAGACCTCGGCGCCGATCTCCCGGGCCCGGCGGGAGAGGCCCCGCATGTTGTACAGCCCGGTCAGCTGGTCGAGCAGGCTCTCTTCCCGGAGCCGGTCCGCCTCCAGCTTCGAGGCCAGGAAGGTCGAGAGCTTGAGCAGCAGGCTCTCGCCGTCCAGCGGCTGGCCCAGGAACTCCCAGGCGCCGGCCTTGTAGGCCTCCAGCCGCTGGGCGCGGCCGGAAGGGCCGGCGGTGGTGATCAGGATCGGGGTGGTGGCGCTGAACCGGGGATCGTTGCGCAGCTGGCGGCAGACCTCGAAGCCGTGCAGGTCCGGCATCTGGGCATCGAGGATGACCAGGTCGGGCCGAGCGGAGCGGGCGCGTTCGAGGGCCTGCTGACCGGTATAGGCCCGCAGCACGGCGTACCCATTGGGAGCCAGGATGCTCTCCAGCGAGCGCGCCGACCATTCCTGATCGTTGGCGACCAGGACGAGTGGCGGTGGGGTGAGCGGAGTGGAGTCTGTCATGCGTCCCCTGGCCCGGCCGCCCGCCGAGCACGCCGAAGCGGCCGGGGGCAAGCGTACGGCGGGCGATGCCGGATCTGGGTTGCCCGGAAGGCGTCGAACCGGCGTGCGAGTCGAATCTCCACAGCGGCAGGCTCCCGGTACTGGTACGATACGCTTGCGCGTGGGCTGTGGCAATACGAAATCCGCGATCTGCCGAACGCGCGTGCAGGCCGCGACGAACCCGCGCACGGTGAATGCGACGCAGATCACATACCGGGGGCCACAGGTCCCCCTTATCCGTAGCGAAGACGCGGCACAGAGTGTAGCCTTGTGACCACATCCTAGCGGCTTCACCCGCCGGAAGCCGTTCACCCCCAAGCGTTTGGGATTTGGGACCCGGTTTACTGACCGGATCAGCCCCTAGCACACAGTGTGCACGGAGAGACCCCGACTTTATGACCTTCGCCTGTACGCACGACCCTGGACGCAGTGGCCGACAACCGGTATGGGCCTTGCTCGTGGCTGCGGCACTGCTCGTCGCTCCCGGCCTCTCGGCGCAGGATGGCGTAGCCGATCCGGCGGCGGACGGTCGGCAGCCGGTGGTGACCCGGGCCCAGCTTCAACAGTCGCTGGAACAGGCGGAAGCGCTGGCCAACTCCGAGGCGTACAGCGCGGGGTTCCGCGAGGGAAAGCGGGCCGAGGCGGCCCTGATCCGGGAGCGGCTGCTGGAAGGGGATTTCTACGTCGGGGACCAGTTGACGATCACGGTCACCGGCGACAGCAATTTCAGCGGGACCAAGGCAATCGGTCCGGGCCGGGTGCTCTCGCTGCAAGGCCTGCCCGACATCCAGATGCGGGGCGTGCTCCGGTCCGAGGTCGAGACCTACCTGGCCGAGCAGATCGGCCGATACATCCGGGACCCCCAGGTCAAGGCGCGCCCGCTGATCCGGCTCACGTTCATGGGCGGAATCGGCAAGCCCGGGTTCCACCAGATGGACGCGGACATCATGCTGAGCGACGCCCTTATGCAGGCGGGCGGGATCGGCAACGTGACGGAGCTCAAGCGGTCCAAGGTGCTCCGCGGTGACGAGGAAATCATGGACGGCGAGGCCTTCAACAAGGCTGTGACCGACGGGGTGACGCTGGACCAGATGAACCTCCGGGCCGGCGATGTCATCGAGGTGGGGACCAAGCCCACCAAGGACTGGTTCACGACCCTGCGGACCTTCGCCATCGTCCCGGCGCTGATCATCAGCACCTACGGCGTCGGCAAACTCTTTGGAATCTTCTAGGCGTGAAGCATCCCCAGGCAGCGGAACGCGACATGGGCTCGGGCACCACATCCAGGACTGCACGTGCCACTCCCCGGGAGCGCTGGCTCCGGCTGGTGGAGGAGGTGGAGCCGCCGGTCGTGCCCCGGGCACGGTCCGAGCTCCTCGGGCGCGCGCTGAACTTCACCCTGGCCCTGCTGGCGCTGGCGCTGCTCTCGCCGCTGCTGCTCCTGATCGCCGTCGCGGTGAAGGTCACGAGCCGGGGCCCGATCTTCTACACCCAGACCCGGATCGGGCTGGACCGCCGGTGGGACCGCGCGCCGCCGCCCGATGGCGAGACGCTGCGGACGCATGACCTCGGCGGCCAGGTGTTCACCATCTACAAGTTCCGGACGATGTGCGTCAACGCGGAACACCTCTCGGGCGCCGTGTGGGCCGCCAAGGAGGACCCCCGGGTCACGCCGGTCGGCAAGTTCCTGCGCCAGTACCGGCTGGACGAGCTGCCCCAGCTCTTCAACGTGCTGCTGGGGGACATGAACATCGTCGGCCCCCGCCCGGAGCGCCCCAGCATCTTCGCCCAGCTGCGCACCACGATCAGCGGCTACCACGCCCGCCAGCGGGTGAAGCCCGGCATCACCGGGCTGGCGCAGGTCAATCAGCAGTACGACCAGTGCCTGGACGACGTCCGCAAGAAGCTCGAGTACGACCTCCAGTATCTGCACCGGCAGGGGTTCTGGGAGGACATCCGCATCATGCTCAAGACGGTGCCCGTCGTCCTGTTCCGCCGCGGAGGCTGGTGACCCCTGGTGGCCACCACATCCCTTCCCGGCCCCGCCACGCTGCCGCGGGATCCCCGCAGACTCGCCCCGCTCCTCCTTACCGCCGGCCTCTTCCTCCTCCTGTTCAGCAAGCCGCTGCTGCTGCTGGCCAACGACTGGTGGAACGACCCGGACGCCGGCCATGGGCTGCTGCTGGCGCCGCTGGCGCTCTGGCTGGGGTGGAAACGCGGCCTGGTCGCGGCACGCCCCCAGCGTGCACTGGGGCTGGCGCTGCTCCTCCTGGCGGTGCTGGTGCGCTACCTCTCCGGGCTCGCCGCCGAGCTGTTCACCATGCGAGGCTCCATGGTGCTCGCGGCGCTGGCCCTGGTGCTCTTCTTCCGGGGCTGGCGGCAGGCGCTGCACTGGTGGCTGCCGATCGTGCTGATCGCCCTCTCCATTCCCATTCCCGACGTGCTCACCACCACCCTGGCGCTGCCGCTGCAGCTGCGTGCATCCCGCTGGGGCGCGGCCCTGCTGGAGCTGCGGCACGTCCCGGTGACGCTCTCGGGCAACATCATCCGGCTGCTGGATCCCACCGGCCAACCGCTGCGCGATCTCTTCGTCACCGAGGCCTGCAGCGGGCTCCGGTCGCTGACCGCGCTGCTGTCCCTGGGCGTGCTGGTGGGGGGGCTGTGGCTGCGCCACCCGCTGAGCCGCATCCTGCTGGTGGCGCTCGCGATCCCGGTGGCGATGGTGGTCAACGCCCTCCGGGTGTTCCTGACCGGCTACCTGGTGTACTGGGTGGATCCCAGGCTCGGGGACGGCTTCATGCACCTGAGCGAAGGCTGGCTCATGTTTGTGATCGCGTTCCTGATCCTGGGGGCCTTCACCTGGGTGGTGGCGGCCATCGAGAACCGGGCACGACGGAGTGCCGCCGATGCGTGAGTGGCTGAACTGGGTGCCGGGGGCGGTGCTGGCGCTCGGGTGTGTGTTTACCCTGGCGGTGGACCACCAGCAGCGCACCCCGCTGGCGCGCTCCCTGGACAGCATCCCGATGACGCTCGGCGGCCGGGTGGGCGTGACCGGAGAGATCCGGCCCGAGGAGGTCGCCGCGGCGGGGGTCTCGAACTACCTGCGGCGGGTCTTCCCCGCCGCCGCGGCCCAGTTCGAGATCTACGTCGGCTACTACGAGCACCAGACCCAGGGGCGCTCGATCCACTCCCCCAAGAACTGCCTCCCCGGTTCGGGATGGGAGGCACTGCTGCAGCGCACCACCGATGTTCCCGGCAGCGGCGGCGGCAGCTACACGGTCAACCGCTACCTGCTGCAGAACAAGGAGCAGCGGGCGCTGGTGTTCTACTGGTACCAGGGGCGCGGCCGGGTGGCCGCGAGCGAGTACCGGGTGAAGTGGGAACTGCTGCGGGACGCCGCGACGCGGGGCCGGACCGAGGAGGCGCTGGTGCGGATCGTGGTCTTCCTGGATCCCCAGACCACGGAAGCCGCGGCCGAGGAGCTCGCCCGCCGGGTGGCGGCGGACCTGATTCCGGCGGTGTTCCAGTCGCTGGCCCCCGCCTGACCCGGGCGGGCCCCTAGACCGGCCGCCGGGTGGGCTCCCAGATCGGGTTGAGCTCGCCACGCAGCGCCCGGGTCCACGCCAGGAAACCTGCCAGGTGTGTGGCCAGCACGAAGCCGCACAGCGCCACCAGGCGGGGGAGCCGCCGCCCTTCCGGTACCCGCATCGCCACCAGGCCCAGACTCACCCCCACCAACGCCAGCCCGAACGCGACGCGCGCCACCGGGTACCAGATGGCCAGCGCGCCGAGCGCCAGAAACGCCACCGGCGACACCAGGAAGACCAGCCAGCGGATCAGCTTGTGGGACCAGAGCATCCAGGCGAACCGGCCGTGCCGGAACGGATTCAGGAGATGGCGCTTGAACCAGAGCGTCTCCAGGCCGCGAGCCATGGTCCGGACCTTCCGGCGATACTCCCGCTGCAGCGAAACCGTCCGCGGCACGAGGCAGACGGCGTCCTCCACCGAGACCGCGCGGTAGCCTTGCTCCCGCGCGGTGAGGGCGGAGGCAAAGTCCCGGGAGAGCGCCGCCGGGACCAGCGTCTCGTGCAGTTCCAGCCGGATGGCGTAGAAACATCCGCTCGCCCCGACGATCGACCCCACCCGGGTTTCCAGCGAGCGCACCCACATCTCGTACCCGACATAGCCCGATTCGCCCTGGTTGGCCTCGACGGTGAGCGCGCCGACGCTCACGTCCCGGCCGGATGCGACCCCAATGGTCGGGTCCTGGAACACCCGGATGAGGGGCTTGAGGGCGGTGGGGAGGATACGGATGGTCGCGTCGGTGTTGACCACGATGCCGCCGCGAAGATGCGGCAGCGCGGCGTTCTCCGCCGCGGTCTTGCCCGACCGCTCCGGCAGGCGCAGCAGTTCGATGCCCCGGTGGGCGTACTCCCGGACCACGTCGTCGGTCCCGTCACTGGAGGCGTCCGAGACGATGAGGATCTGGCGCCGGTCCACCGGGTAGTCCAGCGCCAGCAGGGCCTCGATGGTGCGCCGGATGGCGTGCTCCTCGTTGTAGGCCGGCACCACGATCGAGATGAGCGGCCACTCGGCCGGATCGGGAATGCGCGGCGGGTCCGGCCGGAACGCGCCCCAGATCTTGAGCAGGAGGGGATACACCAGGTAGGCGTACCCGAACAGGAGTCCGGGCAGGAGGGCCAGCAGGATGCCCACGTCCCTCAGGTACATGCCAGATCCTTGGAACTGCGCGCCGCGATGGCGCGGTAGAGGGCCAGGTGCTGCTCGAGCCAGGGCCCGGGGGCGAAGCGCCGGGCCAGCACCTCGCCGGCCCGCGCGGCCCGGGCGGCCGCGGCCGCGGGGTCCTGACGGACGGCGGTGATCGCCACGGCGAGTGCGGCCGGATCTTCCGGCGGTACCAGCAGGGCCTCGGACTCGGTGAGGACATCGGGAACGCCGCCGACCCGCGTCGCCACGATCGGCACCCCGCCGGCCATTGCCTCGAACAGCGCGATCGGGGTGCCCTCGGTGCGGGAGCTGAGAACGTAGCAGTCGAAGCCCGGAAAGAGCGCGGCGGCCTGCGGAACCATCCCCGCCCAGCGCACCCGGGCGCCGAGCCCGAGGTCGGCCGCCTGCCGTTCCAGGGCCGCGCGCTCGCGCCCATCGCCAACGATCACCGGCACCGCGTCCCGGCCGGCGCCCGCCGCCAGGGCGGCAAGGAACACATCCGCCCCCTTCTCCGCCGAGAGCCGCCCCACCCAGCCGATCGCGAAGTCCGTGTCCTTCAGCCCGAGCCGGGCGCGCGCCGGGCCGCGGGGGGAGGGCGGTGCCGGGGCCCAGGCATTGGGAATCACGGCGATCCGCTCCGCGGACAGGCCCTGGCGGAGCAGCCGGTCACGGATGGGGCGGCTGACGGCGATGACAGCGCCGAACTGCCGGAAGGCCCGAAGCTGCAGCCGCTCGTACAGGCGGTTCTTCCAGTCGCCCCCGGTGAACCCGTGGACCGTGCTGACTCGCGGGAGTCCCAGCGCCCGCGCCGCCGACCCCGCGACCAGGTCCGCCCGGTACCCGTGTGCGTGCACCACCGCCGGCTGGAATTCCCGAAGCCACCCGAGGTACTGGGTCCGCTCCCGCAGGTAGGCCCGGGGGGGCAGCCGATGAGTGAGAAGCCGGACGCCGGCCCCCTGCAGTTCCTCCCACCCGGGCGGCAGTGGCGCCCCGGTATCGAGCATCAGCGCCACCGCCACTTCGCCCCCGAGTTCCGCCCAGCCTCGGGCGTGCATCTGGACCACGCTCTCCAGTCCGCCCGCCGGGCTGGGGGCCAGCGCATGAAAAATTCTGGGGTAGGGTGAGGTCATGTGCGGGCCGCTGGTGCAAGAGCTGTACTGCCCGACAGGGGGTGCGGGCACGACGCCAGGGCGCGGCGCTGCGGCGAGAAAGCTACACTACCGTGGGGATGGAACTACAGGAGGGCCTCGCCTGCCGGCCGGGAGCCACCCGCATCCCCGGCCCCTGCCGTCAAACCCTGAAGCCGACCAGATTCCGGCCTACACGGCAACGACGGATCACCCCTCATGACAGCACTGATGGCCAGCGGCGGACACGCGTGACGCCACCTCGCACTCCCCCCGCCCCACCCCGCCTCGCCGATCTGCTCGGACTCGGTGTCGTCTTCGGCCTGGCCGCCGGGGTTCTCGAGCCGCTGGTCCTGCACTCCAAGATCTCCTCCGCGAGCGAGGGGCGGCTGATGCTGGGCGACCACCTCTGGTGGATGCCCGCCGCGGCGCAGATCGCCCTGATGTCGCTGGTGGCGCTGCTGGGCTGGTCGCTCGCGCGCCGCTGGCCGGGGAAAGTCACCCTGCCCATCCTCGTGGGAGTCTTGACCGGCCTCGCGGTGCTCTCCCCGCTCCGATTGCTCGACGGGCTGCTCGGCGTCTGGACCGTCAACCTGATCGTGCTGGGGCTTGCGGTCCGGGGGGGGCAATGGCTGGGCCCGAAGCTGGCCGTGAGGCTGACGGGGATCCGCCGCATTGCCGTGGCGGGGATCGTGACCGTGCCGCTCGTGGCGGGCGGCATCGGGCTCCGACACCAGCGGGCCGAGGCGAGGGCCGTGGCCGCGCTTCCGCCAGCCCGGTCCGGGAGCCCCAACGTCCTGCTGCTGGTCCTGGACACCGTCCGGGCGATGAGCCTCTCGGTGTACGGCTACCAGCGCCCGACAACGCCGGTACTGGAGCGGCTGGCGGCCCGCGGGGTCGTCTTCGACCGGGCGATCAGCACCGCGCCGTGGACCCGGCCCTCGCACGCGAGCCTGTTCACCGGGCGCTGGGAGCATGAACTCACCGCCGATCACCTCGTACCGCTGGACGGCACGTACCCCACGCTCGCCGAGCAGCTCGCCGGCGTGGGCTACCGCACCGGCGGCTTCGTGGCCAACCTCACCCATGCCACCCCGGCTGCCGGTATCGCGCGCGGCTTTGCGCACTATGAGGCGCACCTGGTGACGCCGGCACAGGTCGCGGTGAGTGCCTGGTTCCCCGGCCGGCTGTACAAGATGCTGCCCAGGGGCGGCCCGCTGCCCGAGGCCCGGATCAACTACGTCCGGAAGACGGCGGACGACATCAACCGGGCGATCCTCGCCTGGGTGGACCGGAGCCCGGGGCGGCCCTTCTTCGCGTTCGCCAACTACATGGACGCGCACGATCCCTACCGGCCCCAGCCACCGTTCGACACGCTCTTCGCCGAGCCGGCGTACCCCGCCCTGCCCCCCACCCGGGCGGGCGGGCCGGGCCTCGACCGCCCGCGGGAGATGCGCCCGTACGACCAGGCGATCGCCTACCTCGACTACGAGATCGGCCGGCTGCTCGACTCTCTGGACGCGCGGGGGCTGCTCGCGAACACCGTGGTGATCATCACCTCGGACCATGGCGAGGCGTTCGGCGAGCACGGCATCTACGGCCACGGCAGCACCCTCTACATGCCCATGCTGCACGTCCCCCTGCTGCTGGCCGGCCCGGGCGGCTGGCCGGCCGGCAAGCGGGTGGAGGAGTGGGTGAGCCTCCAGGCCCTGGCCCCCACCGTGATGGAACTGGCCGCCCCCGAGGTGCGGCAGCCATTCCCCGGGCCGTCCCTCACGCGATTCTGGCGCGGGGACAGCATCGGGGCGGCCCCGCTGCTGGCGGGCTCACGCTATGCCGCCAATAACCCGGCCTGGTACCCCACCTCCAAGGGCACGCTGCATGGCCTGATCGCGGAGGGGAGGCTGCTGGTGCGTGAAGCGGACGGGCGGAGGGAGCTGTTCGACCTGGCCAGCGACCCGCTGCAGTACACCGACCTGCTGCTCCGGAATCCCGGCGACCCGCTGGCCGGCCGCCTTGCGTCCCAGCTGACTGCACTGGTCGGACCCGTTGTCCCGCATCCAGGCTGGCGGCCGGCGCGGTGAGGCGGGGATGAGCCCACCGGTGCGCCCGCGCGAGAGCCTGGTCCTGGCCCTCCTCTTCGGAGTGCTGGCTGGGCTGCTCGAGTCCCTGAGCCACTTCATTCGGTACTGGGGATTCGAGGGCATGCTCCCGCTGGGCTGGTACATGCTGTGGATGCCTGCGGTTGCCAACGGCGCGGCGTTCCTGGTCGTGGGTGTGCTGCTGGCGGTGGTGGCGGGAGTGGCCCCGCGGCTCCTCACCGGCGCACGGCTGGTGGGCCTTCTGTGCTTCCTTGCTGCCATGGCGGCGCTCCGCGTGCTCGACAACAGCCTCAGCGTGCTCACGGTGGACCTGATCGCGCTGGGGCTGGGGGTCCGGATCGGAAGCTGGGCGGGGCCGCGGTTTGACGCGCTGCGCCGGTGGGCGATGCCCGTGGCGGCAGCCCTGGTCCTCCTCACCGCCCTGCTCGCGGCGGGAGTGGAAGCCGGCGAGCGGCTGACGGAGCGACGGGCGGCGCGGCAGCCCGCGGCCCGGGA
>JANRJZ010000238.1:0-24526 GCA_033763675.1 Gemmatimonadota bacterium
CCTCCCCATAAGAGACCACCTCGACCCGGCTGGCGTCGATGCCCTTGTTGCCCAGGTAGGTCTTCACCGCCGCCGCGCGCCGGTTGCCCAGGGCGAGGTTGTACTCATCGGAGCCCCGCTCGTCCGCGTGGCCGCTGATCCGGATGCGGAGTCCGCCGTTGGCGCCGAGGATCGCCGCCTTGCGGTCCAGGATGGAACGGTCCTCGGGGCGGATATCCCACTTGTCGAAGTCGAAATGCACCACTGTGCCCACTTCCGCGAGCACGGCGGCTGTGGTCCGGGCGGCGACGGCCGCGGGATCTTCGGCCGGCGTCGGCGCGGGAGCCGGTGTCGGGGCGGGCTGCGCCGGCGCGGGGGCCGGCGTGGGCGCCGGCTGCGTGGGCGCGGGCTGGGGCGTCGGCTCCTCCGGTGCCGGCTTGCCGCCGCAGGCGGCGACCGTCAGGACCGTGAGGAGAGCGATCGAGGAACGCAAGGTGGCGACGGACATCATGCCTCCGGTTCGGGGCGCGGTGAGTGAAAAGTCATCCGGGATCGGTCAAGCGCCGGGACCATGCCGGCAGGCGGGCCTGACCCAGAAACGTGAGCTGCCGGATTCGGCCAGTGACACTGTCGATGACCCAGAGCTGGCGCCGGCCGCTCCGGTCGGATACGAAGGCGATGTGCCGGCCATCGGGGGCCCAGGTCGGATCCTCGTTCCGGCCGGCTGACGTCAGCTGGCGTACCCGGCGCGCGGCCACGTCCAGCACGAAGACCTGGGGAGCCCGGCTGACATCGCGGTGGAACACGACGCTGGCCCCGTCCGGCGACCACTCCGGTGCGTTGGAGGGCCCGGTGGCCCCGAAGTCGAACGGGGCGAACAACTCCTGGTCCGTGCCGTCCGCCGCCATCACGTAAATCTGCGGCGACCCCGCCCGGGTCGAGACGAACGCGATTCGCCGGCCATCGGGCGCGAACGTCGGGGAAAGATTATCGGCATACCTCCCGACGGTCAACCGCTGGACGCAGCAATTCTGGGCCACATCCGATACATACACGTCGGTCCCATCCTCCCCGGAGCGCGCAAAGGCGAGCAGGCGGCCGTCGGGGGAGAAGGCCGGCGTGATATTGAGGGCAACGCTGGTGCCGGGGGCGACGGCCTTGTGCCCGCCCGCGATCGTGTGCACGACGATGGACCCGGTCCCGGCGCCGAACCGGGTGTAGGCGAATCGGCGGCCATCGGGGCTCCAGGCCGGCGAGAGGACTTCCTCCCCCGGGGCCGAGACCTGGCTGAATCCCCCCCCATCGCTATCCACCCGGTAGAGCTTGCGGTCCGCCACGAAGAGCAGCTGGGAGGCGGCGTAGCCGGGCGTCCCGGTGATCCACCGCACGACCTCGTCACTCGCGCGGTGCACTGCCATCCGGAAGCCGACGTCGAACGGCGCCGGAAAGGTGTACCGCTGCTCCCGGCGCACGACCCCCCCGGCGATGTCATGCAGGCGAACCACCGCGCCCGGACCATCGGCAACCACCTCCAGTGCGTACTCGGCGCCCAGGGTGCGGAACAGGGCATAGTTCACCGTCCGGCCGCCGGTGTTGGCGGCGAGCGCCGCGCTGTCCCCCGGGGCCAGCGCGATCACCTCGAAGCGGTCGCTGTAGTCGAGGTCGCGGGTGAGGAGGACCCGCACCGAGTCAAGGCCCCGGCCGGGGAGAATCACGATCGCCGGCCGTACCCCTGGCCGGTACTCGATGCCGATCCGCACCCCGTCCGGCGGTTGCAGCGTATCCTGGCCGGCGAGCGGCGCGACGGATCCGGCGAGGAGCGCGAGGGTCAGGGACCGGCAGGTAGAACGGAGGGTCATTGCGTCCGTGGCGTGAAGTAGAAGGACACCGGCAGAACGTCCGCCGGGTAGCCGTCAGGCAGGGGGCCAAAGGCCTTGTTGGCGCCCGCCGCCTCGACGGCCCCCTGGGCCGAGAGGTCGAACGAGAAGCTGCCCGAGCCGCGGGCCAGACGAATCTCGCGCACCGTGCCGTCCCGGAGTATGAGGAAGCTCACCTCCGCCCGGAGGGCCGCATTCCCGCGGGGGCGTTCCCACCGCCGGTAGACCTCCTCCACGATGTTCCGCAGGTACTCCGGGTACGCGAACGACAGCCCCGGCGTGCTCACCGTGACGGCGTCGTTCCCGGTGCTCGGCGCCTCGCCGGGAAGCGGCTCGGTCCGGGGGGTGGTCCGGGGATTCGGTTCCGTCGCCGCCGGTGGCTTGGCCGGCTGGGGTTTGGGCGGCGCGGGGGTGGGCTTGGGGTTGGGCCGGGTCGGGGCCGGTTCGGGCGCGGGAGGCCGCGGCTGGGCCTCCGGAGCCGGCCGCTGCTCCGGACGGGGCGCTGGGGCCGCGACCAGCTCCACGGCGTAGACCGGAGGACCGATGTCCACCGGCTCCACGGCGGTCCAGAGCAACGCCACCGTCGCCACGTGCACCACCAGGGTTCCCGTCAGCCCCGCCGCCAGCCCCGGCCGATCCCGACGCCGGCCCCTCCGGACCTTCATGGCTGCTCTTCCTCCTCCGCGACCAGCCCCACGTCGCTCACGCCCGACGCCCGGATCGTGGCCAGCACCCGCACCACGTCCCCGTAGGGGACGCGCCGGTCGGCCCGGAGATAGACGGACTTGGGCCGGCGGCTCTTGACCAGCGCCCCGAAGGTCATGCGGAAGTCGTTATAGGAGACCCGGGTCTCATCGATGAAGATCCGGCCCTCGCGGTCCACGCTCACCACCATGCCCTCCTTGGCGGTGATCGGGCGGGCGTCGGCCTGCGGCAGCTGGACGTCCACCCCGCCCTGCATGATCGGTGCGGCGATCATGAAGATGATGAGCAGCACGAAGGCGACGTCCACCATGCTGGTGACGTTGATGTCCGCGTTGAGCGGCAGCTCGCCGTGCCCGCGCAGCCCGCCGCCCCGGCCGATGATCCCCGACATGCTAGAGCAACCCCTCGCGCGCCATGGTCCCCACCAGCTCGTTGGCGAAGCCTTCCAGTTCTCCGGCGAAGAGGCTCAGCTTGTTGACGAACAGGTTGTAGGCGATCACCGCGGGGATCGCGACCGCGAGCCCGGCCACGGTGGTGACCAGCGCCTCCGCCACGCCCGGCGCCACCGCCGCGATGTTGCCGGAACCCTTCGAGGCGATCCCGATGAAGGCGTCCATCACGCCGAGCACGGTGCCGAGCAGGCCGAGCAGCGGGCCCACCGACCCGATCGTCGCCAGCCAGGGAATGAACTTCGCCATGAGGTCCCGCTCCGCCGCGACTTCCTTCCCCAGCACCATCTTGAGCGCCTCGAGCTGGGTCATGCTCAGGGTGCCGGGCGCGGGAGCCTGGCCCTCGTCCCGCAGCGAGCCGGGGCGGAGTTCCGAGAGGAAGCTGAGCCCCTCGCGGAACAGGCGGTTGAACGCGGAGGGCGGGAGCTTCATCACGGCGTGATAGGCGTCCTTGAGCCGGGTGGTCCGTTCCAGCTCGCCAAAGAAGCGAGTGGCCTGACGTCGCACCCGGCGGAACTGCCACCACTTGAGCACGATCACGAACCAGGAGATGACGGAGAACACCAGGGTAATGCCGAGGACGACCTTGGTCTCGGGGCTCGAGTGCAGGACGAGTTCCCACGAGGTGGAGGGCAGCGCGGTACCGGCCTGAAGCATCAGCAACACCATCCAGAGGGGAGGTCAGAACGATCCCGGGCCCCGTGCGGGTGGCGGTGGAGTCATTGCTCCACGCGCTCCGGCCGGGGCCCGGGAAGGATAGGCGGGGTGCCCCCGCCTCAGGAAGGCAGCTTGGCGACCTGTCGCGCTTCGGTGCCGGCAGGAATGTCCGGCTGGGTGACCGAGACCACGAGCGCCGTGGCGGTCCGCTCGCCGACATGCACCACCTGGACCGTCGCCATGAGATCGTCGGTGACCGTGGCCATCTCGGCCCGTTCGCGCACCCGCTGGTGCAACTCGAACACGTCGCCGATGGCGACGCCGTCGCGCCGGCCGCGATCCAGGAACACCACATCCTGGGGTCCGGTCAGCGGCTGCCGGTCGCGGTGCCCCAGCAACCGGGCGCGGACACCATCGGAGATCGGCACCGGGCGGACGTTGCCCGGGTCCCGGAACTGCTCCGCCGGGAGCAGCACCTGCTTGTCCCGCACGGGGGCGTAGGTCGCGATGACCTCGGCGACGTTCTCCGGCCGGCTCACATCCACCACCTTGACCAGGCCCGTCGGGACTACAATCTCGCCATAGCCGCGGATTTCCTGCCGCACCAGCGCGACGAGCAGTGTATCACCCACCTGGTAGCGGCCACCCGGCGGCGGGAGGATGCCCACCCGGGCGTGCATCTGCGCCGTGGTGCGGGTCGAGACCTCGTCAATCTGCAGCGGGGTGGTCGTGCCGAGGACCTGGCCGAAGGGCAGCCGCTGGTCCTCCGTCAGGAACCCGGCGCTGTAGAACTCGGTCCGGCGAATGGGGCGGAAGTGCCGTTCCAGCGAGAGCTCGAGGCTCGGTCCCACCTGCGCCAGCCGGCGCCGGTCACCCACCAGCGGCGTCAGGTCCACGCTGTCCCGGTCATCCCACTCGGCATCCGCCCCGAGGTCGCCGACCTGGGGCTCGGCCAGTCCCTCATCCACGGGGGCCGGTTCATCCCCCGGCATGGCGTCGGCAGGCGCTTCCACCGGGGTCTCTTCCGCGACGGGCGCCGGAGTGTCTCCCGGAGGAACAGCCGCGATGTCGGCACCCGGCGCCAGCCGCAGCACCTCGTTGGGATAGATCCAGTGCGGATCTTCCACCACGCTGGTGTTGAGGCGGTAGATCTCGGGCCAGAGGAACGGATCCCCGAGGTACTGTCGCGCCAGATCCCAGAGGGTGTCCCCCGGGCGAACGGTGTGCGTCTCAGGCCGGGCCTGGGCTCCGGCAGCGCCCGGCAGAGCGAGCGCCGCGAGCACCACCGCCAGGCGGATCCGAGCGGAAATGGACATCACGCTACCCTCAAGGGTGGGAGTCGAGATAAGCCAATATATGACATAGGCCTCCGACGCGCCACTCAGAGACTAGGTGAGGGGTGGCAGGGTAAGTCCAAGCTGGTAATACATTTGGACAAGTGACATACCTCACACCCCGCCGGAAAGCCCCTCTGGCCCGCCGCCGCGATGCTCCCCGGCCCCGAAAATGGACGCCGCCAGCCCGTCGAGGCGGACTGGCGGCGGGCGCCACCCGGAGCCTTGGCGAGGCTCAGAACGGGAGGTCGTCGTCCTCGCTGTCGAGCGCCTCGGGGAAGTCATCGAACCCTTCCTTGCCGTCCTTCCCCTCCTTCTTGGCCGGGGCCGCGGAACTCACGGCGGCCTTGGCCGGGGAGAAGCCACCCTCGCCGCCCGCCCCACCACCCTTGCCGGACAGCATGATGATCTCGCTGGCGATGATCTCGGTGGTATAGCGCGTCTGGCCGTCCTTGTCCTGCCAGGAGCGGTACTCGATGCGCCCCTCGACGTAGAGCTTGTCGCCCTTCTTGACGTACTTCTCGACCACATCCGCCAGGCCGGTGCCCCCGCCGCGGGTGTTGTTCCACGCGACGATCCGGTGCCACTCGGTCTTTTCCTGCTTGTCCCCACCCTGGCCGCTCCACTGGCGACTGGTGGCGAGGCTGAAGTTGGCGACGCGCCCTCCGCCGCTGGTGCTGCGCACTTCGGGATCCTGGCCGAGGTTGCCGATCAGGATCACCTTGTTGAGGCTGCGACTCACGGGAACCTCCACTGCTGGGGGGACGAACCTGCTGGGCGGACGATCCCGACAGTAGCGCGGGGGAGCCGCCGCCAATTACCCGAAATGTAGCCACGTTGGTCCGGAATCACGCGTGCCCCGGCAGCGCGAGCCTGAGCACGATGGCGTCCTCGACCGGATTGCGGTAGTACCCGACGCGCCGGCCAATGGGCTCGAATCCCTGGCGCCGGTACAGCGCCTGGGCCGCCTCGTTGCCCTGCCGGACCTCGAGGTGCACCTGGTGCACCCCCCGCCCGCGCAGCGCCTCGAGCCCCGCCTCCAGCAGCCGGCGGCCCAGTCCCGCCCGCCGGTGCTCGGGGGCGACCGCCAGGTTCATGATCTCGCCCTCCCCGACCACCGCGCGCGCCACGAGGTACCCGCCGATTTGCCGATCCCGCTCCGCCACCAGGCCGATGCCCAGGGGAAAGGCGAGGACCTCCTCGAAGGCGGTGACGCTCCAGGGATCGCCGAAGCAGCGCCGCTCCAGCGGGGCGATCCGGGCGGCGTCAGCGACTCGCGCGGGCCGGATCAGCCAGCGTTCGGCCATGCTTGAGCTCCCACTGGACCTGCGCCTCGGCTGGGCGGCCGTACTCGGGTTCCCAGCGGGCAGGGTCCGCCACGCGCGTCACCCCACCGGCCTTCCCCACCAATCCAATCAGTGCCGCCGCGTCCGGCCAGGTCGGCTGGCCACCGAGGGTCGGCGCCGCCGGCCCCACGATACGGCCGGGCTGTGGCACCCGGACGGTGATCTCCTCCGGCCGGAGCACGCTCGGCGGCAGCACCACCTCCACCCTCCCGGGGCCGACCCGGTAGGCGGCCGCGAAGCACTCGCCCCGGAGCGCGTTGCTCAGCGCGAGGACGACCTGATCCGGACCGGCGTCTGCCCCGGCGGCACAGACCAGCAGGGAGGGAGCGACCCAGAGCGGCATCGGACGAGCGCGGACCAGCGCCTTGGCCACGGTGGCACTCACCCGAAGACCGGTGAAGCTCCCCGGCCCGTCGGCGAGGACGATCCCCTCGAGCGCCGCGAAATTGGCGGCTGCTGCGGCAAGGCAGCGCTCGATGGCCGGCAGCAACTCCACCGCGTGCTTCCGGGCCCCTGCGATCTCCGCGCGGGCCAGGATCACCCCCGGCGCGCCGAGCACCACCTGGGCCCGGTCGGTGGCGGTATCGAGCGCCAGCCACATCAGGCCAGCACCTCGAGCCCGCGCCGGTCCGGATCGGGGAGGTGCGTCAGGCGGAAACGGTGCGACGGGGGCGGCAGCCACGCGCCCGCCCGCTCGGGCCACTCGACGATGATGGCATCCCCCTCGGCGAGCAGCCCCTCCCAGTCGAGGTCCGCCGCCTCGTCCGGGGTGCGGAGCCGGTAGCAGTCGAGGTGGAAGACCGGGCCGCGGCGCCCGGCGTAGCGGTGCACCAGCGCGTAGGTGGGACTGGTGGCGGGCTCCTGCACACCCAGGCCCCGGCTCAGTGCCTGCGCAAGGGTGGTCTTGCCCGCGCCGAGGTCACCTTCCAGCGTGAGCACGGCGCCGGGGGCGAGCTCCCGGCCAAGCGCCTCGCCGGCGGCGATGAGTTCGGCCTCGGTGAGCGGTCGGACCATCTAGGCGCGCTTCCGCGCCGCCCCGGTGCCGCGTCCGACGTCCGGCGCATCGAGGGCGCGAAGCTCGTTGACCTGGTCGCGCAACATGGCAGCCACCTCGAACTCGAGGTTGGCGGCGGCCTCCTTCATCTGCCGCTCCAGCGCCGCGATGGTCTGGGCCCGCTTGGCGGGATCGCGGAAGTCGAGGGCGACCAGCCGCTCGCCGGAGGGCTTCTCCGGCTTTTCGGTGCGGGCATCGGCCACGCGGGTGGTCAGCCTGACCTGCTCCATGGACTTGATGATGGAGCGCGGGGTGATGCCGTGCTCGCGGTTGTACGCCAGCTGGCGCTCCCGCCGGCGCCCCATCTCCGCGAGCGCCCGCTCCATGGAACCAGTCATCCGGTCGGCATAGAGGATGGCCCGGCCGTTGACGTGGCGGGCGGCGCGGCCGACCGTCTGGATCAGGGACCGGTCGGAGCGGAGGAATCCCTCCTGGTCCGCGTCGAGGATGGCGACCAGCGACACCTCCGGCAGGTCGAGACCCTCCCGGAGCAGGTTGATCCCCACCAGCACGTCGAATTCCCCGAGGCGGAGGCCCCGGAGGATCTCCATCCGTTCGATGGCGTCGATGTCGGAATGGAGGTACCGGACCCGGACCCCGGTCTGCTGCAGGTAGTCGGTGAGGTCTTCCGCCATGCGCTTGGTGAGCGTGGTGACCAGCACCCGCTCGCGCAGCCTGACCCGTTCCCGGATCTCGCCCAGCAGGTCGTCCACCTGGCCCTTGACCGGCCGGATCTCGACCGTCGGGTCCACCAGCCCGGTCGGGCGAATGATCTGCTCCACTACCCTGCCGCTGGTGAGACCGAGCTCGAGGTCTCCGGGGGTGGCCGAGACCGCGATCATCTGCGGCACGATGGCCATGAACTCGTCGAAGTGCAGCGGCCGGTTGTCGAGGGCGGACGGCAACCGGAAGCCGTATTCGACCAGGGTGGTCTTGCGGGCCCGGTCGCCGTTGAACATCCCGCCGATCTGCGGCAGGGTCACGTGGGACTCGTCCACCACCACCAGGAACTCCGCGGGGAAGTAGTCCAGCAGGCAGGCGGGGCGCTCGCCGGCCTGCCGGCCGGAGATGGGCCGCGAATAGTTCTCGATCCCGGCGCAGGTTCCGACCTCGAGCATCATCTCGATGTCGTAGCTGGTGCGCGACTCGAGCCGCTGGGCTTCCAGCAGCTTGCCGGCCTGCCGCAGCTCCGCCAGCCGCTCGGCCAGTTCCGCGCGGATGACCTTCACCGCCCGCTCGATGGTGGGCCGCTGCGTGACGAAGTGCTTGGCGGGGTAGATGGCGCACCGTTCCAGGGCGGCGATCACCCGCCCGGTGAGTGGATCGATGCGGGCGATCCGTTCCACCGCGTCGCCCCAGAACTCCACCCTGAGCGCCTGTTCGGCGTAGGCCGGGAAGATCTCGACGGTGTCCCCGCGGACCCGGAAGGTGCCCTGCTCGAAGGACACGTCATTCCGCCCGTACTGGATCCGCACCAGGTCCTCGAGCAGGGCGTCCCGTCCCTTCTCCTCCCCCACCTGGGCCGTCACCAGCATCCGGCGGTACTCGACCGGGTCGCCCAGGCCGTAGATCGCGCTCACCGTGGCGACGATGACGACGTCCTCCCGCTCCATCAGGCTCGAGGTGGCCCGCAGCCGGAGGCTCTCGATGTCGGCGTTGATGGACGCGTCCTTCTCGATGTAGACATCGGTCGAGGGGACGTACGCCTCCGGCTGGTAATAGTCGTAATAGGAGACGAAGTACTCGACCGCGTTCGCGGGCAGGAACTGGCGCAGTTCACCGTAGAGCTGCGCCGCGAGGGTCTTGTTGTGGGACAGCACCAGCGTGGGCTTCCCGTAGTTCGCGAGGACGTGGGCCAGGGTCATGGTCTTCCCGGAGCCCGTCACGCCCAGCAGGGTCTGGTAGCGATCGCCCCGGGTGAGCCCCTCGGTCAGCTCCTGGATGGCGCGGGGCTGGTCCCCGGCGGGCTCGAAGGGGGCGACGACCTGAAAGGCGGGGCTCGGCATGGGACCCAATATACCGGCTACGGTGTTTCTTCGGGAGTAGGGGGAGTTCAGCCCGCGGCGAGGGCCTGGAGGCGCTTCCACTGCTCGGCCGTCACGGGCATGACGGACAGCCGGCTCATGCGGACCAGCGGGAGCTCGGCCAGCGCGGGATCGGCCTTGATCGCGGCCAGGGTCAGCGCCTTCGGGAGCCGGGCCTCCGGGGCCACATCGACCACGACCAGCTTGGGATCGTCCTGGGCGGGATCGGGATAGGCGGCGCGAGCGATCCGGGCCTGGCCCACCACCGCCTTCTCCGCCCCGGAATGGTAGATGAGCACCCGGTCCCCCGCCTTCATCTGCCGCAGGTAGGTCAGCGCCAGGTTGTTGCGGACGCCGTCCCAGACCGCGGAGCCCTCCTTGAGGAGGCGGTCGAACGAGTAGGTCGAGGGCTCGGTCTTGAGCAGCCAGTGCGCGGGCATGGGCGGGGGAAGGTACGGTGGGCCGGAGAGGCGTCAACCGGGCCAGTGTAACGGGGCGGAGCGGCCTCAGGCCCCGGCGGGCGCCGGCGCGTCGCGCCGCTCCACATCGTTGATTCCCTTCACCTTCCGGATGGACTTGATGACCTTGGCGAGGTGGGCCCGGCTCTCCACCTCCACCACGATGGTGCTGAACACGGTGCCGTCCTTGGTGGTCAGCTCGGCGGCCTTCACGTTGGTGCCGCTCTGGCTGATGGCCTGCATGACATCGGCGTAGAGGCCGCGGCGGTCGTCGCCGCTGACCGCGAGGCGGACCGCGAAGGCCTCGCCCTTGGTCTCCTGCCAGTCGATCTCCACCCGCCGCCCCTCCCCGGCGAGGTTGAGCAGGTTGGGGCAGTCGGCCCGGTGGATCGAGATGCCACGCCCCTGGCTCACGTAGCCGATCACCTGGTCGCCGGGCACCGGCTGGCAGCACTGGGCATACCGGACCATGAGGCCCGAGAGGCCCTGGATGCGGATGCCCGAGCCCAGCCGGATGCGGTCGATCACCCGGCCGATCACCCCCGGCTTCTGGTCCTGGAGGTCGTCGGCGGAGACATCCGGGTACACCGCCCGCAGCACCTGCACGATGGTGAGGTCCCCGCGGCCAAGCCCGATCTCGACCTGGCGGCCGTCGCTGACGCCGAGGGACTCCGCCGACCGCTCCAACTGGGCATCCTCCGGCACGGCCAGCCGCCGGCGCTTGCACTCCCGGATGAGCAGTTCCTTCCCGAGCGCCTGGGCCTCCTGGTCCTCCTGGTGCCGGATCCAGGCCTTGATCTTGTGCCGCGCCCGCGCCGTCTTGACGTGCGCCAGCCAGTCCCGGCTGGGCCGGGGCGCGGCGCCGGTGAAGACCTCCACCGTGTCGCCGTTCTTGAGCTCGCGGTGCAGCGGCGCGATCCGCCCGTTCACCTTGGCCCCCTGGCAGCGGAGCCCAACGTCGGTGTGGACCAGGAAGGCGAAGTCGATCGGGGTGGCGCCCTTGGGGAGCCGCTTCACGTCCCCCTTGGGGGTGAAGACGAAGATCTCGTCCTGGTACAGGTCCACCTTGAGGAACTCGAGGAACTCCTCCGGGCTGTGGGTGTCCTGCTGCAGCTCCAGCAGCTGGCGAAACCAGGCGAAGTGGTGGTCCATCTCGCCGCGCTTGGGGTCGGTCTTGTAGAGCCAGTGGGCCGCGATGCCGTACTCGGCGGTGCGGTGCATTTCCTGGGTCCGGATCTGGACCTCGAAGAGGTGCCCCCCCGGCCCGAAGATCGTGGTGTGCAGCGACTGGTACGCGTTCGACTTGGGGCTCGCGATGTAGTCCTTGATGCGCTCCTGCAGCGGGGTCCAGTTGTGATGGATGATCCCGAGCACGTGGTAGCACTCCTGCACCGACCGTACGATGACCCGGACCGCCATGAGGTCGTAGATCTCGTCGAACGGCTTGTTGCGCTTCTTCATCTTCTGGTAGATGGACCAGAGGTGCTTGGGCCGCCCGGTCACCTCGTACCAGGAGAGGCCGGCGGTCTGGAGCTCGTGCTCCAGGGGGACCTGGAGCTTGTGGATCATCTGCTCCCGCTCCGCCCGGCGCGCCATCACCTGGGCCACGAGGGCGCGGTAGTCGTCGGCCTCCAGGAACTTGAAGGCCAGGTCCTCCAGCTCCGCCTTGATCCCCGCCATGCCGAACCGGTGCGCCAGCGGGGCGTAAATCTCCCGGGTCTCGGTGGCGATGCGGGCCCGCTTCTCGGGCGCCAGGGGGTCCAGGGTCCGCATGTTATGCAGCCGGTCGGCCAGCTTGATGATGATGACCCGCGCGTCCTTGGCGATCGACAGCAGCAGCTTGCGGTAGTTCTCGACCTGCTGTTCCGCGGTGGAGCGGAAGGTCAGGCTCGCGATCTTGGTGAGCCCGTCCACGATCGTCGCGGCCTCGGGCCCGAACTCGCGGGCGATGTCCTCGGTGCGGATATCCGAGTCCTCGACCACGTCGTGCAGCAGGGCGGCGACGATGGACGTGGTGTCCAGCTGCTGCTCCACCAGGGTCCGCGCGACCGCGATCGAATGCTGAATGAAGTCCTCGCCCGATACCCGTTTCTGCCCCCGGTGGGCCGACGCGCTGAACCGGAGGGCGCGGTCGATCTGGTCGAGATCCAGCCGGTCGGCGTGGCGCTCGAGCAGGGCGCGGAAATCCGGGGCGATATCGGGCAGTGTGCCGGTCATGTCCGTCCGAACGAAAAAGGCCCGGCGCCCGCCGGGGTGGCGGCGGCCGGGGATCCATGCAGCATCTGGTATGTAATTCCACACGACGGGAGGGGTTTGGCAAGAGGCGGGGCCGGATCCCGGCCCGCGTCAGAGGAGCCCGGCCGCCACGAAGCTCAGGAATCGGTCCCCGGCCACGATCACGTGATCATAGACCGGGAGATCCAGCAGCCGGCCCGCCTCGACCAGCTGCCGGGTGGCCGCCCGATCCTCCGCCGAGGGGGTCGGGTCTCCGCTGGGGTGGTTGTGGGCCAGGATGATGCCCGCCGCGGCCTCGGCGATGGCGGCGCGGAACACTTCGCGGGGATGGACCAGGGCGCTGTTGAGCAGCCCCCGGCTCACCAGCACATCCCGGCGGACCCGGCTCTGGCTGTCCAGCGCCAGCACATGGAACTCCTCCACCGGCAGGTCCCGGAGCCGGGGGCCGAGCAGCGCGGCAACATCGGCGGGGTCCCGGATCCGCGGGTGCGTCGGCCGCCGTTCCTCCACCAGCCGCGCGGCGAGCTCGAGGGCGGCCAGCAACCGGGCCCCCTTGGCGGGCCCCACCCCACGGGACCGGAGCAGTTCGGCCGGCGGCCGGCTCCGCAGTTCCCGGAGCGACCCACCGGCCCGCTCCAGGAGGCCAGCCGCCACTTCCTGCGCTCCCTCTTCGGCGGCTCCGGTGCCCAGGAGCACCGCCAGCAGCTCCTGGGTAGAGAGGGCCGGGGGCCCAAGGGACCAGAGCCGCTCCCGGGGGCGATCGGGGGCAGGTGCGGGGGCGAGGGGAGCGGCCATCGTGGAACGGTAGTGTCCCCGCCCTGGGCGAGCGGCACATTTCGCCGCAGGGCGGCGCAGATGCGGGCGGGAAGACGCGAGGGGCCCGGCAGGCGGCCGGGCCCCTCCAGTCAGACCGGTGCGCCTACTTCCCGGCGCCGTGGCATTTCTTGTACTTCTTGCCGGAGCCGCAGGGACAGGGATCATTGCGCCCCACCTCCGGCAGCGCCCCCACCGCGGCCCCGCCCGTGAGGGGCCCCCGGTTGGTGGTGATCGGGGGAGGAGGCGGCAGCCGGGGCCCCACCGGGGCCGGCGCCGCGGGAACGGACCGGGCGTCCGGGGCGAAGAGATCGTCCGCTCCTGCCCCTGGCTCCGTGCGCCGGGGCGGCTGGCGCGGGGGCGCGGGGGCCTGGGGCCGGGGCGGTTCGGCGGTCACCTGGATCTTCAGGAACCGCTCGGTGAAGCTGGCGTGCACATCCCGCATGAGGTCCTCGAACATCTCGAAGGCCTCTTTCTTGTATTCCACCAGCGGGTCCCGCTGCCCGTAGGCGCGGTACTGGATCGCGTTCCGCAGCTGGTCCAGGTCGTAGAGGTGATCCTTCCACTTCTCGTCCAGGACCGTGAGCATGACGGTGGACAGCACCTGGCTGTCCACGTCGGTGGCCCCCAGCTGCTTCCCGAAGTCCACCAGGTACTCGAGCTTCCGCCGGAGGGCGTCGTGCCCCGCGGCGCGGACCGCGGCCAGGATCCTGTCCTGGGTCGGGGTGAGCGCGGGAGCGGAAACGTCGTCGGCCTGCACCAGGAACTGCTGCAGCAGCGCGGCGCGCAGCCCCTCCCGATCATAGTCCTCCGGCTTGTCGGCATCGGCCAGCATGAGAGTGGCGACCCGCTCCACCCCCTGGTCGACCATCCGGGTGGCTTCCGCCTTGAGCTGCTCGCCCCGTTCGAGCGCGAACAACCGCAGGCTGTACACCACTTCGCGCTGCTGGTTCATCACATCGTCATACTCGAGCAGCCGCTTCCGGGCCTGGAAGTTCTGCAGCTCGACCCGCTTCTGCGCCTGGCTGATGGCGCCGGTCACCCAGGGGTGGGAGATGACCTCGCCCTCCTCCGCCCCGCCCTTGTCCATCCAGCGGGCGATCCGGTCGGTGCCGAAGAGCCGCATCAGGTCGTCTTCCAGCGACAGGAAGAAAAGCGACCGGCCGGGGTCTCCCTGGCGGCCGGCCCGGCCCCGCAGCTGCCGGTCGATGCGGCGGGACTCGTGCCGCTCGGTGCCGACGATCTGCAGTCCGTCGGTGTCCACCTCGCGGGGAACGTCCGCGCCCAGTTTGATGTCGGTGCCTCGGCCGGCCATGTTGGTCGCGATCGTGATCGAGCCCCGCTGCCCCGCCCCCGCCACGATCTCGGCTTCCCGCTGGTGGTACTTCGCGTTGAGCACCTCGTGCTTCAGGCCGCGCCGCTTGAGCTGCCGGGACAGCGTCTCGGAGACTTCCACGGTCACGGTGCCGATCAGCACCGGCAGTCCCAGCGCGTGGATCCGCTCGACCTCGTCGGCAATGGCGTTGTACTTCTCGCGCCGGGTCTTGTAGATCCGGTCTTCCTCGTCGGCCCGGCGGATGGGCCGGTTGGTCGGAATGACCGAGACGTCGAGCCCGTAGATCGTGAAGAACTCCTGTTCCTCGGTCTCGGCGGTGCCGGTCATGCCCGCGAGCTTGTCGTACATCCGGAAGTAGTTCTGGATGGTGATCGTGGCGAGGGTCTGGGTCTCGCCCTTCACCTGCACCGCCTCCTTGGCCTCCACCGCCTGGTGCAGCCCGTCTGCCCAGCGCCGCCCCGGCATGACCCGGCCGGTGAACTCGTCCACGATCACCACCTGGCCATCCTGCACCAGGTAGTCCACTTCCCTCTCGTACAGCGCGTGGGCCTGGAGCAGCTTGTGGATGATATGGAGCTTCTCGCTCTTCAGGGCGTACTCGGCCTCGACCTCCCGCCGGCGCTGCACCCGCTCGTCGGGGGTGAGCCCCGGGTCGCGGTCGATGCTGTGGACCAGCTCCGAGATGTCCGGCACCAAGAAGAGCCCCGGGTCGTTGGGCGACATCGCCTCGGCCCCCCGGTCGGTGAGGTGCACCGAGTGGCCCTTCTCGTCCAGCACGAAGTACAGCGCCTCCTCCAGCTCGCGCATGGACTGCTGCCGCATCGGGAGCTTGCGGTCGGCGATGTGATCCAGCTCCACCCGCTGCACCGCGCTCTTCACCCCCGACTCGTTCAGCATCTTGAGCAGCCGCTTGCTCTTGGGCATGCCCAGCCGGGCGATATAGAGCTTCCGGGCCGCCTCGGGCAGCAGCTTGGGATCGGCCAGCATCGGCTCGGCTTCCGCCAGCAGCGTGTTCACCACCGCCGTCTGGCGCCGCACCAGCTCGACCGCCGAGCGGTTGAACTGGGCGTACTTGTCGTCCTTCTCGTTGCCCACCGGACCGGAGATGATCAGCGGGGTGCGTGCCTCGTCGATCAGGATCGAGTCGATCTCGTCCACGATGGCGTAGGCGTGCACCCCCTGCACCCGCTGGTCCAGCGAGAACACCATGTTGTCGCGCAGGTAGTCGAACCCGAACTCGTTGTTCGTGCCGTAGGTGATGTCCGCCTGGTAGGCGGCGCGGCGCCCGGGACTGGAAGGTTCGGTGTCATCCAGGCAGGCCACGGTGAGGCCGAGCCAGGTGTAGACGTGGCCCATCCACTGGGAGTCGCGGCGGGCCAGGTAGTTGTTGACGGTGACGAGGTGGGCGCCGCGGCCGGCCAGGGCGTTGAGGTAGAGCGGCAGGGTCGCGACCAGCGTCTTGCCCTCGCCGGTGGCCATCTCCGCGATCCGGCCCTGGTGCAGCACGATGCCGCCGATGAGCTGAACGTCGTAGGGCACCATGTCCCAGGTCAGCTCCCGTCCGGTCACCATGACCTTGGTGCCGACCAGGCGGCGGCAGGCCTCACGGACGGTGGCAAAGGCCTCGGGGAGGAGGTCGTTCAGCCCCGCAACGAGGGCCCGCTTGTAGCTGGTCTCGAGTTCGTGGTAGCGGTCTTCGAGCTTGTCCCGCTCGGTGGGATCGGCGCAGTCGTGCTTGGCCTGGCGGACCTGGTCCAGGTCGGTCTTGATCGCCGCCGTGCGCTCGGCGAGCAGGGCCCGGAACTTGGGGGTCTGGGCCTTGAGCTGCTCGTCGGAGTAGTCCTTGAGCGCGACCTCGTGGCGCTTGATGGCGTCCACGATGGGCTGGATTTTCTTGACTTCGCGGTCGAACCGGGTCCCGAAGACCTTCGTGAGCAGACTCTTAAGCATCCGCCAAATATAACCCGCTCGCGGCGATGAACCCGGCCACGGGGTCCGGGACCCAGTAGCGGACCGGCCGGCCCGCCGCCACCCGGGCCCGGATCTCCGTGGCGGAGATCTCGATGCCCGGGACCCGGACCACCTGACAGGGCCACGGGAGCACCGGCACCTCCGCGCCGGGGCGGGCGAAGACCACCAGCGTCGCGAGGCCGGCGAGGGCCTCGGCCCGGTGCCACTGGGGCAGCTCCCGGGCGGCGTCGGCGCCCACCAGCAGGGCAAAGGACTCTCCAGGCTCCCGCGCCCGGAGCGCCTCGAGGGTATCCACCGTATAGCTGGGCCCGGAGCGGTCGAGCTCCAGCCGCTCCAGGGCGAAGCGCGGCTCCCCGGCGATCGCCAGGGCCACCATCCGGGCCCGCGCTTCCGGGGGCGCCGCGTGCCGACCGGCCTTGAGCGGCTGGGCCCGCGCCGGCACGAAGCGGAGCTGGCGCAGGCCGAGGACCTCGACGACGGCCTGGGCCACGAGAAGGTGGCCGTGATGGATGGGGTCGAACGAGCCGCCGAAGAGGCCGATCATCGCGAGCGGAGCGCCAAGGCAGGCCTTGGCGACACCATCAGGGGGCCGCCGCCGAATCCCGGGGGGCCGGGCAGACAGCCTCGAGGCCCGGCGTCGTGGGGTGGAAACGACGGATGTAGCCGCAGGTCTCGCGGCGGTCTTCGGCGTATCCGAGGGAGCGGTACGCTTCCACCAGCCGCAGGAGGGCGGTCGGCGTCACCGCCGCCCGGGGATAGGTCGCGGCGATGTCCTTGAGGTAGAGGATCGCCGAGTCGTAGGCCTTGAGGCGGAGGTAGTACTGCGCCGCCTTGTATTCCTTGACGGCGAACCATTCCTCCAGGTCCGCGATGCGCATCCGGGCACGCGCGGCCGGGGGGGCATCCGGGTACCGGTTAAGCAGCTCCTGGTAGGTGGCCTTGGCAGTCTGGGCGTAGCTGTCGTCGAGCTCGGGGCGCCGCCACAGGTCGGCGTAGGCATCGCCGGCGCGCAGCAGCGCCTCGGCGGCGAGCGGCGAGGTGGGGAAATCATCCGACACCTTCCGGAACTGCCGCGCCGCCTGCAGCTGGTTCCGGGAGCCGAAGTACGACTCCGCCAGGTAGAAGTTGGCGGCAATGGCGAGACTGTCCCCGGCGGGTACCTCGAGCGTCACCCGCTCGAACAGCGTCGCCGCCTTGGACCAGCTGCCCCTGCGGTACTCGCGCATCGCCCGGGACCAGAGCGTGTCCACCTGGGCCCGGGCAAGGCCCTCCGGCGTCGGCGTCACGGCGCCGGGGCCGCCGCCGCCGCCGCAGGCGGCCAGCAGGAGCAGGGCAAGAGGGGCGATCAGGCGGAGGCAACGGAGTGGCGGGGTCATCGGGCTCTTCATTGGGAGTCGGCCGGGGGCGAGGGCGCCCCCAGCCGGGCCAGGCGTTCTTCCGCCATGGCGATGATCGAATCACTGGCGCCGGCGCGCATCGCATCCTGGTACGCGATGGCGCCGCCGAGAATGTCACCTTGGGCCACCCGGGCATCCCCGATGCCCAGCAGGGCCACCCGGCCCCGATCGGTGGTCGAATCTACCGCCGCGACCCGCTGAAACCACTGAGCGGCCAGGATCGGCTCGCCGACCAGGAGCGCCTCCTGGCCAAGTTGCAGACCGCAGACCCCGATCCCCTGCGCGGCGCGCTCCCGGACCCCCGGGTCCCGGGAGCGGCGCAGCGCGGCCAGATAGACGTCTGCCGCATCGGCGCAGGCGGTGGTCTGCCGCAGGGCCCCGGCGTACATGATCAGCATCTGGTCCACGGTCGACGCGTCGCCGGCGGCGGCCAGCGCGAGCGGCCCGATGCCCGCCGCCTCCGTGGGCTCGAGCTGGCCGCCCCGCACCAGGAGCACCGTCTGCTGGGCGCTCACCCGCTCCGGCTCGAGGCGGCGCAGCGCCTCCACCGCCTCACGCAGCAGGGCGGGATTCTGCTCCCCCTCCGCGGCGCGGGTTACCTGCTCCAACCCGCGTGCCGCCTCGGTGGCCCGGGTGGGATCGGCGGCCGCGAGGTGGGAGTAGGCCTCCACGGCCTCCCGGGCATTGCCGGACTTGTACGCCGCCGCCCCCAGCTTGGCCCAGACCCGCGCGTTGTCATCCCGCCGGGCGGCGGCGCGGTATTCCTCCAGGGCCGTCCCGTACTCCCCCAGGGCGTAGGCGCCGTCGCCCAGGCGCTCATGATCGGCGGCGGATCCGGTGCAGCCCAGCAGGAAGACGAATGAGACGGCCCAGCGATTCACTCGGCGGCCCGTTCCAGCATGGCGAGGTAGGCCTCCACCCGGGCGTTCTTGGGCCGGGCGAGGAGGCAGTCGTGCCAGACCTGCTGCGCCCCGGCGATATCGCCGGAGAGGTAGCGGGCCAGCCCGAGGGAGGCGAGGGCGTCCACGAAGTTGGGCCGGTCCGCGACCACCCGCTCCAGCTCCTCCCGCGCGGAGAGGGCATCGCCCGCCTCGAGGAGGGCGCGGGCCAGCTTGTAGCGGATGTCGGCGAAGTTGGGGCCCAGCGCCACCGCGGCCCGATATTGCTCGATAGCCTGGGGCAGCGCCCCCGACTCGGCGTACGCGGCGGCCAGCAGCGCGTGGTGATTGGCCAGGTTGGCCGCGACGTGCGCGGGGAAGCCGGAGGGCAGCTTCTCGTTGTGGGCGGCGGCGGTGCGGAAGGCCTCCTCGGCCTCGACGGTCCGGCCCAGGTCGTTGAGCAGGATCCCGCGGTGGATATAGGCCTCGATGTAGCGCGGGTTCTGCTCCAGCGCCTTGGCGAAGTGCTCCAGTGCCCGGTGGGGCTGCCCCAGCATGGCGTAGCTGAGCCCCAGCAGGTGGTGGCAGTCCGCGAAGGTGCGGCCGGCGTCGATGAGTTCCTGGAGCAGGTGGATCGCGCCGTAGTAGTCCTGCAGCGCGAAGCGCTCCCGGGCCTGATTGATCAGCGGTTCGTCACTGACGCGCATGGGTCTCCCGGAACCAGGCAACGAAGCGCCGGATACCTTCGGGGAACGGGGTGGCGGGCCGGTACCCCAGCACCCGGCCCGACTTGGTGAGGTCGGCCGAGGTGAGGAGGACGTCGCCCGGCTGGCGTGGCGCCCGCTCGATCCGCGGCGTGACTCCCATGGCCTCGGCGATGGTGCCGATCATCCGGCGCAGCTCCACCGCCTCGTTGCCACCCAGGTTGAAGGCTTCGACGCCCGCCGGCGCGGTCCGGGTCCAGTCCACGGCGGAGAGGACCCCGGCCACGATGTCATCAATATAGGTGTAATCGCGCGCCTCGGTGCCCTCCCCGAACATCGTAATCGCCTCCCCCCGGGCCAGGCGCCCGGTGAACTTGTGGATGGCGAGGTCGGGTCGCTGGCGGGGTCCGTACACCGTGAAGAAGCGGAGCGCGGCCACCTGCAGGCCGAGGTGCGGGGCCAGGGCCTCGAGCAGGAGCTCCCCCGCCCGCTTGGTCGCGGCGTAGGGGGAAATCGGGTGGATGGCGGGTGCATCCTCGCGGAAGGGGGCCGGGGTGTCGTCGCCATACACCGAGGAGGAGGAGCCGAAGACCACGCGGTGGACCCCGACCTGCCGCGCCGCGTCCACCAGCGACTGGGTGGCCAGGACGTTGGCCCGCACGTAGCCCGCCGGATCCTCCAGGGACGGGCGCACTCCCGCCTTGGCCGCGAGGTGCACCAGCACCGTCTCGGGCGTGAGCAGCCGCGCGACCGCCGTGGTGTCCTGCAGGTCGAATTCGTGGAAGTGGAACCCGGGGCGGGTGCGCGCGGCGAGGAGGTTCCGCTCCTTCACCGCGCGGGCGTAGAAGGGATCGAAGTTGTCGACTCCGATGACCTCATCCCCGCGGGCCAGCAGCGCTTCCGCCAGGTGGGAACCGATGAACCCCGCCGCGCCCGTCAGCAGGACGCGCGTCATTTGCCGAGCTGGCTCCGGAAGTAGGCGATCGTGTGTCGCAGCCCCTCCTCGAGCTCCACCTTCGGCTCCCACCCGAGGAGGGTACGGGCCTTGGTGATGTCGGGACGGCGCACCTTGGGGTCGTCGGTCGGCAGCGGCCGCTGCTCGATCTGCGAGGAGGAGCCGGTGAGCGCCAGCACCTTCTCCGCCAGCTGCCGGACCGTGAACTCGTGCGGGTTGCCGATGTTCGTGGGCTCGGTGTGGTCGCTCATGAAGAGGCGATAGATGCCATCCACCTCGTCGGAGACGTAGCAGAACGAGCGGGTCTGCTGGCCTTCCCCGTAGATCGTGAGCGGCTCCCCCTTGAGCGCCTGCACCACGAAGTTGGAGACCACCCGCCCGTCCCGGGCCCGCATGCGGGGGCCGTAGGTGTTGAAGATGCGGATGATCCGGGTATCGATCCCATGGTAACGGTGATAGGCCATCGTCATGGCCTCGGCGAAGCGCTTGGCCTCGTCGTAGACGCCGCGGGGGCCCACCGGGTTCACGTGGCCCCAGTAGCTCTCCGGCTGGGGGTGGACCTGCGGGTCGCCGTACACCTCGGAGGTGGAGGCCAGGAAGAACCGGGCCCCCTTGGCCTTGGCGAGGCCGAGAGCGTTGTGGGTGCCCAGCGAGCCGACTTTCAGGGTCTGGATCGGCAGTTCGAGGTAGTCGATGGGGCTCGCCGGCGAGGCGAAGTGCAGCACGCCGTCGAGCGGTCCATCCACCTGGATGAACCGGCTCACGTCGTGCAGCACGAACTGGAACCGCCGGTTTCCCTCCAGGTGCGCGACGTTCTCCCGGGCGCCGGTGATCAGGTTGTCCATGCCGACGACCTCGTGCCCCTCCGCCAGGAACCGGTCGGTGAGGTGCGAGCCGAGGAACCCGGCGGCGCCGGTGATGAGGACTCTCATGAGACCTTCCGGCCGATGCCGTGGTAGGAGAAGCCCAGCGCGCGCATGCGGGCGGGATCGTACAGGTTGCGGCCATCCACCACCAGCGCCTGGCGAAGCAGCGACTTCACCCGGTCGAAGTCCGGGTTGCGGTACACCAGCCACTCCGTGACGATCGCGAGGGCGTCGGCGCCGTGCGCGGCGCTGTAGGGATCGGCGGCGTACATCACCCGGTCGCCGAACACGGCGCGGGCGGTTTCCATGGCCTTGGGATCGTGGGCCTGGACCCGGGCCCCGGCGGCGAGCAGTCCCTCGATCAGGGGAATGGACGGGCTCTCCCGCATGTCGTCGGTCTCGGCCTTGAAGGCGAGCCCCCACACCGCCACCGTCCGGCCCCGGAGCTGCCCGCCGAAGGCGGCGCGGAGCTTCTCCAGCACCACCAGCTTCTGCCGGTCGTTCACCCGCTCCACCGCCTCGAGCACGTCGAAGACCAGGCCGACCTCGCTTCCGGTCTTGATGAGCGCCTTCACGTCCTTGGGGAAGCAGCTCCCGCCATACCCGGGACCGGGAAAGAGGAACGCCGACCCGATCCGCTTGTCGGTGCCGATCCCCTTGCGCACGCTGTTGACGTCGGCCCCGACCAGCTCGCAGAACATCGCCACCTGGTTCATGAAGGCGATCCGGGTGGCGAGCATCGCGTTCGCCGCGTACTTGGTGACCTCCGCGGAGGGGATGTCCATGAACAGGATCGGGTTGCCGGTGCGCACGAAGGGCTCGTACAGCTCCGCCATGATGTCCCGGGCCTCGTCGCGGTCCACCCCGACCACGATCCGGTCGGGCTTCATGAAGTCGTCGATCGCGGCGCCTTCCTTGAGGAACTCCGGGTTGGAGCAGACGTAGAACGGCCCCTGGGTCTCCCCCTGGACTGCGGCACGCACCTTTTCGGCGGTCCCCACCGGCACGGTGGACTTGGTCACCACCACCTTGGGGCCGTTCAGGTGCCGGCCGATGGTCCGCGCCACCGCGAGCACGTGCTGCAGGTCGGCGGAGCCGTCCTCGCCGGGGGGGGTGCCCACCGCAATGAAGACCACCCGGGCCTGTTCCACGGCGTGGCCTACGTCGGTCGTGAAGCTGAGGCGGCCCTCTGCCTGGTTCCGGCGGACGAGGTCCTCGAGTCCCGGCTCGTAGATCGGGATGTCGTTCTGCCGCAGGCGCTCGATCTTGCGCAGGTCGATGTCCGCGCAGATGACCTCGTTGCCCGTCTCCGCCAGGCATGCGCCGGTGACCAGCCCGACGTACCCGCTGCCGACAACCGCGACTTTCATCCTGTCAACCTCCGCCCGCGAGAAGAGTCCGCTCCAGCCTCAACGATAGAAACCGGTGACCGCCGCGACCACCGCATCCTGCTGCGCGTCGCTCAGTTCCGGGTAGATCGGCAGCGACACCACCGCATCCATCGCCGCCTCGGTGACGGGCAGGCTGCCCCGCCCGTAGCCGAGGTGCGCAAAACACGGTTGCAGGTGCAGCGCCAGCGGGTAGTACACGGCGCAGCCGATGCCGCGCGCCTTGAGGTGTTCCACCAGCCGGTCCCGCCGCTCGGCGCGGACGGTGTACTGGTGGAAGATGTGCTCGTTGGCCGGATCGGTCCGCGGCGGACAGACCGCCGCGTGGCCCGCGAACGCCTCGGTGTACCGCGCGGCCCGGGCCCGGCGCGCGGCACTCCAGCCCGCCAGGTGCGGCAGCTTCGCCAGCAGCACCGCCGCCTGCAGCGTGTCGAGCCGGCTATTGTAGCCGACTTCGTCGTGCTGGTACTGCTTGGTGCCCCCGTGGGTCCGGAGTCGCCGCAGCCGGGTGGCCACGGCGTCGTCCTGGGCGACCATCATGCCGCCATCGCCCCAGCAGCCGAGGTTCTTGCTGGGGAAGAAGGAAAAGGCACCGATGGCCCCCAGTTCGCCGGCCATGCGCCAGGCGCCGCCCACCTGGCGCCGGGCCCCGATGGCCTGCGCCGCGTCCTCGATGAGCGTGAGCCCGTGCCGCGCGACGATGGCCAGCAGCGCGTCCATGTCCGCCATCTGGCCGAACAGGTGGACCACGATAATCGCGCGGGTCCGCGGGGTGATGGCGGCCTCCACCGCGGCGGGGGAGAGGTTGAAGCTCCCCGGCTCGATGTCCACGAAGACCGGGGTCCCCCCCGCGTTGTGGATGGTGCCGGCCGTCGCGAAGAAGGTAAATGCCGGGCAGATCACCTGATCGCCCGGCGCGAGGTCCAGGGTGCGGAGCGCCAGCAGCAGCGCGTCGGTGCCGCTGGCGCAGGCGATGGCGTGCTTCGCATGCGTGAGCGCGGCGATCTCCCCCTCCAGCCGGCCCACTTCGTGGCCCATGATGAACTGCTGGCGTTCGACCACCCCCATGAGGAGCGGCAGCACGTCGTCCTTGATTGCGCGGTACTGGGCGACGAGATCGAGCAGCGGGACGTTCACGGGTACTCCGGGAGCGGTGGCGGCGCCGTCGGCCGACGGGAGATCGCCGGCCAGCGGACCGCCCGAGGCAGCAATATCAGGGCCAGAAAAGGCCCCGGAAGCTAGCCACCGACCCGGGGAGGGTCAATCATGCTAAGTGCGCCCTGGTCTTCACGATAGGTCGCACCGCAGGCACCGCAGGCCGCAGACTTGTCGCGCAGGTGCAACCGTTCCCCGCACTGGCACATCCACCCGACCCGGCGGGCGGGGACGCCGACCATCAGGGCGAAGGCGGGCACGTCACTGGTCACCACCGCCCCGGCCCCGACAAAGGCGTAGGGACCCAGGGTCACGCCGCAGACGATGGTGGCGTTGGCGCCGATCGAGCTGCCCTTCCCCACCCTCGTGGCGCGGTATTCATGCTTGCGGGAGACGTGGCTGCGCGGATTGCTGACGTTGGTGAACACGCAGCTCGGGCCGCAGAAGACATCGTCCTCGAGGGTGACCCCCTGGTAGATCGAGACGTTGTTCTGGACCTTGACGTTGTTGCCCAGCCGGGTGCCGGGCATCACCACCACGTTCTGCCCAAGGTTGCAGCGCTCTCCGATCACGGCGCCGGGCATCACATGGCTGAAATGCCAGATCTTGGTGCCGGCGCCGATGACGGCGCCGGTGTCAACGTAGCTCGACTCGTGGACGAAATAGTCTGCCATCGCGCGCGGGGCCTGGTTGGGTTCGCGCGAAAGATAGACGCCCCGTCTCCGCTGGCTACTGGGTGGACAGGGGGAGGCGCAGCAGCGCCGGCCGGGGCCAGGTGGCCCCCGCCCGCGGCTGGCCGTCGTCGCCGTAACTGGCCCAGGGGCTGTTGGCGACATACACCAGGGCTCCCCCCGCCAGCACGCCCAGGGTCGGCTCCGTGGCGAGCGGCAGGAGCCGGTCGAGGGTCTCCACCCCGACGAGGCGTTCCCCGGTCTGGTCCAGGGT
>JANRJZ010000239.1:0-18229 GCA_033763675.1 Gemmatimonadota bacterium
GGCCGGGTGCGGGTGCAGTGAAGTGATGGCAGGAGTGGGGACTCCCGGTGGGGCCGGGGCGGTGGGACGCCGCCCCGTGGCAGGGGGCGTTATTCGTCTCCGGCCGCTTCGACACTCTCCGCCCCGCCGTCGAGGCCGTACTTCCGCACCTTGGCCAGCAGGGTGGAGCGCGCAATCCCCAGCATGTGGGCCGCGCGGCGCTTGTTTCCGCGGGTGAAGGCGAGCGTCCGGGCAATATGCCGACGCTCGACCTCATCGAGGGGTTCGGGCTCCACCGGTTCACCGGGGGCCAGCGCTTCCCGCAGGTGCCCGTGGTCCAGGCCGGGCGCCGTCAGTTCCACCAGCGCCGCATCCAGCCCCGGAACCCCGAGCGCCCGCGCCGCCTCCGCAGCGCTCCCCACCACGACCGGCAGGTGGCCCGCGCCCTTCAGCGCCTGCACCAGCCCGTCACGCCGCTCCGGATTGAGGTCCAGCACAAGAATATGCGATGCTTTCATGGTGTTCTCCGCTCCAGCGAGTGCACGAACAATGATCCGCTCCGGAGGGCCCGCGACCACGGCGCGCCGATGGTTCTCGAAGCTGGGGGACGCCGGCCCGCCTCGGGCTGACACCGTCCCCCGGCTCCCGTATGTTTGGCCCCAACGGAGGCCCGTCATGACCCAGCCCGATCTCACCGCCCTCCCCGTCGGGGCCCGGCTGCAGGACCCGCTCATCGTGCACGACGTCGAGAGCCGCGGCGGTGACTACCCGCACACCATCCTGGTCCTCGGGAACGCCTCCGGCCGGATCCAGAGCGCCCCCTTCTGGCCCGCGGACACCCCCAAGATCGCGGGGGTGAGCCGGGGCAACGTGGTCCAGGTGATCGGCACCATCGCCACCTGGCGGGACCGGCGCCAGCTCGCCGTGGACTCCATTCGGGTGCTCCCGCGCGAACAGGTGGACTGGCGCGCCCTCATGCCCTCGATCGGCGACCCCGGCCGCTGGTGGAGGCGGCTGGATGACTGGCGGGCCCGTATCCGGGGGCCCCGCCTGGCCCGCACCCTGGGACTGTTCTTCGACGATCCCGACTTCCGGGAGCGGTTCGAACAGTGTCCCGCCAGCCCCAGCGGTCACCACGCCGAGCTCGGCGGGTTGCTCAAGCACACCGTCGAGGTGGCTCACATCGGGCTCGGCATCGCCCGGCTGTACCCGAACGCGGACAGCGACCTGGTCCTCGCCGGCGTACTGCTGCACGACATCGGCAAGCTGGAGAGCTACCGCTGGGACGGGGCCTTCGAGACCACCGTCCCCGGCTCCGTCATCGGCCACGTCGTGCTCGGCTCGCTGCTGCTGGACCGCCGGGTCCGAGCCGAGTCACCGTTGCCCTGCACCGAAGAGGAGCTGCTCCTGCTGCAGCACCTGCTGCTATCGCACCACGGCCGCCAGGAGTTCGGCGCCCCGGTGCCGCCCATGACCCTCGAGGCGGAGATCATTCACTACGCCGACAACGCCAGTGCCAAGACCGCCAGCATGGATACCGCGCTCCGGGAGCCCGAGCACTTCAGCGACGGACAGGCGGTGAGCAACCGGACCATCTGGCAGCTCGACAAACGCCGCGCCTGGCGGGTGAGTGCCGACTGGGGCCGCCAACCCGAGCCGCCCGGTCCGGCGGAGGGGAATGGCGCGGCATGACAAGTCGCTGTCCCGGTCCCCTGACACCCACTGCAACGCAAACGGGCGACCTACTGGTCGCCCGTTTTCCCTGCCGCCCTCCAATGCTGCCACAACCCGCCCAGGCCGTATGCCACGAGCCCGAGGGCAACGAACATCGGCCCCGGTGGCGGACCCGACGACCGCACGACGGTGCAGAAGCCCGGCAGACACTCCCCGTTCAATGTCAGGAGCGCACCGCTTCCGGATCCCGCCGCGGGCAGTTGCCCCAGAAGCAGCAAGGCCTCGGACAGAATGAGCATGAAGAAACCTTATCGTACAACCCGCGGACCCGTCAAGTAGGACACCAACAAATGAAGCGGCCACCGGGCTCGGGGGCTCGGCGGCCGCTTCCCACGCCAACCAGACCAGGGGCGGAGCCCGAAGGCCACCGTTCTCCTCCGTCCATCGCCTCCGGCTGAATCACCGGCGGTGAGATGAGACGGGCCCTGATCGTCGATCCCCAGGCTGGATGGCCATCCGGCCGGGTTCGTCAACGCGAGCGCTGCGCATCGGATCGGGTCGCGGACCGACCCTGCACACTGCACCCCGAGGCGCCAGATCGGGGCGGATGAGACGCGCGACTGGTCTCACCTGTCCGGGCCAGTGCGATCACCAGGATCCCGAACCACCGGTGCCCTTGCCGACCTCGGTGGTCTCCCCTGAATTCCCGCCCGGACTCGCCAGCGGCTGCCGACAGAACCGGGGGTTCTGCCACATCTCGCGCTGACGGTTGACTCAAGATACCGGCGTGGAAAAACCGCGCAAGCGCCTGTCTTTATTCGGGTTACGTCACTTCATGTTGTTCGGATGTGGATGGGCAAAGTGTGGTGGGACTACGGCATCCAGCGGGTCTCCACACCGTGTGGAATTGTGTATCCACACGGTGCAACTTCTCCACAGCCTCAGGGAACCGGGCCGGTACCCCGTCCGGCCTTCGGCATGTAACGGATGCCGATGGCATTGGCGAAATAGAGGCCCAGCGCCACGTCGAAAGCCCGTACCGCCTCCCGTACGCGCGCCCCCCGGCCCACGCCGTAGTCGCGCAGTTCCTGGCTCCGCGCCGGCGTGGCCAGGCCCGCAAACTCGGTGGTACACTGCTTCATCCTGACCTCCAGCGTATCCAGCGCCGTGGTCAGCTGCAGCCGCGACTTCCGGGGGTCTGGCTCCGGGCGTGCCCGCTCGGTCACCAGGGTCCGGGCCGGGCCCACAATCGCCGCCGCCGCCTGACACCGGTCCGAGACAACCTTTGCCCGGGAGCGCAGCACCTGGTCGCTGCTGGTCCGCAGATCGCGGGCAATCCGGGCGGTCGCCGACTCCACCAGGGTGAGCGTGTCACGCAGGTGGTAGAGTTCGTCCCGCAGCTCGGCCTGAACCGGGTCGAGGACCGGCTCACTGATGACGGTCTGCGCGGTGAGGGGCGTGAAGAGAGACAGGCCGATGAGGGCAAACGTGGCGTAGCGATTCACGATTCGAGTCCGACTTCGATGTAGCGGTAGTTGGGCTCGCCATCCATCGCGACCAGCAGGCCGCCGGCGGCGGAGGCGGCGAACCATCCGCCGACCAGTGTACGGGGGACGTCCAGCTCGCCCAGAATGGGACCGAGCCAGCGCCGGAGGTGGCGGACTTCAGGCGCCCGTCGGCCCAGGAGCGCCAGCAGCGCGCCGGATCCGCTGGTCGCGCGGAGAAAGTGCGCCAGCGCATGGGCCCGCTGGGAGAACTCGACCGCCTTCACCCCGGGCTCGTCGAACAGCACCTTGCCCTCGAACACATCCATCGGGGGCGCATCGAGCCGCGGGCCAAGATAGATGTACTGCCGCCGCCCCTCGACCTTCCGTTCGATCACTGCGGCGGCGGTCTCGCTGGTGAGCCGGGCGGCGTGGATCATGTCATCATCGGGCAGCACGCCTGTGGCCCCGGTCCACTCCAGCGCCGCGAGCGCGATCTCCAGCGGGCAACCGCTGGTGTCGTCGAACGCCACCAGCCGGGGGGCCTCCCCGGCACGCAGGATGAAGTGCGCCAGGGCCTCCGCCCGGTCGCTGAAGGACCGAATGGTGACGGTCTGCGGTGTGGTCATGGGGAGAGAATCTACATGGAAGGACGGCAGGGGCGGCAGGGACGGTCCGGCGGCTGGGCGGCTGGGTAACCGCCCAACCGCCCAACCGCCCAACCGCCTAACCGCCTACGGTGTCAGCTCGCTCTTCCCCTCCACCCGGATGATCCACAGCCCGCTGTTCATGTCGGGCACGTACACATATCCGTTCCGGTAGATCGCGCCCCAGGCGTTGGCCACGTTGGGGGTCGCCCCGTGCTTGTCGCCGGTGTGGACATGGGCCATCTCGCGCCCCTGCCGCAGCAGGTCGCCGCGCAGTTCCCCGGAGACGTCGAGCACCCGGAGTCCCCCCTGGTAGTCCCCCATATAGAGAGTGTCGCCCGCCACCCAGACGTTGTGGGCGCCGCCGTCCTTCGGCTCGTACCAGGCCACGATCCTGGGCTTCGCGATGTCGCTCACGTCGACCACATGCAGCCGGCCGTAGGCCCGGCCCAGGCCGAGCACGCCGCCGGGGGCGTAGCCGGTGGCGGAGGGCTTCGCGGCGAAGACCTCGTCGCCCAGGAAGACGTACTTCCCGCTCCGCCAGGCGGTGTGCGTCCCGCGGATGAACCCCGGTCCGCCCACGGCCTCCACCTCGCGGTAGAGGGCCGGCAGGTCGTACTTGAGCTGCGTGACGAGCTGCGGGTTCTCCGGGCTCCCCCCCTTCATCCCGTTGCCGACGTCGAGCACCACCAGCCCGTCATTCCAGTAGGAGAGGTACGCCAGGCCGTCCTGCACATCGATATCGTGCAGCATCCGGCCGGCGGGGGTGCGCGGCGTCTCCCACCGCGCCACCTGTCGTGGCTGGTAGGGATCGCGGATGTCGATTACCCGCATGGAGCCGGTGGCGTCGTCGGTGAGGTACACGTAGCCACGATAGATGAACGTCGAGTGCACGCCGCCGGAGACGGTCTCGGTGAATTCGGCGATGACCTTCGGGTGGGCCGGATCTTCGAAGGACAGGATCACGATGCCGTTCTTGCGGCTGGAGGCGCCTTCCCGGGTCAGGACGCCGTACTTCCCGTCCTCGGTGGTCATCAGGTCGTTGATGACCCGGGCATCCACCACCACCGAATCGGTGATCGCGGGCTTGGCGGGATCCGCCACGTTCACGGCGTAGATGCGGTCCCCGAGGGTGCCGAGGTAGCCGTGCCGGCCGTCGGGGTGGAGCCAGAATTCGGTCGCGACGCTCTTGATCGGCAGCCGGCCCACGATCGTGGTGGGCCGCTTCGCGTCCCGCGGCGCGACGGTCACCACCGCTTCGCTGGTGCGGCCGGCAAAGCTCGCGAGCACCCGGTAGGTCCCGGGGAGGTCCGCCACGAAGTAGCCCTCGTCATCCACGCTGCCGTTGCCCGGGCTGAGCGTCCACTCCGGGATCACATCCGTGAGGGTGCGGCCTCCGGCCCGGGCGGTGAACCGGAACCGGATCACGTCCCCGGTGCGAATCCGGGCCTCCGCCGGTTCCACTGAGACCGCCGTCACCGGGTTGGCGATCACCGCCACCCGGAAGCTGCGGCTGGCGCGGCCGGCGGTGGCGGTGATGGTGGCAGTGCCGGCCGCCCGCGCCGTGAGCCGGCCATCCCGGCTCACGCTCGCCACCGTGGGGCGGTCGGAGGCCCATGCCACCTCATCCGAACGCCGGTCGCCGTTGGCGGCGAAGGCCGTCGCCTCCAGCACAAGGGACTGCCCGGCGTAGAGCCGTGCCGGTTCCCGGCCCACGTCCACCCGCGCCGCAGGCTGGGGCAGGATGGTCACCCGGCCGATGGCGGTCGTGGCCCGGCCACCCCCGGGGGGGCGCACCAGGGCGGTGACGGTCAGCGTGCCCACCGCACCGGCGGTCACCAGGCCGCTGCTGTCCACCGCTCCCTCGAAGGTCCCGCCGGTGGCGAACCAGGTGGCGGTGGCCCCTGACAACGGGCGGCCGGCGGAATCGTACGCCGCGACCTTGAGCCGCAGGGTATCCCCGACCAGCACCGCCGCTTCGGCGGGCTGGATCGCGGCCCGGCTGATCGGCGAAGCGGCGGGACGGGGTGGCGCGGGAGGGGGCGGTGCAACGGGCTGCTGCGGCAGCAGCGCAAACAGGGCGAGGGCGAGCATCCAGGAAGTCCGGTGTGAGGGGGTGACGGAGAAAGTAGGGTGTCCGGGCGGTGGGAGCCAGCGGCGGGTCCCCGGGGCTTCTTGACAACTCCCAGGGCGGGCTGAACCTTATCGCCATGGTCGCCTTACCCTGCAGCCGTCTCCCATAACAGCCGCGCACCACGATCCCGGGCCAGCGCGGTCCGTGCATTCTGTACTGCCCCGATCATTCGGGTCGGGGGTAATCCGGAGCCGGCGAGCTCCCACATACGAGGTAGAAGCAATGGCGAAGGGTACCGTGAAGTGGTTCAACGATGCGAAGGGCTTCGGCTTCATCGCCCAGGATGGCGGCAAGGATGTCTTCGTGCACCACACCGCCATCGCAATGGACGGGTTCCGCTCGCTGGCTGAGGGCGACCAGGTGGAGTTCGACATCGTGGAGGGGCCGAAAGGCCTGCAAGCCGCCAACGTCCGCAAGGCGTAGCCGCCGCTCGCGGTGACCCTTCTCTCCGCCCGGCCCCGGGAGCGTCTCAGGCCAGACCTGTGCGCCCCCGGGGCCGGCGCCATTGGGGCACCCCGCTTCACCTGCGCGCCCCGCGCCGCGATACTTCCGTGCGTGCACCGGACGCCCCTCCTCGCCCTCACCCTGACGCTCGCCGCCGCCGCCCTGCCCGCGCAGGCGCCGCTGCGACCGCTGGCCTTCCTGGGCTTCGAGGCGGGAGGGCATCTGGCCCCGCTCGCCCGGCAGGTTCAGGCCCTCGGCGGAACGGCCCTGCGCTGCGACCGCTCCCGCCGGGACCGCGCGGTTCATGAATGCCGGGCGACGGTCTTTGCCCCGGGCTCGGGGCGCGCCCTCGAGCTCTGGCTCTCCGCCATCGACAGCGCCGCCGGGGTGATGACCATCTCGAGCGCGCTCACGGGCGTGGAACTGGGGGAATGGAAAGACTCGCTGGAGCGGGCCTACGGCGTGGTGGACGCGCGGGTCCAGGGATCGCAGTGGATGCTGCAGTGGATTCGGCAGGGCCGGATGATCCGGCTGACCTGGCGGATCGAGCGCGGCGCCACGGTGGCGTCCGTCAGTCTGGTCGATGGCCGGGTGCTGGACGGCTGGGGCAAGCGTCGCGCCGACACGAGCGGCGCCACCGCCACCGGAGGAGCACCGTAGGCGTCCTACCCTGCCAGCCGCACCAGGAAGCTCCCCTCGCCCCCCTCGAGGACGAAGTCCCGCACTACCTCGCCCCGGTCCCGCAGGGTCCGGAGCAGGGTCCGCACCCGGGTGCGAATCGGTGCGCCACCACCGCCCCGGCCGCGGCCGGTGATCAGGCGCACCACACCACCGCGCCGGGACCGGCACTGAGCGCGCAGGAACCGCTCGGCGCTGGCCGCGGCCTCGAGGACACTCTGGCCATGCAGGTCGAAGACCATGTCGGGCGCGCGCTCGGTCCAGTCCGGCATGCCGGAAGATAGCGTAAAGGGATTGCCCATACTGGCATTCCCCGCTACCCTACGCAGGCTTTTCCAACCCCTCTGGAGTCGCCCGTGAATGGTCTCAGGCGCCGGCGCCGCGCCAGCACGTTGATGGTCCTTTCCCTCGTTGCATCTCTCCTCGCCTGTTCGCCCAGTACCGGGCCCGTGGTCATCGGCCTCGCGGGACCATTTTCCGACTCGGTCGGCGCCCCGATGCGGCGCGCCGCCGAGCTGGCGGTGGAGCAGATCAATGCGGCCGGCGGCATCAAGGGCCAGCCCCTGCAACTGATCTTCCGCGATGATTACGGCGATCCCGACTCCGCGGTGAACATCGCGAGCGCGCTCGAGGCGGCCGGCGTGGTCGCGGTGATCGGGCACGTCTACTCCGGCACCAGCCTCGCCGCCGCGCCGGTCTACAACGGCGCGGCGCGCCCGGTGCTGCAGGTCTCGCCCAGCTCATCCGCCCCCGCGTTGACCGGCGCAGGCGAGTACACGTTCCGCACCTGCCCGAGCGACCTCCAGATGGGCGCGGCCCTGGCGCAGTTCGCCGCCAACCGCCTCGGGCTCACTCGCGGCACCATCCTGTACCTCAACGACGAATACGGCCGCGGCATCCGCGCCACCTTCGCCAGTGAATTCTCCCGGCAGGGCGGCCTGATCGAGGATCAGGCGCCGTACCTTGGCGATGCCCCCGACGTCGGGCCGTACCTCGACCGGATCGGGCGGCGGAAGACCAGCCAGTTCATCTTTGCCGGCGGCAACCGCAGCGAGGCGGAGGCGATGCTCCGCGCCGCCCGTGCCCGCGGGCTGCAGCTGCCGTTCCTCGGCGGCGACGCCCTCGAGGGCATCGAGGAAAGTGGCGCACTGGCGGAAGGGGTCTACGTCTCCAACGCCTACCTCGCGAGCTTCGACACCCCGAAGAACCGCGCCTTCGTGCTCGACTACCAGCGGAAGTACCCCGCCGCGCTCCCGCCCAACCAGCCGGCGGCGGCGACCTACGACATCCTCTTCATGCTGCGGGACGTGATTGCGCAGGTGGGCACCGACCGCCGCGCCGTTCGCAACGCGGTGGCGGCGATTGGCCAGGGCGCGCCCCCGTTCGAGGGCGTCACCGGCGAGATCGCCTTCGATCCCGCCGGGGATGTGCCCCGCCAGCGGGTGATCATCGGGCGGGTCACAGGGGGCCGGGTGGTCGCGGTGGAGGAGCTGTGAACATCCTCTACCGCAGCCTGCGGCGCCTGAACGCCGTGACCGTGGCCTGCACGATCCTGCTGGTGTCCGGCATGGCGTTCGTCGCGGTCGTTGCCCTCCGCACCATCACCCGGCGGATGGAAGCGGACATTGCAACCCTGGGCGACGGCGCCCGGCTGAGCAGCTCCCTCGTCTCGGCCGTCCTGACCCAGATCCGCTCGGCCGAGCACTACCTGCTCACCCCCAGCAGCGCCACCAAGTCGGAGTTCCTCAGCAGCGGGGACTCCGCCTACTCCATTCAGTCGCGGCTCCGCGCCCTCCCCAATCTCGACAACCGCGACCGGCGCCTCATCAACCTGGTCGGGGCCAGCCAGGCAGAGCTGGAAGTGGCCTACGCCACCGCGCATGCGCTGGCGGACGTCGGGCGCCGGGACGAGGCGCTCCTGATCGCCGCCCGCGCCGGCGGCGCCACCGACAGCCTCATTGCGGTGGTGCGCACCCTGAGCGACGCCCAGAGCGCCCATGCGCAGGAGCGCGCCGCGGCCCTCAGCGACCGGGCCGGGCTCTTCCAGAAGCTGCTCATCGGCTGCGCCGCCCTGGCGCTCCTGCTGGCGATCACCGCCGGCCTGGCCCTGATCCGGCTGGTGGACCGCCAGATGAACCGGCTGATTGCCGCGGCGGACCGCTTCGGCGCCGGCGACCTGCGCCCCATGCAGCTCGGCCACATGCCCGACGAACTCGCCCGGCTGGGCCGCGCCATGGACGACATGGCCAGCCGGCTGCGGCGGGTGGTGCAGGCGGTGGTCCAGGAGTCTCACCAGCTCTCCGGCAACGCCGGGGATTTCTCCGCCATGAGCGAGGAGATCGCCGCATCGAGCGGCGAGATCTCCGCCGCGATGGTCCGCATCTCGGAAGGCGCCGAGCACCAGGTGCAGGGGATGACCGAGGCGGACCAGCTCCTTGCCCGGCTGCGGGAGGCCTCGGCCTCGAACGCGGAGGCGGCCCAGAAGGCGGTGCGGCTGGCCGAGGAGATTCGCCGCACCGCGCTCCGCTACCGGGGCGACGTCGGCGCGGCCCGCTCCACCCTGCTCGACGTCCGCGAAGTGGTCCAGACCAGTTCGCAGCAGGTCCGGGCGCTGGTGGAACAGTCGGAGTCCATCACCGACTTCATCGACCTCATCAAGCAGATCTCGTCCCAGACCAACCTGCTCGCGCTCAACGCCGCGATCGAGGCGGCCCGGGCCGGCGAGCATGGCCGCGGGTTTGCCGTGGTGGCGGACGAAGTGCGCCAGCTCGCCGACTCGAGCGCCCGCGCGGCGCGCGAGGTGACCAAGACGGTCGCGTTCCTCCGGGGCCAGATCGGGGAGATCGCCGAGACGATGCAGGTGGGCACCACGAAGGTGGGCGGAATCGAATCGGTGGCCCAGGCGGTGGTGGAAGGCCTCGATACCATCGGGGTCGCGATCGGGGAGGTGCAGACTGCGGCCACCACCCTGGCGCAGCAGGCGGTCCTGCACCGGGATGTGGTCGGTGAGCTGGCCGGACGCACCGCGCTGGTCGCGCGGGCCGCTTCGGACCATGCGTCGGCCAGTGAAGAGGTCTCCGCCGCGGCGGAACAGCAGAGCGCGTCCACCGAGGACATGGCGGCCAACGCCACCGCCCTCCTGGACGCGAGTACCCGGCTTTCGAAGCTGGTGGGGGAGTTCCGGACCTAGGAGAGGGTGGCCGATCTGGCCTCTAGACAACAACGGGCGGCCACGAGGGCCGCCCTTACTTTTTCTTCTTGGAGCCGGGCTTCTTCGCGGCGGGTTTGGGCTTGGACTTCACCTTGGCCCTGGCCGCCTTCTCCCGCTCGGCTGTCCGCTCGGCCCGGCGCAGCGCGGCCTCCTTCACCTCGGCAAGCACCCGCTCACCCTCGTCGTTCCCTACCAGCCCGCGCCGCGTGGCGTAGCGAATCAACTCCTCCGCGTCCGCCTGCTGGAACTCCGCCAGCCGGGCCGCCGAACGGATCACGTTGAGCAGGGCGTCGGCCACCGGACTCCGCAGCACGTTCGCGATGCCGGGCAGCGCTTCCAGGAGGGTGGAAATCTGGGAAGCGCCAAGTTCCGAGGCCAACGGGCCCTCCTCGCGGGATCAGGGAGCGGCAGGGCGAATACCCCCCCGCTGTGCGAGCGGCAACGTACCATCCGGGCAGGTGATGGTCAAGAATTCCACAACATTAGCGGCCGAAACCCGAAGGTCCCGGCCGCCCGTGGCTAGTAGTAGCCCAGACTACCTACTCTCGGCTACTCCGACTCAGAAGCCGTAGCGGAGGAAGCCGGTCAGACCCCAGCCGGTGATGGAGTTGCTCACCCCTGCGGCGTTCTTGATCGATCCGAAATCCACCCGCAGGCCCGGTACGAACGCCACCGACGGGCTCAGGTCGATCCGCAGCCCGGACCCCAACCCCACCAGGTAGCCACTGCCATCTTCCGGGGTCCAGATCCGGGTCTCGGCGAGGGGCTCGAGCGACATCCGGGTACCGACCGGGAAGGCGCCGCTCACCCCGAAGGTAAAGACGTTCTCCCGGTTGCCGATCGATGAGCCGGCCGAGTCCCCGGCGGCGCCGGCAGCACGGTGGTAATTCCAGGCGTACACCGACACGATGCCGCCGGCGAGCGGGGATTGGAGCCCGGCATCCACGATGAAGCGGTTACCCGGATCGTAGGCGCCCGAGCCGAAGCCGCCACCGCGCAGCTCGTCGTTGCTGAAGGTCGAGAAGGTGAAGCCGAGCGACAGCCGGCTCTGGCCCAGCAGGCGGTCGGCTCCGGCGCGGATCCGGGTCTCGACGCCGGGCTGGTACTTGACCGAGTTGCTGGCGCTGTCGCTGAAGGGCTCGTACTCGCCGCTGAACCGCAGGCTGGCCGCCAGTCCAAGGTTCCAGTTCCCGGCGCTGGCCGCCGCCGCGATGCCGGGAGTCACCGAGGTCCCGGAGCCGTAGGAGTTCACCGGGAACAGCAGGAAGGTGGACGAGGCGCTCGACGCGACATTGAACTGCGAGAGGGTGGTAGTCTGCTTGCCGGTGGGGAGGTTCACCAGCACGCTGGCGACGACGGCGTCGGTGCCCAGGACATAGGACGCGCGGATCTGGGTGTCGGTGAAGCTGGAGAACGAATCGCTGCCGCCGGCGGAATCCGGCCGGACGACGGTGGTGATGGCGTAATTGGTGCCGATGTCGAACGAGAAGCGCCGCCCGACCGGCACGATGACGCCCATCGGGAATGCCACCTGGCGCAGCCTGTCCACCGCGAACTTGTCACCGAAGGAGTACTGCCGGGCCTCCACGCCGCCGACAAACGCGGCCTGAGGATAGAGATTCTGCTGCGCCCCGGCTGCGGCGGGGAGGGCGGCCACCAGGGCGGCGAGCGCGGCGGCGAAAGTGGGAGTCCGCATCAGGGGCGCGTGATGATGATGATGATGGTGCCGAGCAGCCCGCCTGGGGCGCTGGGATTGTCACTGCTCAGGGTCTCGGGAAGCGTCGGCCGGGTGGTCGGGGCCTGGGACACCGGACCGGTGCTGCCCACCCGGGTCGTGAGGGTCGTCCCCACCGACGGGGTGGTGACCTGGATCCCGGTGCGGAGGATCGGTCCCCGGCCGGTTGTCGTCGTGCCTGGCAACTGGCCCCGCCCCGCGTCGGCGGTTTCCTGACCGCCCAGGCCGGCGCCGGGCAGGAGTCCGGCCAGGACTCGGGGCGTCACCTGCTGGGCCTGGGCGGCGCGGGCGCTGTTGGCCCGCCGGGCGCGGGCCTGGGCGAAGTTCGGATCCCGGGCCACGGCCGCGGCATAGCTCGCCTCCGCGGCCGCGTAATCCCCGCGGTCCTCGGCCTCGAGGCCGCCGCTGAACGCCAGGAAGGCCTGCATGTCCGCGGTGGGGCGCTCGCTGATGGCCCGCCGCTCGGAGGGCGTCAGCACCATCCCCATCTGGTCCAGCAGCCGGAACAGCACGGTCTTCTCGAGCTGGAAGAGCTGCTGCAGCTGATCGCTCCCGGTGCCGGTGGCGACCACCGAGCTGCTGGTGGCGTCCACCACCGCGGCATCGAGCCGCAGGTTGGTGCTCCCCGGCGCCTCGCCCACGGAACCCTGAATGACGCGCCCGGCACGCAGCAGCCGGCCCGAGCGGGCCCCGGTGCCCGGATCTACCCGGCCGGTCTCGTTGAGGGCCAGTTCATCCACCAGCGCCTGCACCCGTTCCCGCTCGAGCAGGGTCAGGCGGCTGAGCTTGGAAAGGTCGGTGATCATCAGGTGCGTGAGGCCCCGTCCGAGGGGCGCATACTCGGGATTGCTGCCCACGTAGCGGAAGGGGAAGACCGCCACCGCGTTCGCCGTCGGCGGCTGGGCGCTGAGGGCCTGTTCCCGGCCAATCGCCTCGCGGGCGGCGGCCCGCAGCTCGGCCCGGGTGAGGAGGGTGAGGCGATTCTCGATTTCGCTCCGCTGCCCGGCATTCCTGGCCTGGGCCGATGCGGTGGTGTAGGCCACTCGGGCCGAGTCGTAGCGGCCCAGTTCCTCGAACGTCAACCCGAGGTAGACGTGGGCCGGGAAATTCTGCCGGTTGAGGATCAGCGCGCTCGAGAGCACGGCATGGGCGCGCTCGAAGTTCTTCGCCTCGTAGTAGCCGATGCCCAGCTGGGTCATGAGGCCGGCGTCACGGGGACGCTGCTCGCTCGCCCCCTCGAGGGCAGAGAGATCGGCGGGGGCCGGGGCCTGCGGGGCCTGCCCTCCCGCGCAGGCGGCCAGGAGGGCCACGCCGGCGGCAAGCGTCCTTCTCGTCAGGTGCATAGGTCCCTGGGGGATGGGGTGGGTCACTTTCCAATGTACCGGCCGCCACTGGATTGGGAAGAGGGGGCCGAAGAGCTACCGCACCGTCAGCGTGCCCTGCATCCGATATGCGGCATGGGTCACAGTTTCGAAGCGATACTTGCCCGCCGGCAGCCCTGGCAGGGCCACCCGAAAGCTGGCCCCCGCCGCCGCCAGCACCGGCCCGCGCAGTTCCATGCTGCCGGGCGGCAGGGCCGCCTGCAGCCGACCGCGCAGCGCGGGGGGAATATCGGCCCCCACGAACGCGACCACGTACGGACCGCCCGACTGGACGGTGAACTCGAGGACATCGCCTCCGGCCACTACCAGCCGGTCCGGGGCGAAGCGGAACACCCCCTCTGCGGGGTGCTCCAGCCGGATCTCATGCACCCGCTGCGCGGCGAGTGCCGGACTCACCAGCAGCAGGCCCCCGATGAGCATGAATGCGCGACACACGTTTGCGCCCTCCCCCGGCCAACTTTAGATTGACGTACGGGCGGGCCGAGGAATCTCACCTCAGCGTTCCTCCCGCCAGAAGGACGACCCGTGGGACGTCGCGGGATCAAAGAATACCGGGCCGCCGAGGCCCTGCTGCTGATCGCGGCCGACCGCGACCACCGGCCGTTGGTATGCCCCTCCTGCTCGACTCCCAGCATCGACCGCAGCCCCAAACGTAACGAAGAGCCGGCCGGGCGGGTCACGCTGACCTGCCGCACCTGCAGCCGGACCGCCTCCTATCTGGTCCGGGCCTCGATGAGTTCGCCGGAGGAGCCCCGGCAGGGCTGAGAGTAGGCGGCGCCCCGCGGCGGTTCTACATTCCTCCGCCATGCTCTCGCCGCAGCAACTCATCTTCCTGACCGTCTTCATCGACCTGATCGGGTTCGGGATCGTGCTCCCGCTGCTGCCCAGCTACGCGGCGGCATTCCAGGTGAGCGACACCGCCATCGGGTTCCTGGTCGCCAGCTTCTCCCTCATGCAGTTCCTGCTGGCCCACTGGTGGGGCCGCCTCTCCGATCGCATCGGCCGCCGCCCCGTGCTGCTGGTGGGTCTGGCCGGGAGCGCCGTCTCCTACCTCGTCTTCGCGCTGGCGGGCAGCTTCTGGCTGCTGCTGGCCTCGCGCCTGGTCGCCGGCGCCATGGGAGCGACGGTCAACGTCGCCCAAGCCTACCTTGCGGACGTCACGGCGCCGGAGCGCCGCGCGAGCGCGATGGGGCTCCTCGGGGCCGCCTTTGGCCTGGGCTTCGTCGTGGGGCCGGCGCTCGGTGGCGTCTCCAGTCACTGGGGAGACGCCGGTCCCGGCCTGATCGCCTCGGGGCTCACCGGCATCAATCTCCTCATGGCGTGGCGCTGGCTCCCCGAGTCGCGGCCGGGCGGGGCGCCTGCGACCGCCGCGGTGCCGGTCCACTGGAGCCGCTTCCTCGCCCCGTTCGCCGCGGTGGGGCTCTCCACCGTCGCGTTCACCGTGCTGTACGTGGTCTTCCCGCTGCAGGTGGAGCGCGCGCTCGGCTTCGATCGCCACCAGTCGGCCTATCTCTTCGTGCTCCTCGGGTTGGTCAGCGCCGTGGTCCAGGGTGGCCTCATCGGACGGCTGGTGGCGCGGTACGGCGAACGGCGGCTGATCAGCGCCGGGGGACTGGTCCTCGCGGCGGGGCTGGCGCTCCTGCCGGCCACCCTGGCGCCAGGCGCGGGATCCGGGCCGCTGCTGGCTGTGCTGCTCCTCGTCGGCGCGGGGTCGGCGACGATCGCCCCCAGCGCCGCGGCCTACGTGAGCCGAGTGGCGCCGGCAGAGGAGCAGGGACGGGCGCTGGGATTGCTGCAGAGCGTGGGTGCGGTGGCGCGGATCGCGGGGCCGATCGCGGCCGGGGGCCTCGCGGCGGCATTCTCTCCTCGCGTGGCGTTCCTCGCCGCGAGCGGCGCGGCGGGTCTCGCGGCGATCTCGGGACTGATGGGGTGGTTCGAACAGCGCCGGACGACTACAGGGGCTGGGTGAAGAAGCGGCGCCATCGGATGGCGGTGAGCAGGGGCAGCGGCTTCTCGCTGGCGGGGTCGTAGCTGAAGTAAATGAAGAGCGGGGTGCCCCGCACCGCCCGCCGCGGCAGGAAGCCCCAGTAGCGGCTGTCGTACGAATTATCCCGGTTGTCCCCCATCATGAACAGCGAGCCCGCCGGCACCACGATCGGCCCCCAGTCCTGCAGGTCGGGGCTGTAGCCGGCGGTGTCCCGGGCCAGGTGCCGTACCTGCCAGGCGTACATCCGGTGCCGGGCCTCCATCATTTCCGACCGGGTCGGGTCGTCGTGGCGCACGAAGGCTTCCTCCACCCGGGTGCCGTTCCGGTACAGGACGCTCCGCCGCATCTCCAGCGTATCCCCGGGAAGCCCGACGGCCCGCTTCACCACCTTCATGTCCCGCTCCTCCACCGAATCGAACACCAGCACGTCGCCCCGGGCGGGCTCGCGCCAGGCGGGGAGGCGGATGCCCAGGCCCGGGATCTCGGGACCGTAGATGGCCTTGTTGACGAACAGGTGATCACCGGGGCGGAGGGTGCTCTCCATGCTGGAGGACGGGATCCGGAACGCCTCGAGCAGGAAGGTGCGGAGCAGCAGCCAGGCGGCGATGGCGACCAGGAGGGCCTTGGTCCATTCGCGGAGGGCCTCGCCCAGCGTGGCTTCGCGGGGCGCGGTGCCCGCGGCATCGGTCATCGGGGAACGGTGAAGAGGCGATTCCAGCGGGTCGCGGTCAGGAGCGGAAGCGGCCGCCAGCTGGCCGGGTCGAAGCTGTAGTAGATGATGAGCGGCGAGCCCCGAAGGTTGCGACGCGGGAGGAAGCCCCAGAAGCGGCCGTCGTAGGACGAGTCCCGGTTATCGCCCATGACGAAGAGCGACTCGGGGGGCACCACCAGCGGGCCCCAGTTGTTGCGATCCGGCTGGTAGGGGCCGGTCCGGTCGCCCACGAGCCGGGGGGCCTGCCACGCCCGCATCTGGGCTCGGCTGCCGTTGGGGTCGGGATCGTCCGGGCGCGCCCGCCGGATATACGGCTCGGCGAGCGCGACCCCGTTCCGGAACACCGTGCCGCCCGCCATGGCCAGGGTGTCCCCCGGCAACCCGATCACCCGTTTCACGACATCGAGCCCCGCCGTCTCCACCGACTCGAAGATCACGATGTCGGCGTGGCGTGGCTCGCGAAAGGCCGGCAGCAGCGAACGGGTGAAGGGGATCTTGGCCCCGAAGGTCGGGCGGGCCACCCACAGGACGTCCCCGGTGAGCAGCGTCGAGTCCATGCTCTCCGACGTGATGTGAAAGGCCTGCACCACGAAGGTCCGCAAGATGAGCCAGGCCACGACCGCGAAGCCGAGGCTCTTGGCCCACTCCTTCAGCGTGTTGCGGCCCGGTTCCGCTCCGCTCACTCCACCCAGTCCGCGATGAACAGGTTGGTCTCGCCGACTTCCTTCTGGTTCCGGTTGGAGGCCCAGATCAGCCGCTTCCCGTCATAACTGAACATCGGGAAGGAATCGAAGTCCGGGTGGGTCGTGATCTTCTCGAGCCCGGTGCCGTCCACGTTGATCAGGTAGAGATCGAATTCCCCGCTCCGCGGCTTCTCGAAGTTGGAGGAGAAAATGATCCTCCGGCCATCCGGCGTGAATACCGGCGCGAAGTTGGCCCCACCCAGGTTGGTGACCTGGCGCGGATTGCCGCCGTCGGCGTCGGCCACCCACACCTCCACCCGGGAGGGGCGCACCAGCCGGTTGTGCAGCAGGCTCAGGTAGTCCGCGGTGTCGGCGGCGGTCTTCGGGTAGCCGGCGCGCCAGACGATCTGCTTGCCATCGGGCGAGAACCAGGCGCCACCGTCGTACCCGATCCGGTTCGTGATCCGGCGCACGTCGGAGCCGTCCACGTTCATCGTGTACAGCTCGATGTCCCCGTCCCGGGTGCTGGTGAAGATGATCCGCTTCCCGTCCGGCGAGACCGTGGATTCGGCATTGTAGGAGCCGTCGCTGGTGAGCTGCCGCAGGTCCGACCCGTCCAGCTTCGAGGTGTAGATCTCGAGGTTGCCCAGCGGCCAGACGTAGCCGTGGGACTTGTCGGGAGCGGGCGGGCACTCGGGGGCGTGCCGGAAGGTGGAGCTGTACAGCACGCGCTGGTCGTTGGCGTAGAAGAAGCCGCAGGTGGTCCGCCCCAGCCCGTTGGACACCCGCCGCACCCCCGAGCCATCCGCGTTCATGATGTATTGCTGGTCGCAGCCGGCGTCCACCTGCTCCTGCCGCTGGAAGATGACCTTCCGTCCATCCCGGGAGAAATAGGCCTCGGCGTTGTTGCCGCCGAAGGTCAGCTGCCGGATGTTCGCGAGATGGCGCTCCCCCGGCTCGGCGGGAACGACGGTGGTCGAGGCGGGAGAACCCGGCGCTCCGGGAGCACACCCGAGCGGAGCCAGGAAAAGGCCGGCGAGGCGCAGAATCGGGATTCGCATAGGGGTGGAAGAATAACCGCGGGCCGGGGTCGGGTGGAGGGGAGGAAAGAGGACCGGGGGAGGAGGCGGGGAGGGGCGGCCGGCGGCCACCCTTCCCCGTCTCCTCCCCCGGCGGCGGGCCCGACGCCGGCCGCTGGGGCCGGGGTCGGGTGCCGGTGCTCAGTTGGTCTTGCTCAGCTCCACCCGGCGGTTCGCCAGCCGGCCGGCCGGGGTGGTGTTCTCGGCCGTCGGGTTGTCCGGCCCGTAGCCCTTGGCCGTCATCCGGGAGCCCTCGACCCCCTTGCTGATCAGGTACTCCCGCACCGCGTTGGCCCGCGCCTCGGAGAGCCGCAGGTTGCTGGCGCGCCGCCCGGTGTTGTCGGTGTGCCCGCCCACCTCGACGGTCACCTCCGGGTTGTCGATCAGCGACTGCGCCACC
>JANRJZ010000240.1:0-14358 GCA_033763675.1 Gemmatimonadota bacterium
AGGACGCTGGTCGCCGGCAGCCCCCCGTCCGGCAGGGGGGTCGCCGCCCGGTTCTCCGCTCGCAGCCGTTCCGGCGGAAGGTTGGCGGCGAGCCGCTCCCAGTACTCCAGGTAGGCGCGCGCCACCGCCGGATCCCACACCACGTGGCCGATGCTCGCCTGCCCGAAGAGGCTGCAGGCGGAAATGGTCACGGACCCGGTCCAGACGGCGATGGGCGCGCCGTCGCGCAGCAGCACGATGAAGTTGTTGTTCTGCACCCCCTCGCGGAGGTGGCGGGGAAGGTGAATCCCCGGCCGATAGAGCCCCGCATTCTTCAGCGCCTGGATGTTCTCGATGGTGAACTCGCCCTCCGCGTCGTACACGATCCGCACCTGCGCACCGCCCTCGGCCGCGCGACGGAAGGCGTTAGCCACCGGCTGGTAGCGGAACTCGTGGAACGCCGCCCGCAGCCCGAACCGCTGGTCCCGGGCTCCGCCGATAAAGCCGAGCAGCGCCTCGAACAAGCCGCGGGACAGCCAGCGCATGGGAGTGGAGGTGGGCACGCCGGGGTGCGGCTCCCGGGTCCCGAATCGGCGGGTATACGCCTGGGAGGCAATGGCCCCGCGGCCGACGTAGAGGTCGTGGCGCGGCGCGCCGGGGATGACGGAGGGATCCACCTCCGGCTCGGTCTCGATGGGGACCCGCGTGCTGTCCTGGGTACGCACCGTGAGGTTCTTGGGCGTCCCGTGCACCGGGATGACCCGGTAGGCATAGCGGGTGGCGGGCCGCGCGGTATGATCTGCCCAGACGAACGACTGGATGGGGTGCTCGTCGAGCGGCACCGGGGTACCCGCCGGCAGCCCCTGGTCCTTGGACTCGAAGCGGCGGGTGCCGCGCAGCATGTACCGCTCCACGACTTCGCCGTCCGCGCCCAGTTCCTCCCGCTCGATGGCGAAGCCGAGCAGGGAGTGCAGGGGGGCGGGCAGGGCGCCGTGGCCAAGGGGCGGTGCCGAGACGAAATCCCAGGCCAGCACCACAACGTGCAGGCCGGCGACCGCCCGGACCTTGAGGACCGGGCCGGTCTCTATCTGACGCATGCATGCTCCCTGGGGGCGGGGTCGGACGGACCACGTGCACCCAAGCTATGGATTGGCTGTCCAGGGTACACTAGGGATAACCCCAGTCGGTCACCGCGGCGTCAACCCGGTTCAGCCTGGGACTTGGCATCCTGGGCGGGCGCCGGGCCCCGGAGGCGCAGCACCGGACGCTCGATCAGGTACCAGGACGCCGCCGCCAGCCCGATACTGACCAGGATTCCGGCCAGGGCCTGCAGCGATTCGGGCCCGGGCAGGCGCCGCCCCAGGCCGGTGCCGAGCAGGTGCCAGAGGTAAAGCGGGTAGGAGATGCGACCGAGCCAGCGCATGGGCCCCCAATCCAGCCAGGCCCAGCCTGGTCGTCCCGCCAGCACCAGGAGCTGGGTCATCAGAAGGGCCAGGAGGGCGGCGTCCACGGTGAAACCCACGGCGTAGTGGTACGGGCGGGACCCCAGGCCGCGGGAGAGGCCGACGAGGGCAATGGTCAGCAGCGGCCACCCGGCCCCGGGCGCGAGTCCCTCAGCCACGCGGCACCAGCGGTCCTGACGCAGGAGGACCGCGAGCAGGCAGCCCAGGGCCAGCGCGTCCATCCTGGTCTCGAACGCGTTGTAGACGTACTGGGGCCCCAGCCCCAGGCCGAGGAAGCACCAGGAACGCCAGGCCATGGAGCCCAGCACCAGCGTCCCGAGAGCGGGACCGATCCAGGGGCGCGGCAACCGCCACAGCAGCAGGAGGCCGAGGGGCCAGAGCAGGTAGAACTGCTCCTCGACGGCGAGTGACCAGGCATGGGCGATCGGCCCCTCATGCCCATGGAAGGCGTTGTAGTAGTTCACCGCGTAGAGCGCGCCGGCGAGGACCAGCTGGCCCGGCCAGGGCTCACCCCGGACGGCATCCAGCAGCGCCGATCCCGCGAGGAACGCGAAGTAGGCCGGGAAGATCCGGGCGGACCGCCGGAGGTAGAACCGCCCCAGGTCGATTCCTCCCGTCTTGTCGAGTTCCGCGAGCAGGAGGCGGGTGATCAGGAATCCGCTCAGGACGAAGAACCCGGTGACGCCCAGGTCCCCCGAGATCGGGAACCCGAGGTGATAGGCGATGACCACGCTGACCGCGACGGCGCGGAGCCCGTCGAGCGCGGGGAGGTGCGGTTGTGTCAGGCGTTGCGCGAACTGGGATCCCATGCCGCCAGCATGGGAGAGGGGTGTGACAGCCGGCGCCGGCGGCGGCGCCCTACTGCATCAGCAGGGAGAGCGAATAGATGATGAGTCCGGCGAGGCCCCCGACCAGGGTCCCGTTCAGCCGGATGAACTGCAGGTCCCGCCCCACCGCGAGCTCCAGCCGATCGGCGGCCACCTCCGGGTCCCAGCGCCGGACGGTATCCTCGATCAGCGTCCCCACCTCGTGCCGGTGCCGCTCCAGCACCCCGGCGGCGAAGGTGGAGAGCAGTTCGTCCAGTTCGGCAAGGCGCGCGGGGTTGGCCAGGAGCGAGCCGCCCACCGCGCTGATCCCCCGGGCCAGCGGGTCGAGGGCCTGGTCATCCGCCTCCGCCGTGAAGCGGTCGGCGGCGTCCCGGGCCCGGTCCCACAGCGAACCGGCGAACTCATGGACGGCCGGGTGGGCCAGCAGGTCGGTCTTCAGCGCCTCGGCCCTGGCCTGGAGCTCCTGGGAGGAGCGCAGCCGCTCGATGAACTGCCGGAAGGCGATATCGAACTTGAGCCGGAGCGGGTGATAGGGATCGGACTTCACTTCCTCGATCAGCCGCTGGCTCGCGCCCTCGATCTTCTTCTGGAACGCCGTGTCCACCGCACTCGGCACCCACCAGGGGCTCTCCTCCTTGATCCGGCGGCCCAGTTCGTCCCGGTTCTTCTGCAGCGCCTCGCCGGCGATCCGGAGCGCCTCGTCGAGCAGCACCTGGTGCCGCTGGTCGGTCGCTACGAGCGAGAGCAGGTTGCCGAGCAGCGGAGCCAGCGGCAGCGCCTGGATCCGGCTGACCGCCGCGGCGTGGATCAGCGCCCGTACCTCGGTGTCCTCGACCGACTTCAAGGCCTGGGTCACCCCGACCGCAAGGTGCCGGGCCAGGCGGCGGCTGTTGTCCGGATCACTCAGCCAGCGGGCCGCCCGCTCCGCGACGTTCATGCTGTGGAGCCGGTGGGCGAGGATCTCCCGGGTCAGGAAGTGATTCTGCACGAAGGCCCCGAGCACCCGGCCGATCCGTTCCTTCTGGGTCTGGATGATGGCGGTGTGGGGAATCGGGAGGCCGAGCGGCCGGCGGAAGAGCGCGGTCACGGCGAACCAGTCAGCCAGCCCGCCGACCAGGGCGGCCTCCGCCGTGGCCCGGACGAAGCCGAGCCAGGGGGCGCCGGGCTCGAACCACCGGGCGACGAGGAAGATTCCCAGCGCGAGGAAGAGCAGCCCCGTGGCCGCCCGCTTCATGGACGCCAGCTCGGCGCGGCGCGTCGCCTCGTCCTTCCGCGGCGGGAGGGGTGGCGGCGGAGGGGTGGCCGGTGCCGGGAGGGGGGCGGTCATGACCAGTAAAGAAACCCCGCACCGTCGCAAACGGGAACCGGGCGTCGGCAGGGGCGGGCCCCGGGCCTGCCCGCAGGCGCCCGGTGGACGACGATGCGCCGGGCCGGTGGCTACGGAGCCGCGCCGCCGGCGCCCGCCGCGGGCACGGCCGCCCGCGCGGTGACGTAATAGTCGGGGTGCACCGCAAACGCCTCCGGATTCGGCAGGGCATGGCGCGTCACCTGCCACGCGTCGGTGGGGCGCAGCGTGGTGTAACCCTCTCCCGCCAGCCGCACCGGCAGCGGCAGGTCGAAGCCCGGGACCGTCCCGGTCCAGCGATAGGCGAACTCCCGTCCCTCGATCCGGTACTCCAGGGTGGGAATCGTGGTCGTGGTGAGATACTGCGCAAAGATCCGGCTCAGGTCCTTTCCCGCCTGCCAGCTGATGTACTCCTCGACCTGCCGTCCGGTGACGACCGAGTGGCGATAGACGCTGTTGAGGCCGCGCAGGATCCGGCGCCAGATGTCGTCGTCGCCCACGACCTGCCGGATGGTATGGAGCATGTTCCCGCCCTTGGGGTACATGTCTCCCGATCCCTCCAGGTTGCGGCCGTAGGCGGCGGGAATGATGGGGGCCACGTTGCGGATGGATTTCCGGTTGCCCCGGATGTACTCGGCCCCCGCTTCCTTCCCCTCCCGGCACTCCACGTACAGCCCTTCGGCGTAGTTGGCGAAGCTCTCGTGGACCCACATGTCCGCGAGGTCGGCGGTGGTGAGGCTGTTGCCCCACCACTCATGAGCCGCCTCGTGCACGATGATGAAGTCCCAGCCCAGCCCGCGCCCGGTGCTGCTCAGGTCGCGGCCGAGGTAGCCGTTCTTGTAGCGGTTGCCGTAGGCAATCCCGCTCTGGTGCTCCATGCCGAGGTGCGGTGTCTCGATCAGCTGGAACCCGTCGGCGTACCACGGATAGGGACCGAACCAGTGTTCGAAGCACGCCAGCATCGGCTGTACCTGCTGGAACTGGCGCCGGGCGGTGTCCGCGTGGATGTCGAGCGGCCAGAAGTTGAGCGTGAGGGTGCCTTCTTCACCGGCGTACCGGTCCTCGAAGTGGGCATAGTGGGCGGCGTTCACGGCCACGTCGTAGTTGTTGATCGGCTGGGAGACGAACCACTCCCAGGTCGTGGTGCCGTCGCCGTTGGGCGTGGTGGAGCGGAGCCGGCCGTTGGAGACGTTCGTCAGCGGATCGGGCACGGTGATTGCCACCCGCTGGCTGTCGGGTTCGTCCGCCTGGAGGTCCTTGTTGGGCCACCAGATGCTGGCGCCGGTTCCCTGGCAGGCCGTGGCAATGAATCCCCGCCCCAGGCTGTCCACCGCCCACACGAATCCGCCGTCCCACGGCGCCGCCTTGGCCACATGGGGCCGGCCGCTGTAGTACACGCTGACCGTGCGCTGCTCCCCCGCCGCCTGCGGGTCCGCCAGGGTTACGAACCAGGCGTTGCCGTCGCGCCGGCTCTCGAGGGCCCGCCCCCCCTGCAGCACGCTATCGATGGCGAGCGGTACCTGCAGGTCCACCTGCATGATGCGGCCGGGCTGGCGCACCCGGTAGGTGATGTGGTTCACCCCGCGGATGGTGCTGTCGGCCGGCTGGATCCGGACATTCAGGTCATAGAACGCGACGTCCCACCACGCCCGTTCCGGGGTGATGGAGCCGCGCAGGCTGTCGGCCCGCAGGGTGGCCGGGTCCTCCTGTGCGCGGGCCGGGGCGGAAGCCGCGAGTGCCAGGCCGGCAAGAAACAGCAGGGACCGCATGCGGGGTCTCCAGGGTCGGGAAGGCGGGATCCGGGGGGCAACGGAAAGCTGATGGCGAGCGCGTGGCCGGGCAACTCGACGCGCCGCCAGCCGGGTTGGTGCCAGCCGGGCTGTCACACCCCCCGCCTAGCCTTGCCGGCGGCGCACGCGGTCCCGCGCCTCGCAACCTGCAACAGGGGCGGGGTGTTTGACGCCAAGTTGACGGCGGGTCGTGATATTCCCGCGATTCCACCATGCACTCTTTTCGCCCGCGGAGCGGACCATGTGGCTAACCACGTCCATCGGGTTCTACAGTATTGTCGAGAAGGTCTGGGACCGGGAGGAGGGGCTGCTGACGGTGCGTGCCAGGGTCCGGGAGGACCTCGATGCGCTCCGCGACCGCTACCTCCCCTCCCTGGGTCCGACCGCTGAAGATCCCAAGTCGGATTACCCCTTCCGCGCGCAGGCGCCCCGGGAGGCCGTGGCGGAGGCGGTGGCCGCGCTCATCCGCAGCATAGACTACGACAACTTCAAGGATGCCGTCGCCATCCGGCAGGGGGCCGCCCGCGCCAGCGTGTATCACCGGGCCTGGGACGTGTTCCGCAAGCTGCAGGCAAGTCGCTAGCACCGAGGCGTCCCCTTCCGCTGTCGCAGGATTCGGCTAAGCTGGCTGCATGGCCGCCATCCGTCTGCTGCACCTGCACGCCCCCCGCGCCCTCCTTGAGGCGGCGGCAGATGGCTTCCTCACTCCCAGGCCCGGTTCTCCGGCCCAGCCATTTCCCACACCCGGCTACCTGCTGGCCCTCCGCCAGGGCGGCGTGCGCGATGACCTCCTGGCGCTGGCCGCGGCCCGGGGGGTGCCGGGCTGGTTCGACCCCCCGCTGGCCGTCTTCCACGAACTTCCCCGCTGGCTGGGGGCCACGACCCGGAAGCCGTTGAGCGAGACCGAGCGCACCGTCCTGCTGACCCGGCTGCTGCGGCGGAACGGGTCCCGGGTGTTCGCGCGAACGCGGCGACTGGGAGACTTCGTCGCCGCGGTGGATCAGCACTTCGGCGAGCTGGTCGCCGAGGGGGTGACGCCGGAGCGGTACGGGGCGGCGCTGGCCGCCGCCGCTCCCCGCGAGGAGTTCGAGGAGCGACGGGACGCGGACCTGATGGACTGCTACGCCGTCTACCTCGAGGCCCTGGCCGGCGAAGGCCGGCGGGACGGCCGGGACACGCTGCTTGATGCTGCCCTGGCGGTGCGTGCCGATCCGGCGGCAACCGCCGCGCTGCTCGGCGGGCGGCGCGAAATCAGGATCTTTGGCCTGACCGACCTGCGGGGCGGGTGGCGGCCGCTCCTCGCCGCCCTCATGGGCTCCCCCGCGCTCGACCGCATCCTGATCTACAGCATGGAACGGCTCGACCTCGGGGGACTGCCGCATGAGGTGGAGGAGCCGCCGCCTGGGCCAGCCGGGCGGCCTCCGGCGCGGATCGTCGCCTTCGAGGCGCCCGATCCGGAGCGGGAAGTCGAGGAGGTGGCCCGCCGGGTGCGGGCCCTGGCGGAGGGCGGCGTCCCGCTCGACCGGATCGGGATCGTCTGCCGGGCGGCACGGCCCTACGTGGACCTGGCGGTGGCGGCCCTGGACCGGTTCGGGGTGCCGGCCACGGCGCGCCAGCGGATCGCCCATGCGGAGATTCCCATCGTGCGGGGGGTCCTGACGCTCTTCCAGGCCGCGGCGCAGGGGTGGTCGCGCCACGGACTCACCGAGGTCGCCGAACAACCCTATCTGGGGAGCGGGCTCGATGCCGGGCTGATCGGGTTCCTCGGGTACCGGGAGCGGCCGACAGGGCTCGCGGCCTGGGGCGCGGCGTTTGAGGGGCTCGCCGCTCAGGCCTCGGCGGCGGACGCGGCGGCGGAGGCCGGCGACGAATCCGAAGCGGAGCCCGGCCTCCCTCCCGCCGGCCGGGCACAGGCCGCGCAGGCCGCCTGGGCCGCGTTCGCGGCGCGGGCCGCCGGGATCGCGTCGCCCCGGCCGCTTCGGGACTGGCTGACCTGGCTCCGCGGCTTCCTGGAGCAGGATCCATGGGGGATCGCCGACCGGGCCCATGCCGAACCGCGGGACCCGGTCGTGGCGCGGCGGGACATCACCGGCTGGCGGAAACTCACCCGGGTCGCCGCCGAGTGGGAAGCGGCGGTGGCCCGGTGGGACGAGGGGGAGGACACCCTCTCCGCGGAACAGTTCGATGCCCGCCTGCGCGGCGTCCTCTCGGGCGACGCGGCGCTCTGGACCGAGTCGGCGCGTGGGGTCCGCGTGCTGGAGGGGCTCGCGGCTACCCACCGGGCATTCGATCACCTGTTCCTGATCGGGCTCTCCAGCGGGCAGTTCCCCCGCCGCGCCCCGGGTTCGCCGCTCTTCAGCGAGGAGGACCGGGCCGGGCTGGTGGCGGCCGGCCTGCCGCTCGACCTCGCGTCGGTGTGGGATGCGCGGGAGCGGGCGCTCTTCACCCAGCTCGTCGCCGCCGCGGAGCAGGGACTCACGCTCTCCACCCCGGCGCTCGACGAGGGCGGCCGCGAGACGGTCCCTTCCGCCTTTCTCGAGGAGCTCCAGGCCAGCCATGGGATCGCCCCGGAGCGTATTCCCACCCACCGGGTGCTCACCCCGGGAGTCCCGCTGCTGGCCAACTGGGAAGCCGCAGGCCACGCCGAACGGGTGGCCCGGATCGAACGGGAGCGCGAGCGCGGAACCGTCGGGCCGTGGAATGGCCTGATCGAGGCCCCCCCGCTCCGCGCCTGGCTCGCCGGCGCGCGCGGACCCGACTACCACTGGAGCCCCACCCAGCTCGAGGCCTACGCCAAGTGTCCCTGGGCCTACTTCTCCGGCCGGCTGCTCGGCCTGGCGCAGCGCAACGAGCCGGAGGACGGGATGGACGCGGTCACCCGCGGCACCATCCTGCATCGGGCGCTCCAGCTGGTCTATGATGGCCTGGCGCGGGAGCGTGGGGGGCCCGTGCTGCTCCGGGCGTCCGACCTCACCGGGCTCCTGCCCAGGGTGGAGCAGGCGCTCGACGCCGCCATCGCCGCACTCCCGCCTGAGGTGTGGCTGGGCCACGCCGCGCTCCGGGCCACCCGGCGGCAGGAGCTGCTGGACCTGCTGCAGGGCTACCTGGCGTGGGAGGCCAGCGAGCATGAAGCCTCGTTCGATCCCGATACCCGGAAGCGGAATGCGCCCAGGCGGGTCCGCACCGCGGTGATGTCGCATGAGGTCACCTTCCGTGACATCACGCTGGAGCGGGAGGGGATCCGCTTCCGATTCCGCGGCCGCATCGACCGGGTCGAGATCGGGAGCGACCAGCGGCTCGCCTCCGACCGGTTCGTCGCCGCGGTGGATTACAAGACCGGCAAGGGCTCCACCCCCGGCGGCGGCGATGCCCGGGCGTGGGCGGACGGCGTGGTGCTGCAGCTGCCGCTGTATGCTCACGCGCTCACCCAGCTCCACCCCGGACACGCCGTCTCGCGGGTGGAGTATCGCGCCCTCCGCGGTCAGGAGGTCGTGCACAGCCTGAACCTCTACCAGGTGGAGCCGCCGCAGCGGGAGGCCGAGCTGGATCCGGCCGCGCAGGCAAGGATGGACGCCGCCCTCACCCGCGCGGCGCAGCATGTGGCGGCGGTGCGTCGCGGAGAGTTCCCCGCGGCGCCACCGCCCAGTTGCGACTGCCCCGACTGGTGCCACGGATTCGATATCTGCCGGGTGCCGGGCGGGCCGCGGAGGCGCGCGTGGTAGCCCACGACGCCGATCCGGTGCGCCTCGACCCGAACCAGTGGGACGCGGCGCGGGCGGTGGACCGTCACATCCTGGTGGCGGCGGGCGCGGGCACCGGCAAGACCAGCACCGTCGTCGGACGGATCCTCTACCTCCTTGGCGTGCCGCTCCGTGGGGAGCGGAATCCCGCGCCCGTTTCCCTCGATCGCATCGCCGCCATCACCTTCACCAATGCCGCCGCCGCCGACCTCCGGAAGAAGGTCCGCGACGCGCTGCGGACCGCCGGCCGCCACGCCGAAGCCTTCCAGGTGGACACGGCGCGGATCGGGACCATTCATGCCTTCGCCGGGGACCTGCTGCGGGAGTTCGCGCTGCGGGCGGGCCGCGCCCCCGGTCTCGCGGTGCTGGAAGAGGGCGAGAGCCGCCTGCTCACCACCGAGGTCGTGCAGGAGGCGCTGATCGACGGACTGACGGAGGCGCCGATTGAGGGCTTGGCGGAGCTCCTGGCGGAGCGTGGGGTGGAGCGGGTGGCCGGCTGGGTGGAGCGCCTCCTCCGCGAGGCGGACCGGCGCCCCGCGTGGCGAGCGGGGAGGATCGGTCCGCGGGAGCAGGCCCTGCTGGCGCTCGCCGACCGGGCGCTGGCACGGCTTCACCGTCGCCTCGACGATGCCGGGGCCACCGATTTCGACCGGATGCTGCTCTGGGCGCGGGACCTGCTCCGGCTGCCGGAGGTGTGCCGCGTCCTGCAGCGGCGACTGCATACCCTCATCGTGGACGAGTTCCAGGACGTGGACCCGGTGCAGCGGGACCTGGCCTACCTGCTCGGCGATCCGGCCTCGGGCCGCGCGGACACCACCCGCCTCATGCTGGTCGGCGACCCGAAGCAGAGCATCTACCGCTTCCGCCAGGCCGACGTGACCGTCTGGACCGGGGTGCAGCGAGACTTTCGGGACCAGGGGTTCGGGCGGGTGATTCCGCTGGAGCGGAATTATCGGAGCGTCGCGCCGGTGCTCGGCTTCGTGGACGCGGTAATCGGGCCGGTCCTCGACCTCCCGATCAGCGGCGGGGTCCAGGCCGACTTCGAGGTGCCATTCGCGTCGGTCCGGGCCACGCGGACGGATGGACCCGCCGACGAGGCGGTGGAGCTCATCCTGCACCCGGCGGCGGGCCCCGGCCAGAAAATCAGCGCCGACGATGCCCGGCGGCGGGAGGCCGCGGTAATCGCGGCGCGGGCGCTGGAGCTGCGACAGCAGCGCGGGCGGTGGGGCGGCATGGCGTTGTTGCTCGGGTCCTGGACCTCCGCCGCGATCTACGAGGAGGCGCTGCAGGCGGTCGGCGCACCGACCTACGCGCTGCAGCAGGAGGGGTTCTACCGGCGGCAGGAGGTCGTGGACCTGCTGGTGGCGCTGGAGGCGATCCGGGACCCGCGCAATGACATCGCGCTGTTCGGCTTCCTGCGGGGCCCGTTCGTGGGTGTCCGGGACGAGACCCTCCTCGAACTCGCGCTCCAGGGACGCGGCCCGCAGTGGGACCGGCTGCCCGGGTACCAGGGCGGCGAGGCCGAGCTCGTGGCACGCGGCCTCGCCTTGCTCGGGCGCTTCGGCGCCCTGCGAGACCGGATTCCCACCGCGGAGCTGCTGGAGCGGCTTTTGGTGGAGGGCGGGTACCTGGCCCACCTCGCGTTGTTCGGGGAGGACGGGCGGCAGCGTATCGCGAACGTCCGCAAGCTGGTGCGCCTGGCCCGTGCATCGGCGCAGGGAGGAGTGGGCGATTTCGTGCGGCAGCTCCGCGCCGCCCGGGAGCACCTCGATCGCGAAGGGGGGGCGCGGCTGTTCGGGGAGCAGGACGACGTCGTCACCATTACCTCGATCCACAGCGCCAAGGGGCTGCAGTGGGACGTGGTCTTCTGGGCCGACCTCTCCCGCCAGCCGGTGGCCACCCGCTCGGAGGGCCTGCTCCTCAGCCGCGACCGGATGCTGATCGAGGGAGCGGAGGACCCCGCCGCGGCGGAGGCGGCCAAGGCGCTTACCGAGTTGCTCCGCCGGGAAGGGCGGGCGGAACGGAAGCGGCTCTGGTATGTGGCGGCGACCCGCGCCCGGGACCGGCTGATCGTCTCGGGCTTCGAACTCGAGAAGCAGCCGAGTGGCTCCGCGGCCTCCGAGCTGGTCCCGCAGCTGGCGTCGCGGATCGCGCGGGGCGGCGGCCGGTTCCACTACGATGGCCAGGACGGCAGCTTCACCGGCCGGGTCCACCAGACCGCCGGGCTCGATGCCGAACCGGCGCCCGTGGCCGGCACGGTCCTCGATCCCGCGGCGACGCTGGCGCGTCCGCTGCCGCGCCTCCCGGTGCCGCTGGGCCAGCTGCGCCACTCCGCCACCGAGTTCCTGGCCTGGAGCCGGTGTCCGGAGCGGCACTACCTGCGATACGTCGCGGGGATCCGGGAGCCGGCCATCAAGGGAGGCCGCGGGGCCCGGGAGGACGCGGTGCGCCGCGGCGTCATCGTGCACGACGTGCTGGAGCGGCTGCGGGAGGAGGCGGAACTCGAGCTGCTGCTCGAGGATGCCATCCGCCGCCACGATCCCGAGGCGCCGCCGGAGGGTACCACGGAAGGCGTCGAGTACCGGGACCGGATCCGGACTGAGGTTGCTGCGGTCGAAACCCAGCCGGAGTATCGCGCGCTGGCCGATGCCCCCGGGGCCCGGCGGGAGCTCGGGTTCATCGCCCTGGTGGGTGGGGGAGACCGGATCGAGGGGAAGATGGACCTGGCCGCGCCGCTGGCGGACGGGATCGTGCTGCTGGACGTGAAGACCGGCCGGGTGCCCCGGGGAGATGCCGGGGCGCATGCGGCGCACTACGCGCCGCAGCGGGATGCCTACGTCACGGCCGCGGAGGCGATCAGCGGACTCCCGGTGTCCCGCTTCGCCTTCCAGTTCTCGCAGGCCGGGATGCAATACGCCGAGATGATCACCGACGAGCACCGGCGCGAGGCGCGCCGGCGGCAGGGGGAGATGCTCCGGGCCATCGGGGATGGCAGCCGCGGGCGCACCGCGCACCCCGAGGAGTGCCGCTTCTGTGGCTTCCGGTCCGCGGGATGGTGCCCCGGGGTGGCGGGCTGAATGGCGCGTGCACCCTCCTCCGGGCGCGCTGCCGGTTCCCGCCACCCGCGCCGGGTGAGCAAGGCCGAGCGGTGGCTCAACCTGCTGGCCTTCCTGCTGGACCGGCGGAGTCCGGTGCCGCGGGAGGAGATCCTGAGCCAGGTGGACGACTACAAGCGGGATTGGCGGAACAAGGCGAAGCGGGAGTCGGTGCGCCGCAAGTTCGAGCGGGACAAGAAGGAACTCAAGGCACTGGGCATCGTGATCGAGCCGCAGCCCACCAAGGTGGAGGCCGGCCACACCAGCATGCCGGTGGAGGGCTACCAGCTCCACACCCGCGACTTCTACCTGCCATACCTCACGCTCGTGGATCCGCGCCGCGTCCGTTCCCCGGGGCCCTACACCCTGGAGAGCATCCCGGTCAGTACCGCGGAGCAGGACATCCTCCGGCGCGCCGCCGAGCGGGTGCTCGCGCTCGGCGCATCGCCCCTGGGTCCATCCGCCGCCTCTGCCCTCCGCAAGCTGAGCTTCGACCTTCCCGGCGTGGTGCCCGGGGAGGAGGAGCACAGTATCACGGCCCCGGTTGCCGCCGGCTTCGCCCGGGTGTTCGAGGCGCTCCGGGACGGCCTGGAGCGGCGCACGGCCGTCCGGTGCCGGTACTACAGCATCGGTCGCGACGCCGAAGAGGACCGGGTCATCGAACCCTATGGTCTGATGCTCTGCTGGGGGCACTGGTACTGCATCGCGCGGGCGCGGGAGCGCGACGCCCTCCGGGTCTTCCGCCTCGATCGGATGCGGGTGGCGGTGGTGCAGGCGGGCGCCGGGAGCGGCTTCACCGTCCCGCCGGACTTCCAGCTCTCCCGCTACCTCAATCGCAACCCGTGGGAGCTCTCCGATGCCCCGCCGGTGCCCGCCCGGGTGCGGCTGAACTTTCCCCATTCCCGCTGGACCATCGCCGAGGGACTCGGCCGCGTCGTGGAGGCGGTGGACGGGGAGGGCGGGGCGGTGCTCGAGTTCGACGTGCGGGCGCCCGACGCCTTCCTCCGCTGGCTCCTGCCCTTCGGCTCCCAGGCCGACCTCCTCGAACCCGCCGACCTCCGCGCCGCGCTCGCCGACCTGCGGGCACGGGTCCTGGCGCTCTACCGCTGACCCATGGCCGACCTCGCCGAAACCCAGATCCAGCGGCTGGTGCATCTCATCGCGTGGATGTCACAGCGTGACAGTGATGAACCCATCCGGTTCAGTGCCGCCGCGCGCAGCATGGGGGTGACGGAGGCGGAGGTGCGGGCCGACCTCCAGGTGCTGGTGGAGCTGACCGAGGGCTACCGCGACTGGCTGGCAAGCCTGAGCGTGGCCCTTACCGCCGACGGCTTCACGGTGGGGAGCCGTGGCGCCTTCCGCCGCCCGCTCCGCCTGAGCCGCGACGAGAGCCTCGCCCTGCTGATCGGGCTGATGGGGACCCGGGAGGGCCGCCGGCTGGCGGTGCGCCTTGGGAAGACCTTTGGCGCCGCGCCGGAACCTGCCGAGGTGGAGCGGGCCTGGGCGCTGGGCCCCACCCCGGGGGAGCAGGTGGCGCGGGTGCTCGCGCTCGCGCGGCGGGCCCGCGACGAACGGCGCAAGCTCCGGATCCGCTACGGTGCGTCGGACGGCGAGACCACCGAGCGCCGGGTCCACCCGCACCAGGTGGTGCAGGCCGGTGGGGTCTGGTACCTCGTGGCCTGGTGTGAGGCGGCCCGGGGCGGCCGGCACTTCCGGGCGGAGCGGGTGCTGGAGGCCGAGCTGCTCCCGGAGCGCTTCGTGCCGCGCCGCGACCTCCGCCTGGTCAAGCAGGCGAAGGACCTGCTGAGCGCCGGCCCGGTCCCGACGGCCACCATCGCCTTCAGCAAGCGGGTGGCGCGCTGGCTGCGGGAGCGGTACCCGGACGGGGAGGATGGGCCGGACGGCCGCTACCTGGTGCGGCTCCCGGTGGCGGATCAGCGCTGGCTGGTGCGTGAGGTGCTGCAGTACGGATCGGAGGCGGAGATCCTCGCCCCGGCGGGGATGCGGGCGTTCCTGCAAACCCTTCTGGCCTAGTTCCGGGGGCCGACTAACGGCTGCGGGGAGATCAGGGCGTCGTAGGCCGGGTTTCCCACCAGCGGGCTCAGGTCCCGGAATGCCA